>SKXQ01000054.1 GCA_007128315.1 Spirochaetaceae bacterium | reverse complement strand
GTGCCGGCGGGAACTTTATCCGGTTCGACGAAACCGTATTCAACGACAACACACGAAGCCGCGGCGACAGATTCCACGTCGCATTGCCGCTTGATCTGTCGGGATTACTGACGGTGCGCTGGATTGATCAATAACACTGCATAAGGAGCGAGTGATTATGAACATCAGACGAATTATACTGATAGTGTTGATAGGTGCAGGGATGGTCGGGCTTTGTAGCCCGATATTTGCCATGCAGGGAAACCGGGTAGGCCTCGCGGTAGAACCGAGTATATTCGGCCTGTCCCCGTCTATACTCGGGTTCTTTCACGTTACAGACGAAATCGCAGTAAAACCTCGAATAGCGCTGTCGGTGAACAGATCCGAAGGCGAGACTGAATCATCGTTCTTTCTGCTTGGAACAGCGGTCGACTACTACCTGACACCCGAGGCCCAGGCGTCACCGTACTTCGGTATCGACGTCGGGCTTCTTGAGCGGACCTATCCCGGCGAAGAACCTGACACCGCCGATACGCGCTTCCTTACCTACCTCGCGCCGCGCGTCGGAGCACAGGTCATGTTCACGAACCTCATAGGTCTGTACGCTCACGGTGGACTGCAGATCGACATTTTCACCGACGGAACCGAAATGAACACCTTCACCACCGGCCTCGGCGTCGTTCTGTACCTCTACTGACGGGTCCTGCCTGACTGCTGGTGGCGAGTGCCCTGTGCTCGACCGCCAGTCGTTTTTTTGGTTTTTTTCTGATTTCATCAATCAATCTCACACTCTCCCGGGTATATATATGTGCCGGCAGTCCTGGTGCACGTCGTGCGCCGGGGCAAAACGATAGACAGAATATACAGGGCAGGGAGAACGAATGAATGAATAATCTGAACTCAATACTGATCGATGGCAATCTGACCGCGGACCCCGAACTGAAGGAAACGACGAAGGGGACACCGGTGTGCAACTTCCGGCTTGCAGCGAATCGCTTCTACCGCCAGGGCGATGAGATGCAGAAAGAGGTGAGCTACTTTGACGTGGAGACGTGGGCGCAGAGTGCTGAACGCTGCAGCCGCGAACTCGGCAAAGGTCGCAACGTTCGTGTTGTCGGCCGGCTCAAGCAGGACCGCTGGACCGACGACGAAGGACAGGGGCGAAGCCGCATCAAGATTGTCGCCGATCATGTGGAGCTCGGCCCGAGGCCGAAGAGCGAAGTGCAGGCCGGGGAGAAGGTCGTGACCGGTGAGGTCGCGGGAAGCGAGTTTGTCGCAGCCGCAATAACGGTCGACACCGCGGTCAACACGAAAAAGAAAGGAGGTGCACAGAAGCAGGAAGAACCATTGCCAATGCCGTTCTGACTCCATGCAGACGACATGCCTCCTCTGCCACGCGGCGCCCCTTAAGGTGCTGCGTGGCTTTGAGTCATACTACTATCTGGACGGGTGGAATTATTGTGATTAATATAATGACAAATATAGCGACAGATATGGAACATATTTTGACTGATTACACGATTAGCATTTCGGAACTAAAGCGGAACCCGGCGGCAATCGTCAGGGAAGCTCGGGGTAGGTCAGTTGCCGTACTTAATCACAACAAGCCAGCTTTCTATATCGTTGCCCCTGAAGTGTATGAATCAATGATCGAAAAAACCTGCGATTCTCTCGTCGTTTCTCATATTCAGGAACGGAAGGCCGTAGCCTCACAAGCGGTCGACGCAGATATCAACGATCTGTAGAGACCCGCTTCGTATCGGCTTCAGTTTGCTCCGGAAGCTTGACGGTTCGGTCAAATCACAATTCAAGAAAATTCTACAGAAACGACTCGTTTCTCCCGGATTGCCCGGATCGGAGCTTCATAGGGACTTGAACAATTGCTACAAGATTAAACTGCGCCAAAGTGGATATCGCTTGATCTATGAAGTCAGCGACTCGAACCAGACGCTCCTTGTTCTTGCTGTACACAAACGAGATGACTTTTTAGCGTATAGGCTGGCTTCCAGGCGGCGCTGAAACAGGAACGTGCTGCATTGCTATGTTCAGATCACTCGAATTAGCGAAACCGTGTCGTAGCGCGAGAAGTGGCCCCACATCTTGACACAGAAGTGATCTCGCGGGTAATTTCAGAATCACGATGATTTCTCAATTGCGAGACATTACACACAATTCTGGTTGGTGGCTCCGGTAATACCGGGGCTCTTCACGCATGTAAACTGTGTGACGAAGAAGGCCGCCCGGTGGACGCGATACAGCGTACCGGTTGCGGCCTTTTTTTGTGCCGCCGGCGCGACAAAAGCGACCACCAGGGTGGTGAACAGTAAGGATGGACCGCCATGGACACCCGCAGTGACACCATAACACGAACGCTCTCGGGCGAACGTTTTACCCCCTTTGCCCTTGCCCGCAAGCTCAACGCCCGGGTCCTGCTCGAGTCGGCGACCTTTCGCAATGGTCGGGAGCGCTACTCGCTGATCATGGTCGATGAGGCATTCAGGGTCTTCGAGACCGATCGGGGTATTTTTCTTGAAGATGAAACTCGCAGGTGGCGGGTGAAAAGCCGGGCACGCGATATTCTCGACGTCCTGCGCTACATCGCAGACCAGCACGAGCCCATGCAGGGTGGAGTTCCCTTTCCGGCGGGTGGGATCGGCTATCTCTCCTACGAGTTCTCGGCGAAGTGCGATACAATCCGTCTCGCCGACCGGCTCGATCCCCTGGGGAATCCGCTTGCCTCTTTCATGTTTGGTCACGTGTTCATTATCTTCGATCATTATACCGACGAGCTTCACCTGATCGGGGTCAACTACGCCGAACACGAGGTCGATCTGAGCGAGGCGGTCGACCGGGTTGCCGAACGCATTCTCGACGGTGATTACGGGCACCTGACCCTCGATGACGGTCACTACGAGGCTAAAGTCGGGACCGATCCCAGAGAGAAGGCGCGTTTTATCGACGGGGTGGCAACGCTCAAGGACGAGATCGTGGCGGGGAATCTGCTGCAGGCGGTCCTGAGTCGCAGGGTCGAAGCGGTGACCGGGCTCCCGGCGCTTGAGGCCTACCGCAGGCTCAGGACGGCAAATCCCGCACCGTACCTGTTCTTTCTCGACTACGGGGAGACACAACTGTTTGGGGCCTCTCCCGAGGTGCACGTGAAGGTCAGGGGCGGTGAGGTACAGATCAGACCGATCGCCGGGACCCGCAGGCGCGGGGCGACCGACGCTGAGGATAAGGCACTTGAGGAGGAGCTTCTGTCAGACGAGAAGGAGCTCGCCGAGCACCGCATGCTCGTTGACCTTGCACGAAACGACATCGGCCGGGTGTGTTCCTCGGTCAGGTTGACCGAGCTTCTGACCATCGAGCGCTACAGCCGGGTCATGCACATTGTCAGCGAGGCTCGTGGTACGCTGAAACCGGGAGCCGACGGCATACACGCGCTGCGCGCGACCTTTCCTGCGGGGACGGTTTCCGGTGCGCCGAAGATCCGCGCGATAGAGACGCTCGATGCGATAGAACCACATCGCCGCGGCTTTTACGCGGGGGTGGTCGGCTACGTCGAGCCGGGGGGTAACCTCGATACCTGTATTGCCATCCGATGTGCCATGAAAAAGGGAAAAACAATGGTCCTGCAGGCGGGTGCGGGAGTAGTTTATGACTCGACCCCCGAGCGCGAGTACGAAGAAACACAGGAAAAACTTTCGGCCCTCGCACGGGCCATCGGTCTGGAGGTATAGGCGATGATTCTGCTGCTTGATAACTACGACTCATTTACCCACAACCTGTATCAGTATCTGAGCGAACTCACTGACGAAGCGGTCAAGGTGGTGAGAAACGACCGGATCACGGTCGACGAGGTGCGTTCACTTTCGCCGTCGCGCATCATAATCTCTCCCGGGCCGGGTCGACCTGCAGATGCCGGCATCAGCATAGACCTGATAAAAGCCTTTGCCGGTGAGATTCCCATACTCGGGGTCTGTCTGGGGCATCAAGCCATAGGCGAAGCCTTCGGCGGGCGCATTGTCGGCGCGCAGCGCATCGTGCACGGCAAAGCCGAGCCAATGCGGCTTGACGGGCAGGGTGTCTTCCGGACCATAGGCATAGCCGGGACCTTCATGCGCTACCACTCCCTTGTCATTGACCCTGCGAGTCTCCCGGCTGAGCTTGAGGTCACCGCCAGAAGTGAAGACGACGAGATTATGGGCGTGCGCCACCGGGAACATCTCGTGGAAGGCGTGCAGTTTCATCCCGAGTCCATAGGCAGCGCTGCCGGTATGGAGGTTCTCAGAGCCTTCCTGAGCTACAGACGCGATCCTTTTGATTATACCGGTACCCTGAATCACATAATCGACCGACAGGACCTGAGTTTTGCCGAAGCGCAGCGCTTCATGGAAGAGGTCACTGACGGGAGCCTGACCCCGGCCCAGATCGCCGGGGTCCTTGTAGGCCTGAACGCGAAAGGTATAGCCGCGTCAGAGGTCGCCGGATGCGCCTCGGTGCTGCAGCGCAGACGCGTACCGGTAACTGTGAGCGGGGAGACTCTTGATACCTGCGGCACCGGAGGCGACGGCCTCGGCACTTTCAACATCTCGAGTTTCTGCGCGCTCGTTGCCGCAGCCTGCGGCGCGAAAGTCGCCAAGCATGGAAACCGCGCGGTTTCGAGCATCAGCGGAAGCGCGGACTTCTATCGTTCCCTCGGCCTGAACCTTGATCTGACCCCGGGTGAGGCAGAGCGCTTTCTCGAAGCCGAGGGCTTTGCCTTTCTTTTTGCGCCCTTGTACCACAGCGCCATGAAGCACGCCGCTGTTCCGCGGCGGGAGCTCAGGATCAAGACCGTGTTCAACCTCATTGGCCCGCTTTCGAACCCCGCGGGGGCCGCCTTTCAGCTGATCGGGGTCTTTGACCCCCGCTTCTGCCGCGTCGTAGCAGAGGCGGGCCGCGAGCTCGGGCTCAAGCGGGCGCTGGTCGTCCACGGTCACGACGGCCTCGACGAGATTAGTCCGGCGTCGCTGACCAGCGCGGCCCTGCTTGAACCTGACGGCAGCATCCGCGAGTTCGAGATCGACCCGGCCGACTACGGAATCACCGGCCACCAGACCTCAGATCTCGCCGGTGGCACGGCCGAAGAAAATGCCGCAATGGCGCGTGAGCTCCTTGCCGGCGGTGGACCGACGGCGGTGCGCGACGCGGTACTTCTGAACGCGGGAGCAGCGCTCTGGGTTGCCGGAATCGCAGAAGACCTCGCCGACGGTGTCGTGCGGGTCAGAACCGCTCTTGCGAACGGCTCGGTGTCCGAACGTATTAACGCGATCCTCGAGCGGTCGTACGGGACGGCACCAGACGAGGGCGCGGCATGAGTGACGTCGATATACTGACCCGAATCGCGGCGAAACGCCGGGAGCGCGTATCGACCGAGGGTTACAGCCTGGGCTCCTTCCTGCCGCCTGAGCGAATGCACCCGGTAGTTCCGTTTCCGCGTTCAAACTTCGTGATCTGTGAAATCAAGCGGAAAAGCCCCTCGCGGGGGACCATTGACGGGAGCATACAGCCGGTGCGGCTGGCAGGCACCTACCGTGAGCTTGGTGCGGACGCGATCTCGGTCCTCACCGAAGAGGATCACTTCGGTGGCAGCCTCACCGACCTCATGGTCGTCAAGAAAACCTTTCCCGATCTGCCGGTCCTTCGTAAGGATTTTCTTCTGGACGTGACCGACGTCGAGTATTCCTACCGCGCCGGTGCCGACTGCATACTGCTTATAGCCTCCCTCCTGTCGGACGGCGAACTGTCGGCCATGTACGCCCGGGCGGGAGAACTCGGAATGGAGGCGCTCGTTGAGGTGCACGATGAGAGCGAGGCTCGCCGCGTTGCGCCTATCGAACCCGGGCTGGTCGGAGTGAATGCCCGCGACCTCAAGACCTTCCGCATAGATCCGCTTGGACCCGTGCGGGTCCGCCACGCGATAGACTGGCCCTGCAGGGTAGTCTACGAGTCGGGGATCTTCGAAGAGGAGCAGGCGGCACTCGCCTCGCAGTCGGGCTTCAGCGGTGTGCTCGTAGGTGAGTCGGTGGTGCGCGACCATACCCGAATTCCCGCGATCAGACGCGGTCTCGCGCTTGGCGCCCGGCAAGCGGCTGCGACGGGCAGCAGGGGCGCAGTAAACCCGACGGCTGCGGGGCGGCCGGCGGCCTGGACGGGCAGCGCGACCGGGACACCAGCCGCCACCGGGCCGGATAACGCCCCCGCGAGCTCATTGCACCCCGGCGGCTTCTGGTATCGCCTGACCGCGAAACGGCACCGGCGCCCCTGGGTCAAGGTCTGCGGTATAATGCGAGCTGCCGACGCTGCCGTGGCGGTTGATGCAGGGGCTGATCTTCTGGGCTTCGTCTTTGCCGAAAGCCCGCGGCGCAGCAGTGCGGCGTGCGTCAGGGAGTGCGCGGGCCTCGATGCGCTGAAGGTTGCGGTTGTCGTTGCTCGTGACGGGAAGGATGCCGAGGCGGTGCTGCCGCTTGAGGTTCAGGAGCTTCTCGCCGAAGGCTATCTGGATGCGGTGCAGCTGCACGGCGACGAAAAGCCGGATGAGTGCGCACCTCTTGCCTTCCCCTACTACAAGGCAATGCAGCTTCGCACGCCTGAAGATGCGAAGGGGCTCGGCGACTTTTACTGTCCGCGCTGTCTCGTTGACGCGTACAGTCGGAACGCACGGGGAGGGACGGGGCGAAGACTCGACCCCGAAATCCTCGAAGCAGTCTGCGCGCAGGGGCCGCTCTGGGTTGCCGGTGGCATCAGGCCCGATAATGTCGGGGAGCTTGTGCGGCAGTTCAACCCGGAGCTTGTCGACGTTTCGAGCGGGCTCGAGGACGAAACGGGATACAAGGACGCACAGAAGATACGAACGCTGTTCGCGGAGATCGACGCGGCAGTCGCTCAGGAGGCATCGGTATGAAGCAGCTTTACAATGACTTTTTCGGCGAGTTCGGGGGCCGCTACGTTGCAGAGGTGCTCCGTTCCCCGCTCGACGAGCTCGAATCTGCCTTCGTCGACGCGCTGTCGGACGAGGCCTTCATGAGAGAGTTCCATCGTCTGCTCGCGAGCTACGTCGGCCGACCGACGCCGCTTCTGCACGCGGAGAACGTGACACGGGACGTGGGAGGCGCGCAGATCTACATAAAGCTCGAAGGTCTTGCGGCAACCGGTGCCCACAAGATCAACAACGCGCTCGGGCAGGCTCTTCTCGCCAGGCGCATGGGCAAACCCCGCATCATCGCCGAGACCGGGGCCGGGCAGCATGGGGTTGCGACCGCGGCGGTGTGTGCGAAGCTCGGCCTGCAGTGTCGGGTCTACATGGGCGAGGTCGACATGCGACGTCAGAAGCCCAACGTGTTCTGGATGGAGATGTACGGGGCGGAAGTTGTTCCGGTGACATCCGGTGCCCGCACGCTCAAGGACGCGGTCAACGAGGCCATGCGCGACTGGTCGGCTAACTTCGCCGACACACACTACCTTCTCGGAAGCGCCCTGGGCCCGAGTCCCTTTCCCGACATGGTCAGGGAGTTTCAGAGCGTGATCGGAACCGAGGTTGTGTCGCAGCTGTCAGCCCTCGGCGTACGGCCGACAACGCTGGTGACCTGTGTAGGAGGGGGATCCAACGCCATGGGCTTCTTCTCCCCCTACATCCATGAAACCGAACCCGAACTCATTGGCGTGGAAGCCGGGGGGCGGGGGCCTGCACAGGGCGACCACGCCGCACGCATGAATGGTCTCGGCACACCGGGCATCGTTCAGGGCTACCGCAGTCTCTTTCTCCTGGACGATGACGGGCAGGTCATGCCGACGCATTCGGTGAGCGCAGGCCTCGATTATCCCGGGGTCGGGCCTCAGCTTGCGCATCTCGGGCAGACCGGGCGCGTGCGTTTCGAGCGGGCGACCGACTCCGAGGCGCTTGAGGGGCTGCAGTACTTCGCGCGGAAGGAAGGTGTGATATTCGCGCTGGAAAGCGCGCACGCTGGCATGGTGGCGATCAGGCGCGCGAAAGAGCTTACGCCCGACGAGGCAGTTGTCATCAACATGAGCGGACGCGGGGACAAGGATCTCTTTATTACCGCACGCGAACTGGATGCTGAGCGCTGGAAGGAATTTCTGACACGGGAGGCGGCGAGTCTATGAGTAACACGACACGGATCATGGCGCACGTCATTCCCTGGTATCCCGACCGTGCGCAGAGCATGGACGCTGTTCGGGGACTCGTCGACGCCGGAGTTTCCTACCTCGAGGTACAGTTTCCCTTTTCCGATCCGACCGCTGACGGGCCTGCCATACAGGCTGCGTGCAGCGACGCGCTTGAAGCCGGTTTTACCGTGGCCGACGGCTTTGCCTTCCTCGACGAGATCAGAACCATCACCGACACTCCTGTCTTTCTCATGAGCTACGCGAGCCTGATATACCGCCCGGGGGTACAGGCTTTCGTCGCGCGCGCGCGGGAACACGGGGTCGCAGGACTCATTGTTCCCGATCTGCCTCCGGATTACGACGAAGGTCTCTACGATGCCTGCCGCGACGCGGGCATAGCCTGCGTCCCGGTGCTTGTGGCAACCTCGGCAGACGCACGCGTGGACCTCGCGTTGTCTACGAAGCCCGAGTACGTCTACGTGGCGCTGCGAACCGGGACGACCGGAAGTCGTACCGAGCTCGGAGCGCTGAATATGGGCTTTCTCGAGAAGATCGGTGCCTCGGGTACGAAGATTTTCGCGGGTTTCGGCATACAGGACGCAGGACAGGTGCAGGCCCTCGCACCGCACTGCGAGGCAGCGGTTGTCGGCAGTGCCTTCGTACGGACGATCGCCGCGGCGTCGGGTTCGGGCGTTTACGAGGCGGTGAAAGCACGAGCGGAGTCGCTTCTTGACGCAAAATGAGTGCGCGTTCGATTGATGGTCGGGCGGCAAAGCAGTACAATGGAGAGATCATGGAAGTAACAGTAACCAAGGATAATTTTGAAGACGAAGTCGCGAACTCGGACGTACCTGTTCTGCTCGATTTCTGGGCCGACTGGTGCATGCCCTGCAAGATGGTCGCCCCGGTTCTCGAAGAACTCGCCGGGGAATACGAAGGTAAGATCAAGATAGGGAAGGTTGATGTGGATTCGCAGCAGGAGCTTGCGAGCAAGTACAACATCGTCAGCATTCCCACGCTTCTGCTTATGAAAGACGGCGAAGTCGTCAAGCAGCAGGTCGGTGCCGTTCCCAAGCCACAGATCGAGGAAATGCTCAAGTCCGCCCTGTAGGTCAGGGCGTGTGTACCTCAGTCGTATTCTCTTCCCCCCAGCTCGAGCCCCGCGTTGGCGCGGTATGCCAGTCCGACGCGGAACGGGTGTTTGCTGCCCCCGGGCTCCGGTTCATACTCCGCGTAGCCGTTGAGTAATCGATCCATATCAGATCTTCGGGTCTCGGGCTCAGCCCCTCTATAACCCACGCACCAGCATCGACCAGTTCGTCGACCCAGCGTTCCATGCGTGAACTGCCGAAGCCACGGTAGCGTTCATCGCTCGCCGACGTGCGGTTTGTCCACGCCACCGCGTCGATCGGGTGGCCTGCCGGGTGTTCCCAGATCGCGAGAACCCCGTTATTCCCGGGAAGCCCGGCTGCTCCGGGTATCCAGATATCCCTCGCGTGATCCTGTGCGTTCAGCCCTCCTGAGAGGTCGAGCTCAGTCCCGAACTCGGATATCTCGTGTTCCGCCCCTTCGGGACGAAAATGCAGAAGCATGAACTCTCCTGCACGCACTTCGACCGACGGGAAGATGAAACGGTCTGTATAATCGCTCTTTGTACCGTTTGTCACGGTGATTCCGCCGAGATTTCCGTCGGACAGAACGAGGACTTCGGCCATTTCCGGGTGGTTCGCACTGCGTCGCGTTATGAACTCGTTTATCTGAAGCCGCGGTACGCGATCGTTGTACCCGTAGGCGAAGGCGACAAGCTGCAGGCTGTTACCGCGCGAGTCCTCTACCGCAGCTCCGACCGAGTAGCGGACTCCGGGGCGGGTCGGCTGGTCAAAGGCAAGGCGCACCTCAGACTCACCATCGCGTGCCACGCGAATACCGGGTGAATCATCATCCTGTTCGTCCGAGGTTTCATCGAACAGCTCGACTGCGAGCGAGTCGACGACGACGGTCACCGGCTTGTCGAACTCCAGGGTGAGTTCCTGCGGGGTCGCCATGGCGACCGAAAAGAGTCGCGGAGGCCAGACATCGCGGTTCAGGTCGGGACGCAGGTCCCGCGGCGGCGAGCAGGCGACAGCGAGCAGGGCACAAAGGGCAGGTGCCAGCACGGAGCGTTGTCGGAATCTGTTGATCCGTGGCATCATACGCAAAGTTCTCCTTGTACAGAGTAGTACGCGCGCACGCGCCGTTCTGATTGGAATAAATGCATCACGGGAGTGACCGCACATGGCCGGGTCATCATTATTTGAGCAGTACGGACAGTCTTTTACCCCGGGAGAGACCATTTTCGACGAGGGTGAAGACGGCACGCTCATGTTCATTGTCCAGTCGGGGACGGTCAGTATTACCAAGCGTATCAGCGGTCGACAGGTGGAGCTTGCACAGCTCGGGCGCGGAGAGTTTTTCGGTGAAATGGCCATTGTCAGCTGGGTAAAGCGAACAGCAAGCGCAAAGGCTGTCGACGAGGTTCAGTTACTCGCCTTTGACCGGCAGGGGTTTCTGGGGCTGATCTCCAAGAACAGCAAAATTGCCATGAATGTCATAGACAAACTCTGCAGGCGCCTGCAGGGAGCCAACGATCGTATCGACACCATGGTGAATGCCAATTTCAGGCGCATGATCGCGCTGACCCTCTACGTGCGGTCTCTCGAGAATCCGCACGAGCCTGCAATGGATCGTGCGCAAACGATACAGGATGTGGCCGGGAACCTTGGGATCGACCGTGATATAGTCGAGAATGTACTTAAACAGTTCGTTGCCGCCCTGATCTTCAGCGAGGATGAAAAGACCATCCGCCTTGAAAGTCAGACAGGGCTTCGTCACGAAGCGGGCCTCGGCAGCTGATACAGATCAATTCGGGAGTCGGATATGTGTGGAATTATCGGTTACTGTGGACCCAAGGTTGCTTCCCCTATTCTCATCGAGGGGCTGAAACGGCTTGAATACCGGGGGTACGATTCCGCCGGAATAAGCGTGCTCGGTCCCGACGGGCGACACCGGGTTGTCAAGAAAAAGGGCAAGATCCTGGACCTGCGCAAGGCAGTTCCGTCCGAACTGCCCGGCGGTACCGGTATCGGGCATACCCGCTGGGCAACACACGGCGAGGTTTCCGACCGGAACGCGCATCCGCATACCGATGCGGCAGCTTCCGTTTCCATAGTGCATAACGGTATCATCGAGAACTACACCGCGCTCAAGCAGCGCCTCCAGGGGAAAGGCTACGTCTTTGTCTCGGAGACCGACAGCGAGGTCATAGCTCACCTCCTGTCCGACCTGTACGACGGAGACCTCGAACGTTCGGTAAAACAGGCTGTGGCTCTGCTTAAGGGTACCTACGGGATGCTCGCGATGCACGTCAATGAGCCCGGCGTGATCGTCGGTGCGCGCAACGGATCTCCGCTTGTGGTCGGAGTCGGAGACGGTGAGATGCTTATCGCAAGCGACGTCACCGCACTGGTCGAGCATACAAAGCAGGTTCTCTACATTGAGGACGGCGAAGTGGTGCGGATTACCACAGACGGCTATCGCACCACCGATCTGCGCGACAAGCCCATAGACCGCGAGCTTCAGGTTATAGGCTGGCAGATCGAGGAAATAGAGAAGAACGGCTACGACCATTACATGCAGAAAGAGATCTTTGAGCAGCCCGAAAGTATTCTGAGGGCCATTCAGGGCAGGCTTGAGCCGGAGAATGCGACGGCCCACCTCGGCGGCCTGAACATGACCAGCCGCGAGCTGCTCGACATCGAGCGGGTCAAGATCATCGCGGCCGGAACAAGTTACCACGCCGGTCTTGTCGCCGCGTACGCGCTTGAGAGCCTCGCGCGGGTTCCTGCCGGCAGCGAGCTTGCGAGCGAGCTTCGCTACCGAAACCCGATTGTCGAACGGAACAACGTGTATTTTGCCGTCAGCCAGAGCGGAGAGACCGCGGATACGCTTTACGCCATGCGTGAGCTCCAGCGCAAGGGTGCGCGGGTGCTCGGAATCTGTAACGTGGTTGGCTCGACCATTCCGCGGGAGAGCGACGGAGGCGTCTACATACACTCGGGTCCCGAGATAGCCGTAGCTTCCACCAAGGCCTTTACGAGCCAGCTCAGTGCCCTGTACCTGTTTACCCTGCTGCTCGCCCGCATGCGGCATATGAGCTACGAGGCGGGTCTTCGCTTCATGCACGATCTTGAGCAGATTCCTGATCTGGTTCAGGAAGTCCTGACGCGAACGGAGCACATACAGGAACTCGCGAAGAAGTACGCACAGGCGAAAAACTTCCTCTTTCTTGGTCGCGGTATTAACTATCCCGTTGCCCTCGAGGGGGCGCTGAAGCTCAAGGAGATCAGTTACATACACGCGGAAGGCTACAGCGCCGCGGAGATCAAGCACGGGCCCATTGCCTTGATCAACGAGGAAACCCCGAGTCTGTTTATTGTCCCCAACGACGGCCTTCGGGACAAGGTCATCTCAAACATGAAGGAAGTGAAGGCGAGAAACGGGAAGGTGATCGCCCTCGGAGTCGACGGCGACAACGAGCTCGCCGATATTGTCGACGACGTGATGTTCGTTCCCAGGACACACGAGCTGCTGTACCCGTACCTGACGGTTGTCCCGCTTCAGCTCTTCGCCTACTATACCGCCCTCGAACTTGGCCGTGATGTTGACCAGCCCAGGAATCTTGCTAAAAGCGTCACCGTTGAGTAGTCCGGTCCGGATAGCGATTCTGCTGTCCGTACTCGCGGTATTTCCCGCCTCTGCTGAAACCGGTGTGCTCGTGGAGGCTCCACGGCGTATCGTCGGGATTGAGCTTTTTCCGACCCTGGTCGTGCCTTACCACCGCGCACGCTATGAGCGTGCAGGTGTCGATCTGTTTGTCTACTACACCGAAGCCGGGTTGCCTCTGCCGGAGGACGCGTCGACCGTGCAGTGCGGGACGCGGATCCTGCGGGTGCTTGCAGATCCGGATCTGCAGGTGCGTGTGCTTGAGCACGACGGAGAAACGCTCATTTTCGCCTGGGACACCGATGATGCGGTGGATCTGTGCCGCTTTCTGCCATCGTTTCTCGATGACTTTGACTTTTTCCGCGATGCACTGCCCGGAGACCGCGGATCGTGGCTTCCGGCGACCATAGAGTAATCCATCACCACGGTCGCGGACAGTAAGGCGCGACGCATATCTGCCGAAAATCTATACATGCGTATCAGACCAGGTCTTGTGGCGCTTATTGCGCTCCTGTCAACGTATGCAGTTTCGGCAGCAGATCTCGAGCTTACCGGTGCCGACCTTGCTATCCGCATGACCGAAGGCGGCTACATTCTCTCGGTTCGCGCGTTGCCGGACATAGGCTCGGTGCTGCTGACCGAGTCGACCGAAGACCCGGCACGCGTGGCTGCATCTTTTGCGCTTCGAAGCCCGGTCGAGCATCCGCTGCTCGCCGGTGAACAGCGACTGCTCAACGGCGAGGTGCTGAACGAGATAAACACCGCGAAGTCGATTATCTCGTCCTCGATACGCCCGCACGAACGCCTCGGAGAGGTTTTCGAGCTGTTCATACCGGAAACGGTCGTCTACGGCTATCCCTGGTCGCGAGAGGGCAGCATCAGCGTCGGGGACGGAACCTGGCTCAGCGTGCGCACGTTCGAGCTTCCCTACGGCGACTACACTGGAGCGTTCCGGGACAACCCTTTTCGCATGCGTGTATCGTTTCTTGAACGCCCGCCGGAACCGGAGCCCGAGCCGGTTGTCGAACCAGAGCCCGAACCAGAGCCCGAACCAGAGCCCGAACACGTACCCGAGCCCGAGGTGCGTGAGCGCGTCGTCGAGGCCCGCCCTGACGACGACCGTCTCGATGACGACGCGCTCCGTGAGTTCCGTCGTCTCGCGCGTGCGACCGACGGGGACGAGCGCTATGTACTCGAAGCCGATGACCTCATTGCGGCGGTTCTCGATCCCATCGAAAATGCCGGCCCGGCTGCCGAAGTCGTACTCGTAATCGATACCACCGGCAGCATGGGAATATGGGTCGATACCGTGCGGGATCAGCTGCCGTCTGCAGTGGACGCGCTCTACGAACGTATCCCCGATCTCGCGGTCGGAATAACGCTGTTCAGGGATTACTTTTCGGTGTATCTGAACCGGGTTCTTCCCTTTGAGCACGATGCCGAATCAATAAGGACAATACTCGAGAACGTTTCTGTAGGTGGAGGCGGTGATATACCCGAGGCAGTGCACGAGGCGCTGTACGCGGCGATTCACGGGTACGACTGGGTCACGGATGAACGCCATATCGTGCTTATCGGGGATGCTCCGCCACACCCGCGTCCCCGGGGCAATATCACCTTCGAGAGCGTGGCAATTGCCGCAGTCGAGCACGAGGTGAGAATACATACCATTCTGTTACCACCGGACCGCCAGCGATAAGGACTTTCAGGTCATGGAAGATTCGGCGAGGCGCCCGGAGCGGCCGAAGGCGGCTCGGAGCCCCCCGGTGGCGGATCAAAGTCAGGGCCTTCGCCTGCCTCGATGCGATCAAGAAAGCGCTGCGACAATACGGGAGGCCAGGGCGGAAGCTGCGCCCGAGCCTGGCCGGACTCCTCGTAGCGTCGCAGGACCGCTTCAAAGAATGGTCGCGCACCTTCGAGGTCTCCCTGTCGATAGCGCAGGAATCCGAGCTCGTACTCGGCGACGACCGCAACCTCGGGACTGTCTCCGAACCGGTCCAGTGCTGTCTGGTAGTATACGTCGGCCGCGCGGAAGTTGCTCTGATCGACCGCCTCCTGGGCTCTCTGAAAAAGCTCAGGTGCGGTGAGATCCTCGGGAATATCCGTTGGAACGGTTGCACATCCAAAGATGAAAAATACCATTACCCACGCAAGGGCAGTCCGTCGTGCGTTCCGTGTGTTCATACTGCAGTACTATACCTCAAGCCCAGTGTATCAGACCAGATACGTATCTGTGCACCCGAACCGGTGTACTTGTTCCGGTATGTGGCTTATTCAGGGTGTTCGTCAATAATCGTGATCGGAGCCGGTCCCTGTTTGACCGCGTCAAGTGCCGTAATTTTTTCCAGGGGAGCACTCAGTTTGGATTCCTCGGTGCGGTGCAGCGTTATGACAACCTGCACCGGCTTCGGAGGTGTACTCTCATCCGACTCTGCCTGCATGACACTCGCTATGGATATCTCGTGGTCAGAGAGTATCCTCGTGATGCGCGCGAGTGTCCCTGGCGTATCGTCCACGAGCATTCTGAGATAGTAGCGGTGCGCGAGCCGGCTGGCCGGAACGACCGCCACGGCATCGTGCTGGTCCCAGGCGCAGGAGTGTTCGAAAACGGGGGCGTAGCTTCCGCGGGCAATGGACACAAGATCCGCGATTATGCTCCCCGCCGTCGGGGCGCCGCCAGCTCCACGGCCGTAGTACATGGTGTGGCCGGTGACCGTTCCGTAGACACTGACCGCGTTGAACGGACCTGAGACCCAGGCAAGGGGATGTTCGCGTGAGATGAACGCAGGCCGGACAAAGAGGCTCACACCGTTGTCGTGGCGTTGTGCGACCGCGAGAAGTTTCACCACGTACCCGAGGCGCGCTGCGTGTGCGATATCTTCGCTGTTCAGGCTGTCTATACCCACCGTCGGAATGTCGTCCGGGTGGCAGGCCACACCGAATGCGAGCCGCGATAGAATGGCGAGCTTGTGGACGCTGTCGGTTCCGTCCACGTCGAGGGTCGGGTCTGCTTCCGCGTAGCCCTCCCGCTGTGCCTCGGCGAGCGCCTCCCGGTAACTCGATCCTTCCTGAACCATGCGGCTGAGTATGTAGTTGCTCGTGCCGTTGACGATACCGAACAGGGCATCAATGCGGTTTGCCGTAAGTCCGTCGTACAGACTTCTGACGATGGGAATGCCACCGGCGCAGGAGGCTTCGAATGCTATCGTCACACCGGCCTTCCGTGCTGTTTCGAATAGCTGCGTTCCCCGCTCGGCTATCAGCGCCTTGTTCGCGGTGACAACGTGCTTTCCGGCGGCAATCGCGGCGCGGATAATCGCTTCACCGGTTTCGACACCGCCGACGGTCTCGACAACGATGTCCGTGTCGGGGTCTTCGAGAGCGGATTCAAGGCTTTCGCGGAACAGCGTTTCGGGGAATCCATGCCGCCGCGCCGATGCGAAGGTGCGGCTTACGATACCGGTAAGGCGAAGCGATACACCGCTTCGTGCCTGTATTATGTCGGTTTGTCCGAGCAGGGCCTCCACGGTTGCGCCGCCAACCGTTCCACACCCCACTACAAGGACGCCTGCCTCGAGCTTCTTCATAGGCTTCGAATGCTACTGGGGCGTTGGCGCCGCGTCAACCAAACTCGAGCAGACTCAAGCCGACTCAAGCAGACGCCTGTTCGCTCCGATTCTGTTTATGTGTACCGTTCCCGTTCGCTCCGAACCGCCATACTCCTGTTGACTCTGCTGGCAGTCTCAATTCCGGCGCTCGACCTGTACGATGCCGACCGGGATCTGGTGCTGCTCCGGGAGGCTCGGCCCTGGCTGCAGGACCGCTCCGACGGCATGGAGCTTCTGCCCTACGACCTCATTGGAAGCGGTAGCACCCTGCAGCTTCGCCACGGGAGGACCTTCATACACCTGTCGCCCGACTCACTGCTTCTAATCGAACAGGTAGATGATGATGTTCTCGCGCTGCGGCTTCTCTCCGGCTCGGTCGCGTTCGACGCACGTTCAACCGGGACGGAGCCGGACTTCTCGATCAGGGCGGCTGACCTGACGGTCGATGTTACAGCGACGTCCGGAGAGATACGGCTGAGCCACGCCCATGGGGTGCACGTAACCGTCTCCGAGGGAATAGCCTTCGCGGTGCGTGAATCCCGCGCCGACGGGGCGGCGCCCGCGCAGTTTGCCACCCCCAGGCGGGCGCTTCAGTACGATGTCGAACACGCTCTCTTTGTCTCGATACCCGTGGATGAACACTTTCGGGGACCGGGCTTCGACCCGGGCGTTCCGGACAGGGCAGCGCTGCAGGAACAGCTTCGGCGCGATCTTGAAACGTTCACGACCTTGTATTACACGGCACGGCGGAACAGGGATAGCTTTGACGACGCGTTTGAACGCGACCGTGGCGGCCTGCCTGTCGACGAACTCACCGGCTTCGGTGCCGAAGAGCTCAGACCGGCTCTCAAAGCGGCGTACAGACTGATTCCGCTGTACTATGCCCTCGAGGGAGCCGGATCGCTTCGAAATGCCCTCATGCGGCGAGTCCCGGCCCGTCCGTCGCGTGCAGGTGGAAATGCGCGCGAGAAATCGATAGCCGACAGTCTCGGGGTGTTCGTCGAACGTTTCTCCGAGCTCGCCTGGCAGGCGCGAATTTCCGGCCTGTCCGCTGAGGCTGATTACGACGTGTCCGACTAGAACAGCGTTACATCTTCCTGCTTCGGGCGTATCGTCTGCAGTTTGGCGAGGTACTGTTCTTCCTCGTGTTCGACTTCGGTTTTCACCGAGCCTGCGAAACGCTTCAAAAGGATCTTCGTCGTTTTCGGAAAGAAAAGGACCTTTCGTGCGGTCGTGCCACCGACATCCTGCGATTCGATCTGTATACCCTCGGCTTTCAGGAAGCCGAGGGCGAAGTCGATGTTGCTTTGAGGGATCGTGAGGCCGTTGGTTGCCGGTTTTGAACGAAGGACCGAACCTCCGCCGAAGACCTTTGCCCGAAGGCGTTTCCTGTCACACCCGGCTTTCAGAAGCCCGTTGATCAGAAGTTCCATCGCAAACATGCCGTACTTGCCGCTGCCGCTGAGATAGTTGTCCGGGCGGTCGAGATTACCCGGCAGCATGAAGTGGTTCAGTCCGCCGTACCCCGCGATGCGATCGTACATAGCGACCGCAATGCAGCTGCCGAGAACCGTGGCTATGATTTCGTCATCACCCGATACATGGAACTCCCCCGGATGTATCGTGATCATGCGTTTGCCGAACTTCGAGTGGAGGTGTGTGAACACGGGCAGTTGTACCTGTCACGGATCTAGAAAAACGTAATATCTCCCGAACCGATTCCTTCTTCAATTTCAAGCCCCGCGAGTTTCCCGGCGGTTTCCTTATGGGTAAATATAGTAAATCGTTCGATGATCGACTGCAGGCGTTCGCTCTCAATGTGCCATTCCACGAGGCCATTTCGCTGCAGGATGCGTTTTCGTTCGGAGGCGGCCTGATCGCGGATGCTCAACAGCGAACTGCGCACGCGTTCAATCTCCTCTGCGAGAGATTCCAGTTTCGTGTAGTCCCGTTTTGACTCTTCGAAGAGCGAGAGAAAATCATTGGTGAACACTTCGTAGTCGCTCACGCTCTGCATGAGAAGTCTGCGCGCGTCCTGAAAGCGCTCGTAGCAGACCCGGATCCGGCTTGCGAACACATGGACCATGTGTGATTCTTCGGTCAGAATTTCGCCGAAATCACCGAGAACCTTTTCCGCGACCCCCATGAACGAGGAGGTCGTGTCTACGCCGTTCTGCACGTCGGCCTCTATCCTCGAGATCAGCGTAGTCATTTCGTCCACGGTGGAACTCATGTTCTGAAGAACGCTCTGTTTCGCGACTTCGATGCGGCTGTGAATGTCCACGCTGCGAAACCGGTTCAGTAGTACGCGGAAGGTGCGAAAGCCCTCCGACAGTCGCAGAACGTCTTTGGTCAGGACTTTTGAACGCTCAGCGACCCGCCGCTTCTCGCTGAGACTGGCTTCGAGGTCTTCTACCAGATGTTGCAGCCTCCGGAGCGCCAGGTCGTAGAGGTGCTGTACCGAGCCCTCGTCACGTGAGTTCTGGTCGAGAAATCTGTGCACGTACGCGCTGCGTTCCTTCTCGGTGTTCTCGATGATCTGCGTCGCGCGGTGAGACTCCTGTCGGAACACCGAGACGCTTTCAAGCAGCTTCGCGCGGACGTCGGTCAGAATGTCGTTGCACAGGTCAGGAAGCTGCATGAAGAACGTGAGCTCGTCTAACGCAGCCTCGTCGCTGGTGAGGGTGGTAATGTCGGTAAGTTCCCGCAGGGAGATCAGTACGTGATCGATGGACTGCTTGATTATGTCGTGCAACTGTACTTCTTCCATGATGCGTTGCAGCGGTTTCCTGACCGCGGTGGAACCGGCACTGATGTCCCCGAGTTGCGTAACCACCTGTCCGATCCCGGTCTGCAGCGATGAAAAGCTCTCCTCGAGCCGGTCACCGGCGGTGCTGAAGACAGCTTCCTGCTTCAGGGCGGATTGCTCCATGTTGCTGCGATAAGCCTCGAAAACGCTGCGGAGGTGCCGCCCGCGTTCGTTAATTTCCTCGCTCAGTGCGATCGTTCGTTCTGCGAGGCGCTTGAGCTCCTCTGTAATGAACGAGAACGCCTTCCCTGCGGTTCCGGCCTTGATGCTCGCAGTCATCGCGTTGATGGAGATGATCTCCATCTCGATCGAGTCTTCCTTGATTTCGTGTATGTTGCTGTCGAGACTCTTCAGACGTTCCAGGGCGTCGTGCAGCTGTGCGAAGCTCTCCTGGTCTTTTGTTCTCATTTCACCGAAACCGGTGGAGGCGTCCTGTATAAGTTCTCTCACGTCCGTGATCGCACGCTTCAGGCATTCACGAGCCGTTGTTTCACCACAACCGTTTTCGCCTTTCAGCGCAGTCGTAATCTCGCTGCTGCCCGCGAGCCCGAGATCCATTTCCTTCAGAAGTCGCGGAAAATCGTGCCCGATTTTGAGATACGAGCTTTCGGACTGCACAATAAGTTCCTGAAGCGCCGCCTGTATCTGTTCCCGGAAATCGAAACTGAAGGATGCCATAGAGGGCTAGAGTATACGGTGATCGGGTAGTCTTCGCAATCTGTCCAATCACTCCAAGCTGACACAAAAAAAGCCGACCCCCTGGAAGGGGTCGGCCTGTCTCGAATATCGATGCGGAGCGATCTGAATCAGATCGTTACCGGAATCTCTGCGACTGCACGGAGGCTCTGTTCGGTTTCCGGATCGAAGAAGGTCACCTTGGAGAAATCCGGGACGAACTTACCCTGGTCGCCGACGGACAGAATGATCGCAGGCTCGACGCGGCCTACGAAGTTGTGATTGCCGGTATTCAGGAAGAGATGCGTCTCTGCACCAAGCGGCTCAACGACTTCGACCGTGGCCGGGATGTACGTGCCGTCCTTGGCTTTCTCGTCGTACTTCACATCCTCAGGTCGGATACCGAAGATGAGGTCCTTGCCAATGTAGTCCTTGGCAATGCTTGCGAGGTCGCCCTGAATCATCATCTTGAAGTTACCTTCGTCGATCCAGGTCTTGCCGCCTTCTTCGGTGATCTTCACGCTCATGAAGTTCATCGGAGGTGATCCGATAAATCCTGCCACGAAGCGGTTGACCGGATTGTTGTACAGCGTCAGCGGGT
Source organism: Spirochaetaceae bacterium (assembly GCA_007128315.1). Classification (GTDB taxonomy): domain Bacteria; phylum Spirochaetota; class Spirochaetia; order DSM-27196; family SKKC01; genus SKKC01. Next base: position 57,917 of record SKXQ01000054.1, on the reverse strand, counting down.
CGCCGATCTGCTGAATAAGGCCGTCCTTCATGACGACAATCTTGTCACCCATGGTCATGGCTTCGACCTGGTCGTGCGTGACATAGAGCATGGTCGCCTGCAGACGGTTATGAAGGCTCGAGATCTCGGCTCGCATCTGTACACGAAGCTTTGCGTCGAGGTTTGACAGCGGCTCGTCGAAAAGGAAGACTTTCGGCTTTCGGACTATGGCTCGTCCGACCGCAACGCGCTGGCGCTGACCACCACTGAGTGCCTTGGGCTTGCGCTCAAGAAGCTGCTCGATGTCAAGAATGCGGGCAGCTTCGTCAACACGCTTTTTGATCTCGTCCTTGGAGAACTTGCGGATCTTCAGACCGAAAGCCATGTTGTCGTATACGCTCATGTGCGGATACAGTGCGTAGTTCTGAAAGACCATTGCGATGTCGCGGTCTTTCGGCGGAACGTCGTTCACGAGTTTGCCGTCGATGATGAGCTCGCCCGAAGTTATGTCTTCGAGACCCGCAACCATTCGAAGCGTAGTCGTCTTGCCGCAACCTGACGGACCGACGAGAACGACAAATTCCTTGTCCTTAACGGTAATATTCGCGTCTTTAACCGCCTGAACATTACCTTCATAAATTTTGTTGATGTTCTTCAACTCAACGTTTGCCATGGAATACCCCCATTCGGCTTTATATTAGTATTTCCGATGGTAAATGCTATATATCTCGATGTCAACGAAATTTAGCCCGATAGAGGCTAATTGCGCCGGGATGGTCGTTCCTGCTGTCTGAGCCAGGTCTGTATGCGGTTTTCCGGCGATCCGGTGTATTCACCGAGGCGGATCTGCTCCTGCATCCATGGGATAACCGCCTCATCGCGCATTCTCGGCCACATTTGCGGAAATCTGGCAGGCCATCGGAGCATGGATGCCGGCGGTATGCGACCGAGCAGGCCGGGATGCAGTTCGAGCAGGTCGCGTTCGTTGATTCTGACGATGGAGCTGAATCCGCCTGCAATACCAGGTGAACCGTAATCCGACACGGCGGCCGACTCGAGCAGTTCGCGCTGTGTTTCGCCGTTCAGCAGCCAGCGCATAAACGCCCGGGCGCCGGCACTGTTACGCGCACGTTCGGGAACTCCCGCCATGACAAGGGAGTCGGGGACGGCGATGACGCCGTCACGCGCAACCCATCTCAGACTCAGGTTCGGACGTTCGGCGTTGCTGCTTCCGAAAAAGTCCTGTCCGGTGGTAAACGCGAAGCCTATGCGACCGTCGTTCACAAGATCAACGCGCGGTCGTGTCAGGTAACGTCTGCGAAAGTCATCCGAACGTTCGGTTCCTTCGTTCAGTTCGAAGACCCATTCACCGGCGAACGAAAGTGCATTCCGGAGGGGTTCACTGCTCCAGAGTATTCCACCGCCGGGGCCCTGACGAAACGCGACCCGGTAGGCATCTGAAAGCACCTGGGTGAACGCATCGTCCCACAGTGGCGAGTATCCCATGCGTCCTGTTCCGGCAGCGCCCGGTTCGTTAAAGGCAGCAGCCGCGTCCCGAATTTCATCCAGCTCCAGATACAGTCGGAACCCGGGGTCAGGTGCGATGGCGTCGGTAAACACGACCGCAGGCAGATCAAACGACACCGGGAGCAGGCGTTGTACGTTGCCAAATCGTCCCATGGCGAGAAAACCGGGATAGAACTGCTGTGGTCCCCCGGAAGCGGCGACGACTGATCCGATCTCGCCGAAAAGATCCTCGGCTGCGGCCTGATTCAGATGTCTCCCGATGACAAGATCCGGTGTGGCATCGCTGTCCTGCAGGGCGCTGAGAAGATGTCTGCGCGACTCGACCTCGACGGTATAGGTATCCTGCTGCTGGTTGAACAGGATTGCGTAGTCGAGAATCCCGGGCATATCCGTCCAGATGCGCACACTGGAGATCGGATCGTCCGCGCAGCCGCCAAGAATCGTTGTAAACAGGACAGCGAGAACGAAGGGCCGGAAGCGGTCAGTGCGTCTGTTCTTGCGAAATCGCTTCAACAACATCGAATATTTCACCGTACAGCGTGGGAAGATCGTGGTTGTCAACACTTGCGAAGGCAACTCTCAGATAGCGGTTCTGTATCGAAATCGTCCCTATACCGCGCTCAAGAAGGGCGATCCGTATCTGTTCGGCATCAAGGTCGCCACAGTCGAAGCTCATAAAATAGCCCGCGTTGCAGGGGAGCGCCTGCAGAGGACCCGTGTACTTCGCGAGGATCGACTGCACCGTATCAAAGCGTGCGTGCATGTCGTCGTAGATTCTACGTTTTTCTTCCTGCCATTCCGGATCAATGAGCATGCGCAGCAGAATATTCTGCCCGAGCGTGTTGCCGTTGGAAACGGAAGCCCTGATGCTTCCGGTGAGTTTCTTCTCGAATGCGTCATAGTGAGCAGCGGTGAGTCCCTGTGCGGCAATGGTGATAAACCCGAGCCTCAGGCCCCAGAGGTACTCCTCCTTCGTGGCGCCGTCGATCTTGCACGCGAGGACCCGCTCGTGCAGATTTGCGCAGCGTGCGAAGAGTGATTCCCGATACACGTCCGTCTGATAGTACAGGCCGAAGTATGCATCGTCGGTTACGACGATCATGTCCATGCCTGCTTCGGCAAGATCGTAGAGCACGTTGACGAGGCTGTCCGTCTCTTTCTGTGTCGGGGCGTATCCGGCCGGATTGTTCGGGAAGTTCAGCAGAACCATAAGCTTTCCGGCGCTCCGGTTTTTCTCGCACGCAGCACGGAACCCTTCGGTATTGAACGCGTTTGATTCATCGAAAAACGGAAAGGTTACGATGCGTGCCGCCCGGCGCGTTTCGAGCATGAGGCGGTAGTTGCCCCAGAACAGGTCCGGCATTATGATGCGATCATCGGGGTCAACGAACAGTTCTCCAAGCTGGAAAATACCGTTGGTCAGGCCTGAGGTGAGTACCGGCTTGAGCATCGGGGTATCCGAGAGCGAGGGGTTTTTGCGACGGATTTCGGACTCCCATTGTGTCCTCAGATCCACGATGCCCGCCGTCGGAGAGTAGGCAACGGATTCCTTTGCAGAGAATCCGGGTATCTGTTTCGCGGCAGTGTCGGTGAGGATGGGTTTGCCACCGGCGTAGGCCATACCCACGGTAGCGTTGAAGCGTGTTGCCTTGACCCCGGCCTCTGAAGCCTGTGCGACGATGCCTTTCGGGAAGTATGAGCGCAGGCCGTACTCGCTCAATACGCGGCCGATAATCGTACCTTCAAGCAGTGCGTTCAGTTCTCGTGCCAGTTGATTCATAGTCGCATAACCATATCGTGTACATACGAGCTGCGGCAATACGAGCGCAGTGTTTTTAATTGTCCAATACCTCTAAGAACTTGACGTCGGCGGTATCCACGCGTACTCTATGCCGGTATGGCCGAGAGCACCCGGAAGGCCACCGAATCAGAACCTGATTCGGTGGCCGACGCACACGATAATATTCTGGAGAGACTTCTGTCGATTGTGTTCGGAGGTAACAACCCCGAGCGGCAGCGGAAGCGTCAGCTCAAGCAGATCGGGAAAGACCTCGGTCGGAGTAAATACAAGTTCTATCGTGCCAGGGGCGATCTCGCGATGCCCGGTCTCGCCAGGTTTTTTTTTGATATCTATGCCGTCATCGGCCCGGCGCGAAGTCTGCTTCAGAACGCCCGTGACAGTCAGGGCCTTCGGGACCTGGTTGTCGAGCATTATTTCACTACGGAACAGCAACGCTTTCGTGACGCCTTTACCGAGGCAACGATCAGGGAACTGGCGGAGAAAGAAGAGCCGAAACAGGCGGTGGCCAGGATCAAATCGGCTATGCAGCAGTTCTACACATCCTTTGACTCACAGTCGGTGGAGCGTACAAACAGGACGTATACACTGCTGCGACAGTTCCTTGACTTTGTCCTGTTCGACTACTATTTCGTTCTGCGCAAGTTCGATGCGTCGATCGGTGAGGACAGTTTTGATCTGCAACCGAAGTTCGAACCGATAAATGCCTCGTATGTCAGCGATGATATCAAGGATTTCCTTGAGATTTTCCTTTCCCTTGAGCTCGATACCGCCTGGGATGATGTCTTCGATGTACTTCAGCAGTATCGTGCTGTTGACGTCATAGACCGGAAAGCGTGGAAGAAGCTCGTGGTCATGCTCGTGAATGTGCGTAAATCGGACGTTCTGGCACAGGTCGTGCGAATGGCCGACGGGGACCCGTACTATGAACCCACCATTACCACCGGCAGGCATCGGATTCTTGAGCCGTATCTGGAAAAACTGAAGATACAGGCAGAAGCACACTTACGGCAGGTCTCGCTGGAAAAACGAAACAGGAAAATCGAGCGCCTCTGTCAGGAGGTCTTCGGCAAAACCGCGGTCAGCCGCGCGAAGTTCTATACGGACAAGGCAAACGTAACGCTCGGACCCCGCGTCGGAACCGGTTTCGTCTATCTGGACGCGTTCAACTATCTCAAGGCTTTTCTGATCGACTATTTCAAGAAAGACGTCCGGGAGTTGCAGGATCTGCTTGTCATCCGCGGAAAGTGGACCGAACCGCTTGCAAGTCAGCAGCTTAGCGACTGTTTCCACAGCCTCATGGAGTTATCCACGAAACTTGTGCAGTTCGACGACAGCCTGTCGGACGAGGGCGAGCTCGGTATGAAGCTTAAAAAAGCGATCGGGCGGTCATCGGAGCGCGACAAGGCATCACAGAAAGTCGTTGCCACCATTGTTGACGAGATCAACGCACACGCGAAGCGCCTGATCAACGAGTCCGGGCAGCATCTGATTTCCATCGGTAAAATCCTGAAGCTGGCTATCGATGACCGCAAAAAGAAGAAACCGGAGCTTCTGATGAACTGGAAAGAGGTGGAAACCTACTCGGAAGCGTCCATAGACGAACGCCTGACCTCGGTCTACCGCACGGTCTATTTCTTTATGCAGCTGCTGCAGCTGAGCATGAAACCATAGCGAAGCAGTTTCAGGCGATGGCCACCGAGGCAGCCGCGAACAGATCAAGCGAATCGCTGTTCGTCTGTCGCTCCAGCGAAAGCAGATACCGCTTCCGGTCGCGTCCGATTTCGAGTGGCAGGTGTCGGGCACCGTATTTCCCTATTCCACCGCTGGTCGGCAGAACGCGGTGGCAGGGAATAAGAATACAGACCGGATTCTCCGCCATGGCGTTTCCGACAGCCCGTGCGGCGCGGTTGCGACCGATACGCGCGGCAAGCTCGCTGTAGGTCGTCGTTGAACCGTAGGGCAGTTTGCTGAGCTTCTTCCAGACAGACTGTTGGAACTCGGTGCCGTCGACCCGTGTTTCCAGCGAAAACGCGGTCCGTAGACCCTGAAAATACTCGTCGAGCTGGAGCTCGAGCTCTCCGCAGGCATACTTGTTCGTCTCGAAATCAAGATGTGGCGCCCAGGGCAGAAACTCGACAAAACTTACCCTGAGAACGTGTCCGCGCCGATCGACGGCAAGGTAAAGGTCGCCCAGGGGTGAATGATAGGTGTGGCAGTACACGACTTCTTTCTGTCTCGACATGGTCGGTCTCCCGGATTTCAGTAGACAGAATATCTGTTCAATCGACAATCTGTATACACAAACAGAAAAAAAACCTTGAAAACCGTTGTCGGAATACGGTAGATGGTTTACACGACGAATTCCGCGAGAACCTGCCTGAGCCTGCCGCCCAGTTCAGCTCGAACATGAACGTTTTCCTGTTCCATGACTTCGGTGATTACTCGGCCTTCCCGGTGAAGCATGGCCACAAGATCCCATCGGTCCGGTGGAATGACCAGGTCCGCTTCGACTCTGCTGCTCGTGACAAGTTCGGCCACGCGTGCGCGCAGGTCGTCTATACCGGCTCCGGTCAGACTGCTCACCGGTATACCGCTGTCGACTCCCGCGACGTGTACGGACGCCCGGGCGATCGACTCCCTGTCGTAGCCGAGCAGATCCATCTTGTTCAGCACGACGACAATGGACGCCGTATCTGCTCCAATCTCCGAAAGTACTGCGCGTGTCGTCGCGGCTTCATCCCCCGCCTGTGGACTCGAGGCGTCGACGACGTGGAGAAGAATGTCGGCGCGGATCGTTTCCTCAAGGGTGCTCCGAAACGCCTCGACGAGATCGTGAGGCAGCTTTCTGATAAACCCGACTGTGTCAGTGACAATCACCTCGACTCCGCCGGGCAGCACCATCCGCGATGACTTCGGATCCAGCGTTGCGAAAAGCTTGTCCTGTCTGAGCACCTTCTTTCCCGTGAGCGCGGTCATGAGGCTCGATTTGCCGGCGTTCGTATATCCGACAAGGGCGAGGGTAGGAACAGGTACGGCCTCGCGTTTCTGCCGCATGGTCGAACGGTGACGACGTACCTCAGTCAGTTCCCTTTCCAGTTGCTGCTGCCGTGCCGTTATTCGCCGCCGGTCGATTTCCAGCTGCGTTTCACCTTCGCCCCGCGTACCCTTCGCCCCACCACGCTGGCGCGACAGGTGCGTCCATGCGCGCCGCAGACGCGGCAGCTGGTAGGCGAGTTCGGCTTTCTCGACCTGCAGTCGGGCCTCCCGGGTGACCGCGTGCTCGTGGAAGATCTCGAGAATGATCTCGTGGCGATCGGAGACGGCAACCCGGGTGCGCCGTTCGAGATTACGCTGCTGGGATGGCGAAAGCTCGTCATCAAAAATGAGTGCTTCCGCTTCCAGGTCGTCAGCGAGACGGGCCAGTTCTTCCGCCTGTCCGCTTCCGATAAACAGCCCGGGATTCGGTGTGCTTCCGCGAAGCACCTTCGTGTCGAGGACGGCGTAGCCGAGCGTATCAACCAGGCGGGCAAGCTCCGCTACGTGCTGCTGTGCTTCGGAAACCGTCATTTCCCTGTGTCGGACACCGACCAGGATCACCCCGGGTGGAGTGCTAATATGTTCTATCATGTCGGATGACATTCTACCCGGAATGAGGCGCATCGGGCAAAAGGTACGGTCGCCGTCGTGCGCATAATCCTGTATACTCTGCAGGTGCATTGTGCGAGAAAAAGACCGGCAGGAAGAGTAGTATCGTGAAAAACGCCAGAGAAGTTATAGCCTCGCGGCTCAGCTGTCGAGCATTCGACGGGCAGCCCTTGTCGGCTGAGGATGAAGCACAGGTTCGCGACCTGTTGGAAAAGGTAAACGATCCTCCTTTCGGATCACCGGTAGGGCTCGCGCTTGTTCCCGCTGATGACGCCATGATTGCCGATATCTCCGAGCGGGCACCTTACGGTGTCGTGCATAATCCCGCTCAGTTCATTGTCGGCTACGTGCAGAAGGGGCGTCACAGCATGGAGGATTTCGGCTTCGTACTCGAGCAGGCGGTGCTCCACGTCGAGGCGAGTTTTGTCTCTACGTGCTGGCTTGGTGGAACCTTCAACCGCGGTGGATTCGCGAAGGCACTCGGTCTCGACCGGGATGTGCTCATTCCCGCTGTGGTGCCTATCGGGTATCCTGCCCGCCGCCGGACTGTCAGTGACGGGTCGATCCGCTTCGCCGTCGGTGCGCGCAAACGGAAACGCTGGTCGGAGCTCTTTTTCGAGGTGGAGTTCTGGGATGATGATGACAAGCCACAGTCCTCACCGTTTCCGCTGACCCCGGCTTCCGCCGCAGATTTCGAGGCCATGCTGGAAGCAGTTCGGCTTGCCCCGTCGACCTCCAATCAGCAGCCGTGGCGGGTGTACCGCTACAGCGCCGACAGCGGCCCCGATCTGCTGCATCTGTTTGTGGCTCGAACGACCGGGTTCGACAAGGCCATCAAGGACGTGGATATGCAGCGCATCGACGCCGGCGTTGCCATGGCTCACTTCTCCGCCGTCGCCGATGAGCTCGGTTTCGGAGGCGCCTGGACGGAACGGAAACCATCCTGGATGCCGCGCGGTGTTGAGTATGTGTCGACGTGGGTAGAGAACTGATCGATCCGAGGCTATGCCTTCATGTGCTTCTGATAGGCTTCCCAGGTTGTTGCAACGAGGGTTTCCGGGTCTGAAAACAGCGTATCCCAGCTGAAATGGTGTGACGCCATACTGCTCGATGCAACGAGTCTCGCAGGATCGCCGGCTCTTCGCGCCACGATCCTCGACGGGATCTCCTTTCCGGTCACACGGCGTGCCACGTCGAGCATTTCCTGCACGCTGTAGCCCTGTTCACTTCCAAGGTTCACTGCGATGCTGTCGTGCGTTTCGAAAAGATAGTGCACCGCAGCGACGTGGGCGTTCGCCAGATCTGTCACGTGCACGTAATCGCGAATACAGGTCCCGTCCGGTGTATCGTAGTCGTTCCCGAATATCGAAAGCTCGTTTCGTGCGCCCGAGGCAACTTCCATGATAACAGGCAGCAAGTTCGCAGGGTTGCGTTCGAGCCCTCCGATCCTCCCGTCGGTATCGTAGCCGGCTGCGTTGAAATAGCGCAGGCACGCGCTCTTTAGCCCGGTGAGTCTGTCGTACCATCCCATGATCCGTTCGATCTCGAGCTTGGTAAAGCCGTAGAAGTTCGTCGGGTTGGCAGGATGGGCTTCGTCGACCGGAATGTATTGTGGCTCCCCGTATACGGCGGCTGAACTCGAGAACACGATGTTCCCGATTCCGTGCTCGACCATGGCGTTGAGAAGCGAGATCGTACCGGCGATGTTGTTGTCCGCGTACTTTCCGGGTTCGGTCATGCTTTCGCCCGCTGCCTTGAAGGCTGCGAGATGTACGACTGCGTCAAAGCCTCTGCTCAGGGTCTCTCCGATCAGGGCGCTGTCCTTAATGCTTCCGCGAACGAGCTCTGCTTCAGGGAAGAGATTCTCTTCCTGACCCGATGAGAAGTCGTCAAAGACACAGACTTCATAGCCCGTATCGAGCAGGGCCCGAGTAACGTGACTGCCGATGTACCCGGCGCCGCCGGCAACAAGTATTCGCATATGAATGCAGTGTGGGCACGGTGCTTTCTCGTTGTCAAGCGAATGTGCGAGCGGTACATTGGTGGCATGGCGCAAACAGAGGCGGTCGCCGTCGACTACGATTTCATTCTCGCCGGTGGCGGAGGAGCAGGCCTGAGTCTTGCCTGGCATCTCGTCGAAGGCGGTTTCGAGAACTCCCGAATACTCATCGTCGACGAGGAAGAAAAACGCCTGAACGACCGTACCTGGTGTTACTGGGTCAGGGGTGATACACCATTTGACGGCATAGCCCGCAGGAGCTGGGATACCCTGCAGATCACCGGTGACGGGAAGGACCTTGTTCTGCCGCTTGCGCCGTACCGGTATCAGATGCTTCGCTCCGAGGACTTCTATCGCTTCGTGAAGGAGCGCCTGGCGACGTGTCCGCATGTGGAGATTCTTACCGCTTCGGTCGACCAGGTCCGCGACACCGACGACGGCGCGGAAATCGTTGCCGGAGGCCGGGCTTACCGTGGCCGGTGGGTCTTCGACAGTCTCTGGAAATACCAGGACTTTGTCGTCGACGAGTCGAAGTACCGGAACCTGAAGCAGCATTTCAAAGGCGTCGAGATACGCCTGGCCCGGGACTTTTTTAACGTGGATGTCGCGCGCATGTTCGACTTTCGGACGCCACAGCACGATGTCATGCGTTTCTTCTACGTTCTGCCCTGGAGTCCTCGTGAGGCCCTCGTGGAGTACACGCTGTTCAGCCCTGATACGCTGCCTCCGGACGAGTACGATCGACGGATTCACGATTATATTCACCGCGTTCTCGGAATTACCGACTACGAGATAACAGCAGAAGAGTCCTGCATTATCCCCATGACCGACCAGCCGTTTGAGCGTCGTGGCGGCCGTCACATCCTGCGAACCGGCACGAGAGGCGGACGGGTGAAAGCGTCAACCGGCTACGCCTTCATGCGCATGCAGTGGGACTCGGAAGCCATCGTCGCGTCGCTCAAGCGAACCGGGCATCCCTTTGATCTTCCGCGTACACCGCCCCGATACTTCCGTTTTGACTCCATACTCCTGCAGGTATTGCTCGATCGTGGAGATCTTGCCGAACATGTCTTTGTTCGGTTCTTCGACCGGAATCCTGTTACCCGTATGTTCCGCTTTCTCGACGAGGAGGGTGGTATACGGGAAAATCTGAAACTTATGTCTACCGTACCCATTCCGACCTTTCTGAAAGCGGGCTGGCGTGTAATAAGGTCCTGAGTATGTTTGAACACATGATTGTTTCGCTCTCTGAGATGCCGGTAGCTGTCCTGCTGCTCGGTACCGTGTGGCTGCTCTCGATGATCGGGTTGCCGATCATCCGATGGGTAATATCTGACTCTGCGGTCCCCCTGGGTGTGTCCGTCGGTGTGCTGCTGCAGGCAGCAACCGTCCTGGCGCTTATGGCTCTCGGGGCGGGATTACAGGCGACTGGCATCGCCGCGGTCCTCGTAGCGGTCCTCGGATGGCTGCTCGAGTTCGTCGGTAGTCACACCGGCCATCCGTTTGGACGCTATCACTACACAAAGGTATTACAACCGCAGATCGGAGAGGTACCGGTCCTCATCCCCATCGCCTGGATCATGATGATGCCTCCGGCGTGGGCGGTCGCGACCGTCCTTGTCCCTGGCGGGAATATTTTCGCCTTCTCCCTGGTCGCTGGTGCGGCTTTTGCAGCCTGGGATCTGTTCCTCGACCCGCAGATGGTCGGCTGGGGGTTCTGGGAATGGGAGCAGGATGGCTGGTATTTCGGGATTCCCTTTCAGAATCTCTTCGGCTGGTTTCTGGGTGCAAGTCTGATTACCTTTGCCGTCAGGCTTGTCCTCGGAACCTTCGGGCTCCCGGTCGTACCCCTGCTCATTGTGTATCTTCTGACCTGGTTTCTCGAGTCAGTCGGTCAGCTGGCATTCTGGAACCTTAAAGGAAGCGGGGTCGTCGGGCTGCTCGGCATGGGCTTGTTTCTTGTATTGACTTTCATGATGTACTGATGCAAATCTGAGGCTCGGGGGGTTCCAGTATGGCCCGAGCGTTCAAGCGCATCATCGCTGTCGGCGATCTTCACGCAGAAGCAGACTTCTATCGGGACATACTTCGGGCCTGCGAGCTTACCGATTCGGACGGCCGCTTTGCCGCGTCAGAGACTGCATTTGTTGTTCTCGGTAACGTGTGCGATCGGGGCCCGGACAGCGCATCAATCTACCGATCGCTGATACAGCTGCAGGCGCAGGCGCCGAAACGGGGGAGCAGGGTCTACACGCTTCTGGGTAAGCACGAACTCATGAACCTGTTTGGAATACACCTGGACTCCTCGAAATCGGAACGTGCCCTCTATCAGGAGGACAGTGATCCCGAAGCGACCGGATTCGAACACGCGTTTGCCCCGGGAGGGTGGCTTGCCCGCTGGCTCGTCACGCTGCCGGTGGTCGTCCGGATTGACCCCTTCATATTCGCTCCAGCCGACCTGCCTCCGGTCTTTCGCGACCTTCAGCTCGCCGACATCAATCGGGCGGTAAAACAGGAGCTCGATCAGCACGCCCGTTCGTTTCGTCGTGGCGACGCTGACCTGCCTCTGTCGCTGTTTTCGCCGGAGACGAGCATTCTGTGTTCCGACGCTGCAGGGCAGCACGCGCAACCCGACTATACGACGGTTCTGCATACCTTTCTCCATAACAATCGCGCCAACATATATGTTTGCGGGCATACGCCCCAGACCTCGGGGGTGTTTCTGAAGCGATACGAGGGCCGCTACCTCTGTATCGACACTGCGGCATCCTTCGTCAGTCAGGGGTTCGGCGCACGGGCGGTCTTCGAATGGGTGAACAACGAGGCGCGCGAACTTCTGTTTACGACCACAGGCCTCAGGACGCGGAAACTCTCGCTCCCTCTCAGCCAGACGTACTGATCATCGGACAGGGCATATACCGCAGGCGACGGCAAAAAAAAGCCGGCTCCTTGTGAGCCGGCTGACGCGGTCTTTCCATTATTTTTCGGGGTATACCCGCTACGACTGTTTGCTGCTTCAGTCGCCTCGACCGCCTGTTCGTGTGCGCCGATCGGCGCCACGGGTGGGATAGTGAATCGCACGATTGCGATCTCTGTCTGGTGCCGGGATTATGACCGGCCTTCCCTGTCCGGCGGAACGCATTCACTCTTCATAGTTCACGCCTCCGTTTGTCATGGAGGATTAACACCCCATCTACCATGATGCTATACCCGCTCCCGTGAGCCGTCAACCGTGAAATCACGTCGGATGTGTAGTACATAGAATAGATTGCAGCGTACCCGGAGCGCGAGTACACTGCAAAAACCATTCGGAGTGGTGCGGGGGAGAAATGAAGGAATCAGAAATACAGGTCGGGACCGTCGTAGAACTGCCGCGTGGCGGTCGTATCGTCCGGACGCCAATCGGGGGTATACAGGTGGGAGCTCCGCCGGAGACGATCAAGGATACTCTGGTGACGCCGGAGTCGGTCCCGAGAATCTTCGTGCTCCCGCATGATCTGTTTCACTGGCAGAAGGGCATCAACGTCGGTGACATGGAGTTTCCGATCTACTTTAATTTTTTTATACGCAAACAGAAGGTTACGATATGCTGCACCGAAGAACAGGGTGCGCGGCTTTCGGTTGCGATTCGGGAGTCGGTATTCGGACCCGGGAAGCTCGATCTGCGACAGGACCTCTTCTCGGATGACCCCGATTCCTGGGTTCCTGATATCAGCCGTGAGCTCTCGTTTTTCCGGGGGGCGCTGGCCCTGGAGGATCTGTTTGATATTGTCTGCTTCAAGGATGATGTAGTCGAGATCGACGGCGTGCATATTCGCAGTACGCCCGACAGCTTCCAGTTCAGTTGGGACGGGCTCGAGGCGGTCTCTGTACCGGCAGCGGTCTCCTACACACCGCAGTATGATATCGGTGAGCGACTGTCGACTCCCTTTGTGCCCCCGCGCTTCGGGGTAACATGCCTCGGACCGAGTCACGGCTTTGACCCGCATGATAACACGTCCGGTTTCATTATCTGGCTCAACCACAGCGGCATCATGGTCGATCCCCCCGTCAACTGCACCGAGTGGCTGCTTCAGTCGAACGTAAACCCCAAGTTCATAGACTCCATCATCCTGACGCACTGCCATGCAGACCACGACGCGGGAACCTTTCAGAAAATTCTTCAGGAAGGTCGTGTGACCGTGTATACAACGCCAACAATCATGCAGAGCTTTCTGCGAAAGTATGCATCCTTCTCGGGCGAACACCCGGATTTTCTGAGGTCCCTCTTTGATTTTCACCCTGTGTATATAGACCAGAGCTTCTACGTGCATGGGGGAGAGTTCGCGGTCTATTACTCGGTCCATTCGATTCCGACCATGGCTTTTCGGCTCACGTTTCAGGACAAGAGCTTCGTATACTCGAGCGACCACCAGAATGACCCCGACATCCATGAATCGATGCTTGCCGGCGGGACGATTGATCAGCGGCGATACGAGCAGCTGAAAAGCTTTCCCTGGGATGCAGATGTGATCTACCACGAAGCGGGTATAGCGCCGCTGCACACTCCGGTTACCTATCTGGCGAATCTCCCTGAAGACGTACAGCGCAGGATCACCTGCTTTCACATCGCAGAGAAGGACTTTCCGGGCGATTCGCTGTTGAGTCGGGCTTCTTTCGGCATAGAGAACACCAGGTATCTCGACACGGCTCCGCCGCCGTACGAAGAAGCCTACCGGGTTCTCGACGTCTTGAAGCAGCTCGATTTTGCCAGGGATATGAGCGTACCTAAAGTGCAGCAGTTCTTTGGCATTGTCGAACGGCAGACCTTTCGTGCCGGGGAGCACATTATCCGCAAGGGAACCCGGGGGAACTACTTTTATATCATCATGAACGGCAACGCGGCGGTCCTCGTAGACAACCTCGTGCGTGGCAAAGCGCTTGGTGCGTATGACTACTTCGGCGAGGTTGCTCTCATGACCGACAGCGACCGCACAGCCGACGTTATTGCCGAGTCTGAAGTCGAAATTCTGTCCATAGAACGTTCGCGATTCCTGAACTTCATCGCCGGAACCGAGTTCGAAACAGTGCTGAGACGTCTGATTCGCAACCGCAGCGAAGAGACCTGGAACCTGCTGGCCGAGGGGCTGCCCTTCGTTCACCTGACCGACTACCAGCGGATGTGGCTCGAGTCGGTGCTGCAGCCGCGCGAATACGGTGCTTCAGAGGTCCTCGTTGAATACGGGGCAGCCGTGCAGGAAGTCTTTCTGGTGCGGGACGGACGTCTCCTGGTCGCAGAAGAAGGCGGAAAAACGAACACGCTGCAGCGCGGTATGCTTGCCGGGAACATGGGCGAGCTGCACCGTCAACAGCCGAGCACGGTCAGGGTAACGAGTGAAACGAAAGTTTCGGTTTTTTCCATAGCCTTTGATGACGTCAAGGGTTTTCTCGACCGCAATCCCGGCGCAGTCATGCGCGTGAATGACGGAACACAGCCCTTGTCGGAACCTGACGGTGTATCTTCACTTCGCGGCAGCGCCGACGACCTGCGAAGCGCGCGCGCTTCGGCGCGTGCCGAGGCTATCGCGCTCTATGCGGCTCCTCCTGCCGCGGGGCCGTAGTCGACGGAATCAGGCGCTCATAACGCGCCGTCCCTGGCGAAAGACGGAGATCCGCTTCGTCGACTCGCTTATCGCTATGGAAACAGACGCGCTGACGGCAGTAATGGCTGCTGCTGCGGTGTGCCGGGCACCGAGCCCCTGCGGCAGATCCTGGACTTCCACATCAGCGCGCAGATAGGTGCCCGCGCTCTGTATCACACCGTCTCCGCCGATCAGAAACGCCCCGTCGATGCGCGAGAACTCCTTCACCGTTTCCTCAAGGCTCGGGTCGAGAACGTTCCGGTCTGATTCTTCAAGACCGCGAAAGGGATTTACCAGCAGCTGGTGACAGTAGCCCTTGACGTTCTCGTAATCACCAAGGACAAAAATCGTACCCGCGGGCTTCCCCTCCCTGCCTTCCTGGGCGAGTTCCGTTGCCAGTTGCAGGACCCGTGCGAACACCAGATCGTCAATGTCACCGCCGACGCCGCCGCTGGGAAGCCGGAACAGGGGGCCGAACTCGCGTTTCAGGTTCGTAAGTCGTATGGTATCCAGCGCTCCGCTTGAAGGCTCGCCGAACACCGTAAGGACGCGCTCGGTCTTTTCCAGAATGCCCCGACTGAGAAGAAACAGGAGCGATGTAGTAGTGAGGTTGTGCTCACTGACTGATTTCACGGGCATGTCGATGATTTCGTCAACAATTCCATCGGACGTGTATGCCTCAGGGTCGTTTGTCAGAAGGAGTACCCGGCCGCGAAACGACGAGCGGGCATCCTGCAGGCCGGGTTCAGACTTGAAGAAATAGACCGACCCCATCGCGTCGGGAAAAAGCAGGACGGACTCAAGGCCTATGGACTCCGCGAGTCTGAGCGCGTGCAGGAAGGTCGTAGATGCCGTCCTGTTTCGCTCGGGTTCCTTTTCTACACGTGTTGGAGGATTCGACAGAACTTTCAGAACCTGTTCGGCAGTACGGGACCGTTTCAGCGCTTCGTAGAGATCGGATCGTCGGAGCAGGCGGCCCAGATCGCTCAGGACCAGGAGGTTTGTGGTGTGTGCCCAGAGCATCAGCACAATGACGTGAACCGATCCGCCATCGTAGGGAACGCCTTCAGCGGAAATGCCGATGCAGCCGACCGTCCGGTCGGAGTCGGGTAACTTCGCGTGTGGAATTGCTACACCTTCGGACACCTTCGTCGAAATTTCTTCTTCACGCGCCAGCACCAGATCAGCGACAAGTTTCGGGTTCCGTATGTCGGCCGAATCGCAGGCCGTACGCACCAGGGTCTCGATCGCGTCCCTCTTGTTTTGTGATCTGAGGAAGACCACCCTGTCAGCCGAGAAAAACGTCTTGGTGTTCATGTGCCTCCGCGTGTTTTTTTCAGTATAGGCGAAGATCTTCGATCTTGCACGTGGTGACGCTTCGTACTACCGTATCAGCGGGGGGACGCAGCCGATGAGTAAGGATACGATGATCATGGAGAAGGCACTGCAGATCGCTCGGCAGGCTCGTGAGAACGCCTACGCCCCGTACTCGGGGTTTCTGGTTGGCGCGGCGATCAAGCCCGTAGACAGCGATAAGATCTACGGCGGCTGCAATGTTGAAAACGCCAGCTACGGAGCGACGATCTGCGCCGAACGCGGTGCGGTTATGTCCATGTTGGCAGATATCGGATACACGAAGCTTGAGTTCGTGCTGGTCGTGACCGACGCCGATCCGCTCGCGGTTCCCTGTGCCGTCTGCCTGCAGGTGCTCTCGGAGTTTACGTTGCCGGATACGCGGATTCTCATAGCCGATCTTTCTGAGGTGAAAGACTATTACACGATGGCCGATCTTCTGCCGCACCCCTTCCAGTTCTAGTACACGAAGCTGTTAAGACCCGCAAGCATTTCGGCGACAAGCGGGTAGGCAAGAACCGTATTGAACACAAGCGCACCAATCGCGATCGGCAGCATCATGTCGTTTCTCGTCGATCCCCGGGGTGGGAATGTCCGGGTCTGTGCGAGATAGCCACTGCACAGCGCTGCACCCGCTGCAAGAGCGAACAGGGAAGCACCGTGCGTGAACGGTGTGAAACTGAACGGCGGAATTCCGTGAACGGCAAAATAGAGGCAGCTTAGAACAGGAATCATGCGGGCTCCTGCATGCCGTACGATCTCGGGGCTGAAGCGATACAGTGCACCGGTTAGAGCGTACACGAGCAGGAGCGCCGGAAGTGAGCGGGTGAACATCAATGCAATACCATACAGAGCGGCAAGCGGCACGGTGAGCAGTGCGGCGGCAAGATTCTCTGCTGGAACACCGTCTCCCGGAACGCGGAACCAGTCTCCCGGCGTGCGGACGGCGGGCTTCCGGACGATTACCCGGGAGGTTTCGGCCCGGGGTTCGTGCTGAAGATACAGCACAGAAGTGCCTCCGGGGTCAGCAGCCGCAGGGTCGCTGACGACACGGGCGTTCGCACTGATGTTTTCGGGGCGATCCGTACGCATGGTCGCGAGATCGATGTCGGCCCTGAATACATCACTTATAAATTCGGGATGCTGTTCGGCAATCCAGTATACAGACAGCGTTTGTTCATCGGCTTGATACAGACGCGGCGAAAACACGAAGCGACTGGTCTGCGGTTCGGTGACGGTAATGCGGGTCGCTTCGCCTGAATCAGAGGACAGATGATATACGACCAGACCGGCGGCCGGCCGCGTCAGAGGGCTGAGAATCTGCGTAATGTACTGGTAGGCAATGGCGATACTGCCGTCGTTCAGAACGATAAGGTCATGCCCCGCATCCCGGTAGGTGGTTCCGTAGCCGAGTGGACCGCGAGGACCCTCAGCGGTCGAGCCAAACACCGAAAAAAAGCGACCGGGGAGCTGTGTCAGTTCCTCGTACACGTAGGTGCCGTTATCTGATCGCAGAAGTCCGACGTGAAGCCCTGCCTCCTCGGTCTGTCCGCGGCTCCTGAATGATATCAGGAGGCGATCAGTGCGCTCGTCCCGGGCGAGGCGCAGATCGCCCGCAAGGCGGTTTTCGTCTACTCCTTTGACGTTTCGCGCATGTCCGTCTGCAGTGTATACGACGAGTTGCGATCCGCCCGGTGTGCGATGAGCCACGACATACCGGTCTTCCGAACCGGTCCGGTCGCCCGGGAGTGCGTCAAAGTCTCTGTGTGAGGCTACCCGTCCGGCTTCGGTGAGCAGGTGATCCCTGAGCCACAAAGCGTCTGCGTCCGACTCTCCGGTCCTCTCAGGGAGTTCCGTCCGGGGAACCGCGTATAGACCGTTCGGGAGTCGATTTCCTCCGTCGGTGATGTACAGGAGCACGATGTCACCGGTTTCTATCGCCCGACGGATTCGCGCGGTGCCGATGTACAGGTCCGCGAGGTCAACGCTGTGCAGCGTTTCATTCTCGAATACCACCTGTCTGAGTACGGTGCGGTCCCCGTCCCGGTACGTTCCCAGACGCACGACGGCACCGGTCTCAGGGATCCTCATCCATCTGCCCGCAGTCGAAGCGTAGTCAAACACCTCTGCCGTCAGTCGCGAACTCGCGAACAGAACGAAGGTCAGCAGGAGAAGGCGCCCGACTCCACGTCTGTGCTTCATGACTGTGGTCTCCCTCGTACAGCGCCCGCGAGGGCCCGTCCGATGATAACTGCGACCGAAAGGAACGCGGCCGGTATCAAGGCAGGGGCCATGTCACCTCGAATCATGAGCGAGCGCGTCTCGTTGAGCATAAGACCCCATCCGCGTACGGGAATGAACGACTCCCATTCGAAGGGAAGACTGTAGAAATTGCCGAGGAAGCTCATATTCGCTTCGAGGATCAGCAGGTCCACGGCAACCAGCACGCCTGCCTGAGCGATCAGTGGAGCCGTATTCCGGAGAACGTGTCGGAACATGACCGTCGCGGCAGGGCTTCCCAGGAGCGTGCTGTACCGTATGTAATCGCGTTCCCGGATCTGTTCGACTTCGAATCGGATTCTCCGGTACATCCGCGCGCCTCCGATGAGCGCCAGGGTGACAAGGAGTCCCATGATCGAGCGGTCGGTAGCGGCGCTCATCATGACGAGGACGGTAACCGAGGGAAAGGTTTCGATGATATCGGCGATTCCATCGGCGCTTTGAAGCCCGTGGTAACCAGCGATGCTGCCCGCGAGGGTTCCTGCGACGACGGCAGCCAGTGCAGCCGCGAGTGGTATGAGCATGAATCGCGACGCCACAATGGCCCGCTGCGTATAGGCGACTGGCCAGGGTATCCCCGTGGCGCGTTCGGCCATGATCGGGTTCGCGAAGCTTCTTGGAGGGGTCTCGATCATGAAGCCGGCGCCGAGAAGCAGGGCAAATGCTGCGACGAGGAGCGCGATGCCGAGAATCTGCCGGCCATGGGTGCGGATAACGCGTCCGATCCAGGCGGGATCAGGCACGGGTATCCACAGACGGTTCCGCTGCTGCGGGGATCCACGAAACAGGCGTGGGGCCGAAGATGCCGCCCGGACCCGCTGCAACGCAGAAACGAATGTGGTACCGGACAGCAGAAGCAGCAGGAGGCGGACAGGTATCATACCGGCGCCCTGCGCCTGCATGGTCGGCCATGGGATCGCTGCTGCAAGAGCCGGCGCGAGGAGCGCGCTTACCCCGATTGCAGGAAGGACGATTCGCCGCCAGACCTTCGTCCGGCCGTCGCCGGTATCATGCGTCGTTTGCGGCAGTATCATGGCTGCGAGGCCGCGCGCAAGGGTCTGCAAGAGTATGGCCAGAATACCGAGATACGTCAGTCCCGCCTGCGAGACGCTTGTATCGGGAACCGGTGCGATGCCCTGAAACTGGCCTATGGTCATGAGTCCCAGTCCCGGATAGTTGAAAACCCGTTCCACCAGAACCAGGTAGGTGATCAGCATGGGAACGAGCGCGGCGAAACCGTGCAGCAGATCCGACAGGACCACAGGGTAGAGGTGTCGGTGCACGATGGTCGACCGCCGGTATCCGCGGCTTTCGAGCGCCTTGACGAAGTTTTGTGAGCTCACCGAGCGCAGTCGGGTCTGTATGCGATCCGAGAGTACCATGACAGGATAAAGCATCAGACTCGCCCATGGGAGCGCGAGGTGATGCAGATAATTCAGCGACCGGGCCACACGAGGCAGGCGGTCGGCCCCGGGGGCGCTCACATTTCCGACCGGGAACCAGCCGGTCTCAACGGCAACGACGAAAAAAAGCAGTGCCAGCCAGTACACGGGCACAGCTGAGGCGAAGTTGGCAACGCGACGAACAGCGCCCGCGATGACTCCCGATCGCCGGATGTACGTCCTGCTGCCTATGTAGTAGGCGAGTCCGAGCGACACGACCATAGGTACAAGAAAGAGCCTGAGGGAATTCCGGAGGGCCGGCTGCAGGTAAAACAGGATCTGTACGCCATCCCGGTTCGCGCCGAGGTCGAAACGGAGGAGTCGGCCGAGATAAAGCAGATATTCGTAGAGAACATGGTAGCGAAGGGGTTCTGTGCGAAGCACGATTTCCCCGACGAGGAAGGTAACCGAGAGGAATATCAGAAGACGTGAACTGCCTGAAAGCAGAAAGTGAAATCCGGCGCGTATACGCCTCAGGGTTGCGGCAGACGGATGAGGTTTGTTCAACGGCGCAACTCCGTGTGTCGTGCCGCTTCAAGCAGTCTTCTGGTGTACTCCGCCTGCGGCCGGCAAAGAATATCAGCAGTCTTTCCTGTTTCCTGAAGGCCTCCGTCTTTCATGACCGCGATACGGTCGCAAAGCGCGGCAACCACGGCGAGGTCGTGTGCGACGAAAACCATGGAAAATCCCATACGGTCGCGCAGTGCGCGCAGCAGGTCCATAACGCGGGCGGCAACGGTGACATCGAGTGCGCTGACCGCCTCGTCGGCGAAGAGAATATCCGGCTTAACGACGATGGCCCTGGCGATAGCGATGCGCTGTTTCTGCCCGCCGGAGAAATGCCCGGGTCGGTCGTGTGCCTCCGACGCGGAAATACCGACCTTCTCGAGTGCCTCAAGTGCAAGCCCGCTGCGTTCGCGTGGAGACCCGACCCGGAGCTGCTGCAGTGGTTCCGAGACAATCTGCAACACGCTCATATCCGGGTTCAGCGAGGCGGACGGGTTCTGAAAGACGATCTGCATACCCTGACGGGTTTCGGACAGCTCGACGGGTGTGAGTTCGGTAAGTTCCTGTCCGTGGTAGCGTATCGAGCCTGCCGTCGGTCGTTCCAGGAGCATGAGGCATCGAAGCAGGCTCGACTTACCACTGCCTGATTCGCCGACGACGCCGAGAATCTCACCTGCGTCGACTGCGAGGGAAACGTCCCGCACCGCATCGACAGATGGCCGGGATGGCCGCCCTGGACGTGCCTTTCGAGCAGGGTAGCGTACCGTCAGATGGTCGGCACGAAGCAATGCCGTGTAGCCGTTATCAGTCTGCATCAGACCCGCTCCCGAGTCGGGGCACTGCAGACAGCAGATTCCGGGTGTAGGGCTGTCGGGGACTCGAGAAGATATGCTCAGTGTCGCCCTGCTCGACGATGATGCCCTGTTCCATGACCGCAACACGGTCACAGAGATGACCGACGATGCCCAGATCGTGCGTAACCAGGAGCAATGCCATACTCGACCGTTCCGACATGTCCCGGAGAAGGTCAAGGATCGCATTCCGGGTCAGGACGTCGAGATCGGTGGTCGGCTCATCGGCGATGAGCAGACGCGGTTTGCCCGCTAAAGCAAGCGCAATGGAGACTCTCTGGCACATACCACCGGACAGCTCTGACGGATACGAGTCAAGAACCTGTAGCGGGTCCGGAAGGCGCACGAGTTCCAGCAGTCTGCAAGGGTCATCGCCGGGAGCGCCAAGGAGCCGAAGCAGTTCCCGGAACTGCGTGCGCACGGTCATGTAGGGGTTCAGAGAGGCGACCGGGTCCTGAAAGATGCAGGCTATTCCGTGCCGGCGAATATGGTTGAGACGCCGGTCCGATACGCAAAGGAGATCCTCTACCTCGTCGCCAAAGCGTACCTGACCACGAATAATCGGTGGCGGGAAACCGGCAAGGAGTCTGGTCAGCGCCATGCAGGTGACGGTTTTTCCGCTGCCGCTCTCGCCGACGAGGCCGAAGCGCCCCGCCTCGGGAATGTCAAAGGAGACGCCGCGAACCGCCCGGACTTCCTGTCCGCGACGTGCGGCCGGGAATCTGACGTCCAGATCGCGTACCGACAGCACCCGCTCAACCGTTTTCGGACGCAAATCCCCGCATGAAGCCGGCAAGGTCGTGGACCGCGGCCATGGGCAGCGCATTGTACAGGCTTGCCCGCACACCGCCGACGCTTCGATGTCCTTTCAGGCCGACCATTCCGAGCTCGGCCGCCTTTTTGACAAAGGCCGCTTCGAGGTCCTTGTTTTTCAGCGTGAACACGATGTTCATGCGGCTGCGACTCGCCTGCTCGACCGGGCAGTGATAGAAGCCCTCCGACTGCTCGATGATACTGTAAATCAGTTCCGACCTGGTACGGCTGGCTTCCTGCATGGCGGTAACGCCACCCTGTTCTTCGACCCACTGGAGCACAAGGTTCATGAGATAAATGGGGAAAACCGGAGGAGTGTTATAAAGGCTCTGTTTAGAGGCGTGTACCGGATAGCTCAGGTAGGCGGGAATCGCCGGGTTGCATTTCGGAAGCAGATCCTTCCTGATCACGACCACGGTAACACCGGCAGGACCCAGATTCTTCTGGGCACCCGCGTAGATAATGCCGAACTTATCGATCGGCAGCGGGCGGCTCATGATATCGCTCGACATGTCGGCGACTATAGGCACCGAACCGGTATCAGGGAAGTCATGCCACTGCAGACCGCCTATCGTTTCGTTGCTCGTCAGGTGCAGATAGACCGCCTCCGGGTCGCATTGAAGCTCGTAGGGGTTCGGGAGAGTTGTATAGTTCGTGGATGCTCCATCGAACACAGTGGTGACCGTACCGACCTTCGATGCGTCCTCGAAAGCTTTTTCTGCCCAGGCACCGCTGCGGGTAAAGGCACAGAACGAGTCCCCGGTCAGCAGATTCAGAGGTACCATACCGAACTGCATGGTCGCCCCGCCACCGAGCAGCAACACTTCGTGCGAATCTCCAATGTTGAGCAGTCGCCTGATCCGCTCTATGGTCGCGTTGTGAACCTCGTCGTATGCTTTGCTCCGATGGCTCGATTCGATCAGGGACATACCGGTGCCCCGGTACTCGGGAAGTTCGGCCGCAGCCTGTTGCAGAACAACTTCCGGCAGTGTCGCCGGACCGGCAGAGAAATTGTGTGCACGCATCATGCAGAGTATAATGCAGCAATATGCAGCAAATTGCGAGGGGCGAATGAAAGGTCTCAACACGTTTACGGTAACTTCTTCGGATAATGGTACGGTACGCGAGGCCTTTGCTCTCGAGCCCGCAGGAGCCGAAGCACGAGGTGTTGTGCAGATTCTTCACGGTATGGCCGAGCACAAGAACCGCTATCTCGAGTTTGCTTCTTTTCTCGCTTCGGCAGGATACGTGGTGGTCGCCCACGATCACCGCGGACACGGAGTAAGTGAACCCGAGGAATCCCGAACCGGCTTCTTTGCCCCGCAGGGAGGCTGGAACGCGGTGGTGGATGACGTGTTTCAGGTTCGCGCGTGGATAACCGTCATGTACCCGCAGCTGCCGGTATACCTCTTTGGCCACAGCATGGGGAGTTTCGTTGCGCGAAGCTGTATGCTGCGCGACGCCGGTGCCTACGCCGGCTACATTCTCTGCGGTACGGCCTCACACCCCGGTCTGTCCGGCTATGTCGGGCGCTTCCTCGCGCGCGTGCTGTCTGCAGGACGCGGTGGACGTACGCGCAGTCCCTTCCTGTCCTCAATGGCCTCTGCCGGTTTCAATCGGCAGTTCGTCCCGACGCGGACCAGATACGACTGGTTGACTCGCGATGAAGCGGAAGTCGACGCGTACATCGACGATCCGGCCTGCGGTTTCGTACCCTGCCGGGCCTTTTTTCGCGATATGTCCGGCGGACTGATTGAGGTCAATACGCGGTCGCGACTACGGGCCGTGCAGGATGCCGTACCGGTGTTACTCATATCGGGTGGCAGCGATCCGGTTGGCGACACGGGTGCCGGCGTGGAGAAGGTGGCCAGACTGCTCCGCGAGTACACGCCCTGCGACATTACGGTGCGCATATTTCCCGGTGACCGTCATGAGCTGGTGAAAGAACTCGATCGCACCGAAGTGTTTCGAACCGTTGCGGCGTGGCTCGGATCACAAGGTCACTGGGGCAATCGGCCGACCCGGACAAGCCAGTAAGTCCACAAGGGAATCGAAACTGCTGCGACGGCGGTGATACCGAGCACAGGCAGCCCGGGCGCGGCCGGCCAGTTCACGCCCAGATCGATAGCTCCGGCAAGGCATATCCCCCCCGCCGCCATGACCCGGAGCAGAAGGGTGCTTCGCATGCTGTAGGGCGCCTGCTGCAGTGATACAAGGCTGTGCAGGGCGAGCGCTCCGAGAAGGACCGCGAAGAAGCGGAGCCCGACAAGGGATACCGGGAGCACGACCAGTACCGTCGCGGCGACGAGTTCAAGCGAAGCGGCGACGCCAAGCTGAACCTTCAGGGCCTTTGGTACGGTGAGTTGCGCGAGCTGTATGTGCCGGGAAATCCTCATGCCTTATCTGCGTCCCAGGAAACTCTGAATGTGCGACATGACTTTTGCGGCCGTATCGGGCGCCCAGACGAAGTCGTTATGACCGACGTTCTGTGTGCCGTTGAACTCGATGAACTCTGCGCCGATAACCTCTGCGAACTGCCTGCTCTCGCTGCTCGGTACGATTCGGTCGCGGCTGCTGGCGATGACAAGCGCGCGCTGCGGAAGCGGCTCGCTGAACCGGTCGGTGTGAAACCACACAGGCTTGAAGATTTCGGCCTGAAGCTCCGGGGACTCCGGCACTGCTCGTGCGAAAAGGTACTTCTGGTCTTCAATCGGTGTGGAACGGGAGAAGAAGCGGGGGCGGGTGAGTGCGTCCGGAATGAGTCGCATTCTGAGCAGAAAACGCGTGACGGGACCGGGCACCGAGTCGCGGGCACCGTAGGGCGATGCAATAATGATCACGTGCCCGACCGCCGACCTGCCGAGCTTCTCGGCACAGAGGGCCGCAATGATCCCTCCGAGGCTGTGTCCCATGATGACCAGTGGTACCCCGTCGAGTCGGGCCTTCGCACGAATGGCTTCACAGGTGGATTCCAGCAGCGTATCGATGTTTTTCATCTGCAGATCAGGGGTAATGACGTCCGGAAACATCTGCCGCAGCCTGGTGTTCAACGGTTCCCAGAAGAAGCTGCGAACTCCATAGCCGTGCAGACAGACGATGGATTTTGCATTCATCGGTATCTACTATAGCAGAGTCGAAGTGTGCATGCTATGCTCGGCGACTGTGGAAACCTTGAACGATGGCCGCAGTGAGAGTGGATCAGGGCGCTGCATCGCGATTACCTCCGGGAAAGGCGGTGTCGGTAAGACGACGACGGCGGTGAATCTTGCCCTGTACTACGCGCGTCATGGCGTCCCGACCGTTCTGGTTGATCTCGATCCCCTGTCTGATGTTACTTCGTTTCTGGATCTGACGCGTCCCGAGCACAGCCTTGAGACCACGGAAGTCCGTGCTGACACGGAGCTTTCAGACTACAGCATACAACCCTTCCACGGGCTCGATATTCTTTTTCATCAGGCGAAACGCGGTGTTGAGGATTCTGATGCGCTCTTTTCGTTGTTGTCCGGCGAGCAGGGGCAGACTCTCCGCAGTCGCTACGGGGTCATCATTCTCGATCTTCCTGCCGGTGTCGAGGAAGGAACGAATGTCCGTTTTCTCGATCTCGCAGACATCGTTCTGCTCGTTACCAATCCTGAGCCAACCGCGCACACCTCCGGAGGAGGCTACATACGCGAGGTATTCAGACGCGACCCTTCGCGGATCGTTCACGTCTGGCATAACCGTTTCAAGTTGCAGGGGCCCGACGGATTCAACCCCCGCGACCTGGTCGCAAACTACAACCACAACACGTCGGACGACGCGCGAATAAGCGAAGACGAACGCGGCCGCGTCGTTGATCTCGCCTTTGTACCCGAAGATCCGGCCCTGAACATGCTGCAGACCGGCCTGCCCGACGCGCGCGCCATTATGCTGCGCAGTCTTCTGTCGCTCGCCGTACAGATATCGGATGACATTGCCGGACGTATTCTGACCTCATCGGAAATGAGCCAGGCTCTCCGGCGTTTTACCCGTGCGGTGCTCGGGCGTTCGCACGCTGCCGACGAGGATCTGGATGAGCTGGTAACCGAGGTAGAGCTGCTCGCCGTGGATACGCTCGGGTCACACGTCGGTGCGCGGGTTGCGGGGCTTTCGCGCATCGTCCGTGAATATCCCGAGTTTTCGCTTCTGGGACTCGAGAAGCGCGCGAAGGTACGCGCTGCGATCGCGTCGGTAAGGAGCTACACGCTGTGGAACACCGCCCGTACAGCGGTCGCGAGGATATCCTCGGCTGTTGAAGCACAGAGTGCGTCCGTGCGGGGTTTCGCGACAACAGGGGGCGACAGTCTTGCGCGTACCCTGAACCAGGCGGAAGGCGCTGCCCGGGACCTGCTTACCGGCTGTGTGAAAGAAAGCAGGCTTCCCGACCGCCGTAATGCCCAGGTCATGCTTTTCTATCTTTCCATGTACAAGATGCTTGCAAATGACACCGTCGCTGCACGGGTCAGAGACGCGATTCCGCTGCGCTCCCGGAGTACGGGAAAACGGAAGTCTTCCCGGAAGACGGTGAACGAGCGCGACCGCTTCACACAGATCGCGTATCTGACGGCGGGTGATAATGAGTATCGCGGGGTCTACGTTGATCTGCTGCGAACGCTCTACCCTGTGCTGACGCGTCAGGTAGCCACGCTTGCGAAAGCGCTTGACGCTTCACCTTTGCTGATCCGCAACTCCTCGGGCGCGGTTGAACGCAGGGCCTATCTCAGCCTGTTCAGTAACGCCCTTCACGATGCCCTGTTCAGCGGGCTTGGAGTGATTACCGGCTTTCGCTACCGTGAAGCGTCGCGTGCCTTCGCTGCGGGTGCAGACGAACTTGCGCGGATACAGGGCATAGCGGTCGGACCCGCCGAGGAGCATTCCGGCGCTCCTGCGGACGCGTGATGTTGCCCGGACGGTACGGTGTCCGGGCGTACCCGCCCCACCGTACCGGTGTCCGGCTTACCGCAGGCCGAGCAGCTTCGTGTAGGCTTCCATCGCGGGGTTGACTTCGCCGCCGGAAAGGATGTTTTTCGTCAGCACTTTTCCCAGCTGTACGCCTTCCTGGTCGAAGCTGTTGATGTTCCACAAAAAGCCCTGAAACATGACCTTGTTCTCAAAATGCGCAAGCAGTGCACCGAGCGCCCGCGGCGTAAGCTGCTTTCCGTAGATCAGTGTTGATGGCCGGTTTCCGGGGAAGGCCCGGTTCCGGTTTTCGTGGTCCTGACCGAATGCGAATGCGCCGATCTGAGCGGCGAGGTTCGCATTGAGCTTGGTCTGGCTCGTGGAGCCGTCGACCGAGATATCGTCTCCGCGCTGGCTTTCGCGGAAACCTATGAACTGCAGGGGAATAATGTCGGTGCCCTGGTGCAGGAGCTGGTAAAAACTGTGCTGTCCGTTGGTGCCGGGTTCGCCGAAGACCACCGGTCCGGTCGGGTAGCTGACGGCCTCTCCGCGGCGATTCACCCGCTTGCCGTTGCTTTCCATGTCGAGCTGCTGCAGATGTGCCGGAAAGCGCGTGAGCGCGTTCGAGTAGGGAAGGACGGCAGTCGTTGGAAGACCGAGGACGTTCCTGTTGTAGACACCGATTGCAGCGTCGATCATGGCCGCGTTCTCCACGAACGGACGTGTCGCGGAAGAATCCGCCTCGTGCGCGCCGGAAAGCAGCTCCTCGAATATCTCAGGTCCGAAGGCAAGGCTCAGGACTACGCCGCCGACCGGACTCGTTCCCGAGTAGCGACCGCCAATGTAATCGTCGATAAAGAAGGCGTCGAGATATTCGGACGACTTCGCGAGCGGACTTGTTCTGCTCGTGACCGCAACCATGTGTTTGCGGGGGGCAAGACCCGAAATCTCGTAGCGTTCCATCAGTTCTATGGCAAACAGTTCGTTGGTAAGGGTCTCCTGTGTCGTGCCGCTCTTTGATACGAGAACGAAGAGCGTTGTTTCGGGGTCGAAGTTTGCAAGGACCCGGGCAGCGTCGTCGGGGTCCACGTTGCTTATGAAATCCGCCTGCATGCGGGGGTGCCCGTGGCGTGTATGAGCGTAGCCCTGCAGCGCGATGGCGAGGGCGCGGGGACCGAGGTCGGAACCGCCTATGCCGATCTGTACGACGGTTCTGAACTGTTTGCCGGTGGAGCCGACGATCTCACCTGCGTGGACGGCGCGCGCAAAGGCCGCAACTCGTTCGGTCTGTTCCCGGTAGAAGGCGCCTATGTCGGTGCCGTCCACCGAGACGGATGAACCAAGACGGCCACGCAGCAGATGATGCAGAACGAGCCTGTCCTCGCCGACGTTCATGATGCCGCCTTCGTAGAGTGTCTGATACTGGTCGTGCAGTTTCTGTTCGTCGCACAGCGCCTCGAGGTCCGCCAGCATGGCGTCGTTGACGCAGGACGCCGCGTAGTTGAAGCGGAGGCCGCCCCCCGCGTCAACGTCGCAGGAGTTGACCCGCTCCGCAGTCAGTTCGCGTGAGGGTTGTACGAGGGCATGGGATGAAAGCTTCGTGAAAGAATCGCATTCTGTCAGGTTTTTTCCGGTTCTGGGATCGGTCACAATGTCGCTCCGTTTATGAGATTACGGATAGTACAGTGCAAGGCCGATACGCTGCAGGTCAAGCCCATAGCCCCATTCGCACGAGACTATGGACTTTTTAGCTTATTTTTCGCTGAATCCGGCCATGGCCCGCATTTCGACGGCGGGTCCTGCATCGGCCTTGAGCTTCTTGTCGTGAACGATCGCGGCGACGCCGGTTGAGAGTCCGTAGAGGTTGATGAAGCCGGTCGCGTCGGAGTGGTCGTACGCGCTTTCTCCGAAGCTGGCAAGATCCTCGAGGTACAGACTGTACGGGCTCGTGCGACCGGCGATCATGACGTTGCCCTTGTACAGGACCAGTCGGACGCTGCCGCTGATGTATTCGGCTGCCGCGTGCATGTACGCGTCGATACTGTTTCTGAAATGGGTAAACCACTTCCCCGCGTACACGAGGTCCGCGTACTTCAGGGCGAGCTCGTTCTTCATGGCCAGGGTGTCGAAGTCAAGCGTAATCATTTCGAGTTCCCGGAGCGCCGTGTAGAGAATTGTGCCCCCGGGTGTTTCGTAGACGCCCCTGCTTTTCATGCCGACCAGCCGCGTCTCCACGAGATCGGCCCGCCCGACTCCGTGTTTCGCACCGATCGCGTTGAGGTGGTTGAGCATCTCAAGAGGTTTCATGCTGATACCGTCAACCGAGACCGGCGTACCGTGCTCGAAGTCAATGACAACTTCCTGTTCCTCGTCCGGGGCGTTTCGCGGATCGGTGGTGAGCTGGAACATCTCCGCGGAGGGTCTGACCCAGGTATCCTCGAGTTCGCCGCCCTCGTGACTCATGTGCCAGACGTTCCAGTCCCGGCTGTAGATGTTCTTCTTGCTGATGTCACCGATAGGCACACCGTGTTCCTTCGCGTAGTCGATCGCCTGTTCCCGACTGCGGATGTGCCACATGCGCCACGGTGCAATGACCTCAAGGTGAGGTGCAAGCGCCTTATAGGTCAGCTCGAACCTGACCTGGTCGTTTCCCTTCCCCGTGCACCCGTGTGCGAGGGCGTCGGCGTTCTCCTGAAGGGCTATCTCCACCTGCTTCTTCGCCTGAAGCGGACGCGCAATGCTGGTTCCAAGCAGGTACTTCCCCTCGTAAATGGCACCGGCCCGCAGCATGGGCCAGAGGTAGTCCCGCACGAACTCTTCCTGTACATCGAGCGTATACAACTTGCTCGCTCCGCTGGCAAGAGCTTTCTTCTCCATGCCTTCCCAGTCTTCTGCCTGCCCGACATTCGTGCAGACGCAGACGACCTCTGCTCCCGGATATTGCTCTTTCAACCAGGGGATTATGATACTGGTATCAAGGCCCCCCGAGTACGCCAGAACTATTTTGCGAATTTCGCGCCCGTTCTTGCCGGTTTTCGGTGTGTTCGTTTCACTCATACCGTGTGTTTCTCCTTGTGATGTTCGTGTTCGATCTGCTGCACCGCCCGTTCCAGACGGGCGAGTCCTTCTGTCAGTTCCCTGTCGCGTATATTCAGGGGCGGGGCCAGACGGATTACGTTGCTTCCACTTCTGAGAATCAGCAGGCCTTCGCTCCGAGCCGCCTCCATGATGCGTCCGAGAACACTGCCGTCATCGGAGCCTCCGGTTTCAACCGGCACGCCGCGCAGAAGTCCCAGCCCCCGGGGCTGGCCCAGTATGTCCGAATTCGCGGACATATCCGAGAGCTTCGCCGCAATCATCTCTCCGGCCTCCCTTACGCGGTCGACAAAACCCCGTCGGGTGACTTCCTGCCAGACTTTCAGACCCACGGCGGTGACGACAGGTCCTCCGCCGAAGGTGGACCCGTGATCGCCGGGTGAAAGCAGGGCGTTAATGCGCTCGGGGATGAGGGTCGCCGACAGGGGCAACCCCGCCGCGAGCGGTTTTGACAACGTGACGATGTCCGGTGCAAGTCCGACCGCGTGTGAACCGTACAGTCGGCCGGTGCGTCCGAGACCGCTCTGTACCTCATCCGCGATAAGAATGATGTCGTGTTCGCGGCAGATCTCATTCAGAGCCGCCGCGAAATCGTCGTTCATGACCGTCAGTCCACCTTCGCCCTGCATGGGTTCGACGATCACCGCCGCGGTGCGTTCATCGAGTTGCTGAAGCGCGTCCACGTCGTTGTAGGGCAGGTAATGCACCCCTCCGATGAGCGGCTCAAAGGGTTCCCTGTACGCCGCCTTGTAGGTCGCAGAGAGCGAACCCATAGTTCTACCGTGAAACCCGTTCGAGAACGAGACGATGCCGTGATGTCCTGCTCCGCGTGTGCGGTGCGCGTACAGGCGTGCGAACTTGAGAGCTGCCTCATTCGCCTCGGATCCACTGTTGCCGAAAAAGCAGGCGGTAAAAGGTCCCGATGCTACGAGGTGCGATGCGAGTTCGAGCGTCGGAACACTCGCAAAGAGATTGGAGACGTGCACGCGACGTCGCATTTCCCGTGCGGCAATGCGTGCAAGATCACGGCGTCCGTGTCCGAGAATGTTCACTGCAATGCCTGCGGTGAAATCAATGTAGCGGCGTCCACTGCGGTCACGCACCGTCGCTCCGCGTCCGTCGGTCAGGACCATTGTGCGGTTCGCATAACAGTGAGCGATGCTCGTATCCGAAACGTAGGCACCGTCGTAGGTACCGTGATGGATTTTCTCTTTCATACGCGTTCTCCGGCCTCGGCTGGCTTTCCCTGCAGGCGGCTGCCTGCTGTTCCGTTGATGAGGGCGGTAAAATCTCCCGTCCCCCCGTACTGTCCGATAATTACACGTCCGACCCCGTGAGCTGTTGCATCGAGCGCGCTCCTCACTTTTGGTATCATGCCGCCGGAGATATGCCCTTCGGCTATTGCTGCGGCGACATCGGTCTCATTCATGGAGTAGCGGACTTCGCCGTCGACCCGAACTCCCGGCACGTCGGAGAGAAAGACCAGTTGAGACGCCCCGAGCGCACGTGCGAGGGCCAGCGCGGCTTCATCGGCATTGATGTTGCAGGGGCCTCCGTCATTCATTGTTCCGACCGAACTGATTACCGGTGTATACCCACCGTCGAGGAGATGCCGGATCAGATCGGTTCGAACCTCACCGGGGCGGGCTGTCCTGTTTTCCGGTCCTGCCGCCAGGGCGACACCGCTGACGAGACTGCAGTCGCTCAGGCTCAGACCGACCGCCTTGTGCTGATGGGCGCAAAGCAACCTGACGACCCCGGTGTTCACCGATCCCGCGAGTACCATCTCGACGATGCTCATTTCTTCCGCAGATGTCATGCGAACGCCATCCTCGAAGCGCGGTTCCACACCGAGTCTTCGGGACCAGTCCGATACGATCGCACCGCCGCCGTGTACGATCACCGGAGGCAGGTTCAGGCTCGATGCGAGTTCTTCGGCAAGCTGTCCGAGTGTCCCGCTGTCGGATGCAGCGACGCCTCCGAGTTTGACTACCGTAATGCCCTTCATCTCAGAATTCTCCCTCGTCGCTCAGACCACAGGCTTCATCGAATCCGAATCGGACGTTCATGTTCTGCACTGCCTGCCCTGCAGCGCCTTTGAACAGGTTGTCGATGCTTGAGAACAGAGCAACTGAACGGTCCTCCGCGTGAAACCCGATGTCGCAACGGTTTGTCCCGCGGACGTGACGCGTTTCCGGTATTCGCGTATCGAGCAGCTTTACGAAGCGTTCCGCCCCATAGCGCTCATGCAGGCAGTCACGCAGGTCAGCCGCAGTTCGACCCTCCTTGAGGATGACCCTGCTCGCGCAGAACATGCCTTGTCGGACCGGAACAATATGAGGGATAAAAAAAACTCCGGTACCCGCGGTCTTACCGAACTCCGCGAAGATCTGCTTCATTTCGCTTACGTGGCGGTGTTGTGTTCCCGGGCTGTAGGCATTCATGTTCTCTGTGCGTTCCACGTAGAGCATGTTCTGCTTCGCCGACCGGCCGGCTCCGGAGAGGCCGCTGATCGCATTCGTCCAGATATCGGGTTCGATTATGCCGGCCTCGAGCAGAGGTATGAGCGGGAGGCTCGTGCACGTCGGATAGCAGCCCGGGGTCGCGATCAGTTCCGCCGTTCGAAGGGCTGTCCGGTTCCACTCCGTCAACCCGAAGCAGGCTTTCGCGAGAAGATCCGGTCTCGGGGGAGCGACACCGTAGGCTTTTTCGAACTCGACTTCATCCCTGATCCTGAAATCGGCACTCAGATCGATTACCACCGCCCGCCCGAAAAAGGGTGCGCAGAGGTCTGCACTTTTCAGGTGAGGCAGGGCCGCGAAGACCACGTCCGGCTCGAGTTCTGCCGCACGTTCGAGCGTTGCAAGTTTTCCGCCGGTAATATCGGTCTTGCGCAAGGCGTCACGCCCGAGACCCGGGTCGTGATCGTCTACGGATACCCCTGCCTTCGATGAGGAAACCGGGATGATCTGTTCGATCTCGCTATGTTTCGCGAGCAGCCTCATGAGAATGAGACCGACGTAACCACTGGAACCGAGAATTGCTGCTTTCATGATTGATAACCCTTGTGAAGGGAGTTCGAAGCGTGTTCGCTACTCCTCGAAATCGGGGATGTGCTGGCGCAGCGCGTCGATCAGCCCCGTAGCGCCGACGGTCTCGCGCAACACCACCAGGACCGTATCATCCCCTGCTACTGTGCCGAGAATTTCCTCGATCCCGAGAGAGTCAAGCGCCAGGGCAAGACTGTCCGCGTGACCGGTGAGCGTTCGAATTACGCACAGGTTTGCACTGAAATCCATGCTTACATAACCTCGAACGAAGTCCTGAATGTAGTTCTGCTGGGCTTCCCGCTCCTGTTCCTCGCTTGGCAGCGTGTAGTAGTAGCCGTCAGCGCCTTCCGATACCTTGCTTACCTTCAGAAGCTTCAGATCACGCGAGAGGGTAGCCTGAGTGACGACGAAGCCGTCGTGTCCGAGGTGCTGCAGAAGCCGTTCCTGGCTGTCGATACGATGAGACTTGATCAGTCGTCGAATTGCCTTGAGTCGAAGTGTACGCTCTCTCACTGACTACCTGCCTGCCTGTCGGATGCATTGCATGAAACACGCATAAATGCTTAGATAATCGTATAAAATTACAAGGAAATCGGTTTTTTTGCAAGTGCCGATTATGGCATCGAAGGGTGATGCATCCACCATGAATGACGATACCTACGAGGCAGCCAGAGTTCTTTCGATACGGAATCCCCTGTCCGACGCGCCGGTCGTCTACCAACCGCGTGTATCGTCGACCATGGATATGGCCAGCGATCCGGTCTTTCTCCGCCGTTTTCTTCGGTCTGGTGCCACCGCTTCGGTGCACGGTCTGGTGGCAGCTGCTGGAAGACAGCACGCGGGACGGGGCACCCATGGACGACAGTGGGAGAGCGATGAGGACGCAGCCGTTCTCATGACCGTTGTCATCGACCGTCCCGCTGACTGGCCTTTCGCATCGATCAGGTTCGGACTGGCCGTTCGCGCGTATGCGGCGTCCCGCGGTGTTCCGGCAACCATAAAATGGCCGAACGATGTAATGGTGGATACCCGCAAACTCGCCGGAGTTCTGTGCGAATGGCGCGGGGGACTTATGCACGCCGGAGTCGGTGTTAACGTGTACGGATCGCCGTCCGGTTATGCCTCCGTCAGCCTCCGTGAAGCCCGCGCGGTGGAGATCGGCAGCTATGAGTCGGAACTGAAACTGCTGCTTGAGCAGATAGCGCGCTACGTCGATCAGGAGACCGCGCGGGTTCACGAGGAGCTGAACTCATGCCTTTACGGAGCGGGGAAGCGCTTCATGTTCCGGATGCCGGATGCCCTGCCCGTGGAAGTGCGGGTCTGTGGCGTCGACGCCGTTGGAGGGCTCATCGTGGAGACGGAATCGGGCAGGGGGAGCGTGTACGCAGGGCGCCTCGAAGGGGTCCCGTTCTGAGTAAAAAGCCACTGTTCCGGGTTTCCTGTGTGCGCGTTCGGGCGTTATATTCCCGTACGTGAGCTCACAGCCCGCTGCCGGCCAGCGATACCCGTGGAACAGCCGTATTCAGTCAGTTCTCACCTATATCCTGCTCGTCGGAGCCGGCCTTCTCGGGAATCTGCTGACGGTTGAACTGTTCTTCAACGTCGACCTGATTTTCGGCAGCATAGCCGCGCTGATCATCGTGTATCTGTTCGGCCTTCTTCCAGGCACGATTGCGGCAGCAGTCATCGCTCTCCCTACCTGCGGTCTCTGGAACCAGCCCTACGCGGTCCTTGTTTTTACGCTTGAAGTGGCTTTCGTCGGCCTCCTGCTCCGCAGGCGCGGGGACAACGTGCTCATGATCGATACCCTGTACTGGCTCACGCTCGGATTCCTCGCCAACCTGCTCGTATACGGGGTCCTTCTCCGTCTTTCGCCGGCCAACATGTGGGTCGTCGTGCTGAAGCAGGGCGTCAACGGCGTCGTCAATGCGCTGATTGCCGGTGTCGTGATCGCGGTGCTTCCATCAGCCTCCGATATCGCGATGCAGGGCAGGCAGCGGGCCTCGGTTTCGATCAGGGACGCGATCCTGTATACGATCACGGGCTTTGTCGTTGTACCTTCTCTGCTGGTATTTGCCCTTCAGTCGCGAGTGGCATTGCAGGTCACCGAACAGGAGGTGCAGGACCGCCTTGTGTCCATAGGAAACGCGGTTGAGCTCATGGTCGATCATCGTGTCGAAGGGATATCGCGTGCGTTGGGGGCTGTTGCCCGGTCGTGGAGCGAGCACCCCCACAGCCAGGAGTCGCTTGCACAGGTTGTTCGCTTCGGAAGCGATGCGCTCAGTGATGTGACCGGCTTGCGGATAGCCGACAGCAGCCACCGGATACAGGCCATGTATCCCGGTGTGGACGACTCAAACGGCCGCGCGCTGTCTGCACACGATCTGGACGCCGTAACAGCCTCCTTCGATGCCACGGGTCTGGGCATCTCCAGTCTCGTCTACGCGTACCACGATATTCCGAGTCTTTCCGTAGCGGTTCCCTGGGGAGGCGATTCGCCCCGCGAAGGCGCTGTCTTCGGAACCCTGCGTCTTGACAATATCAGGCGCCAGCTTGAGGGAATCGTTGAACCCTGGGGGCTGGATGCTGCAATCGTCGGTCCGGGTGACCTCGTGATTGTGAGTACGAACCGCGATGCCGAAGCGAATGATCCACTCGGTTACATGCGCTACGGGACCATGACGGACATTGGCGAGTCGATGTTCGTACACGTACCCGACTACGCCCGTGACGTTGCCGCGGTGCAGCGGTGGCACAGTTCGAGTTACCTCCTGGTGCGGAACCTTTCCGAAGCCGCCGGCTGGACCCTCGTCCTTTCCGCGCCGCTTGCGCCATACCAGACGTCTCTGAATGAGCTCTCCATACAGTCGCTTACGCTGGTGTTTGCGCTGATCTTCGGTACGATCGTGCTCTCGCGCGTGTTTGGTACGGCAATGGTGAAATCCCTCGGGCTACTCAGCAGGACAACCAGCGGTCTGCCGGCTCGCATACTCGAATCGGAACATCCGGTCTCCTGGCCGAGGACGGGGATACGTGAAGTGCAGGTGCTCATTAATAATTTTCGTGACGCTTCAGAACACATAGCCGCAAGTGTCAACGAGCTGAGATCTATCAACGAGGATCTGGTCACGGCACGATTTCATGCCGACTCTGCGAACCAGGCGAAAAGCCGCTTTCTTGCAAACATGAGCCATGATCTGCGAACACCGCTCAACGGGATACTCGGATACGCGCAACTTCTGGTGAGAGATGAGGACCTTGCCCCTGAATACCGGGACGCGGTCCGTGTCATAGAGACAAGCGGCAATCGGCTGCTCGGTCTGCTCAATGATGTACTCGATCTCAGTCGCATAGAGGCTGATCGTATCGAGCTTCACGACACGGCGGTCGATGTTGACAGTCTGCTTTCCGAGCTCACGGCCATGGTCAGGG
This sequence comes from Spirochaetaceae bacterium, assembly GCA_007128315.1. Classification (GTDB taxonomy): domain Bacteria; phylum Spirochaetota; class Spirochaetia; order DSM-27196; family SKKC01; genus SKKC01. The sequence continues at coordinate 21,604 of SKXQ01000054.1, read as the reverse complement.
TGCAGGCGCAACAGAAGGGGCTGCGGCTCGAGCAGGTTCTCGACCCTGATCTTCCACAACTCATCGTTATCGATGAAAAGAAACTGCAGCAGATTCTCACGAATCTCGTCTCCAACGCGGTAAAATTTACCCCTTCCGGCATGGTCCGGGTTGCGGCCCAGAAATCCGCTGACGGGCAGAGAATCGCGTTCTCGGTGACGGATACCGGCGTTGGTATTCCTGAGCACGAACTCGAGGAGGTTTTTTCACCGTTCATTCAAGGCGAAAAACCACGGATTGACGGCGAAGGCACAGGACTGGGGCTGGCCATCGTGAAACGCCTGGTGGATTTTCTCGGCGGGACCGTGTCGGTCCGGAGCACGGTTGGCAGCGGAACAACGTTTTACGTTACCTTTCCGCTTCGGGCGTTCCCGGGAGCGCATGAGGAGCAGACGGAACCACAGTCCGGAAAAAGCATCGGAGACGAACGCGGGCTGTCGTTTGATCATGTTACCGGCTACATCGGAGATGCGAAGCACATTCTCGTCGTGGATCACCTCGAGGCGAACCGGAGACTGTTGACGGATCTTCTCGTTCCCCTCGGTTTCACGGTTGACGAGGCAACGGACAGCGGCGACCTCGCGGCGTGTGCGCAGGACCGTCGTCCCGACCTCATTATTATTGATGTTGTCATGCCGGGAGGCGACGGGTTTGAAGCGTACCTGTCGCTGCAGGAGAATGACCTGCTGAAAGACATTCCGGTCATCGCCAGCTCCGGCAGCGTTTCTTCACAGCTGCGCTATGAGTGTCGTCGCGTTGGTTTCTCCGGTTTTTTCGATCATCCCCTCGATAAGGGCAGTGTTCTGCGACTGATCGCCGAAACACTCGGCATTGTATACGTCTACGACACGGAACATGATTTGAGTGAACCTGATCGATCCGGACCTGACCCGGTACCACGCCCGGACGAGGTCTCCGACATTGCACGAGCGCTTCGGCGCGGCGATATTCGCGAGGTAATCGGCGCATGCGAAGCGCTTGCCGCGTCGAAACCGATGTATGCGCCGTATTGCGCGACATTGACGAGCCTCGCCCGCGGATTCAAGCTGAAGGAAATCGATGAGCGGCTGCCGGAGGAATCAGATGAATCGTGAAGATCGCGCATCGTCGCGGCTGCTAATCGTCGACGATAATTCGGCGAATCTCGGGGTGCTCTACAATCACCTCGATCGGAAGGGCTATCGTGTTCTCGTTGCGCAGGACGGAAACGCCGTTATTCCTCTGGTCGAAGACGAGCCGCCCGATCTTATCCTTCTCGACGTGATGCTTCCCGACATAAGCGGGTTTGAAATCTGCCGCCGACTCAAGGAAAACCCGGTAACCCGGGATGTGCCGGTGATTTTCATCAGCGCACTTGCGTCCACCGGGGACAAGATCGAGGGGTTCAGAGCCGGAGGCGTTGACTATATTACCAAGCCCTTCCAGCAGGATGAGGTTCTCGCGCGGGTCGAAGCACACCTCACGATCAAGAAACAGCGCGAAATGCTTGCAGAGCTGAACGCGACGAAGGACCGGTTTTTCTCCATAATCGCACACGATCTTCGTGGGCCGTTCACCGGCTTTCTCGGCGCCTCGCGCCTGCTCGAAGAAAACGCCGAAGACCTCGAAATCGAAACACTCAGGAAAATTGCTTCCGAACTGCATCGCAGCGCCGGTCGCGGCGTCGCCCTTCTCGAAAACCTCCTGCAGTGGGCCATGCTGCAGCAACAGCTTCTGATGCCTCGTCCCGCCCCGGTGCATCTGCGCAGCGTGGTTGAAATGGCCATCGATCTGTTCAGCTCCGCTGCCGGGGAGAAAGGCGTGGCGCTCACCTGTAATGTCCATCCCTCACACGTTGCTCATGCGGACGCGAACATGATCTCGAGCGCGTTTCGTAATCTGATCAACAACGCGGTAAAGTTCACGCCGCCGGGTGGTGCCGTGTCGGTGTCCTCCCACCGTGAAGGCGACGGCGTGTGCGTCGCGGTCGAGGATACCGGAGTCGGGGTATCTGACGAGGACCTGCCCTACCTCTTTCGGTCCGATCGCAAGGTTCAGCGCAAGGGCACGGGGGGGGAGATCGGTACCGGGCTCGGGCTTGTGCTTGTGGCCGAATACGTCGAGCGGAACGCGGGTACCATAAACGTCGAAACCGTTCCCGGTACAGGTACGACCTTTACCGTGTATCTCCCCGCTGAATCGTCCGAACTACTTTGATCATCACCTTTGTAAATTCGTGTTGATTCTCAACGCGTTTCCGTGTATTTTACACATCGACAGGTAACGTAATTTACGTTGCCTGTTGATCTCATAGAACAAACCATTCCACTTTAAGAGAAGTGAAGGAGAACAATATGGCGAAACAGCTTGCATTTAATGAAGATGCACGTCGGAAACTTCTGCGCGGTGTCGAGCAGCTTTCCAGTGCGGTTAAGGTTACCCTGGGTCCGAAAGGGCGGAATGTCCTTCTGGACAAGAAGTTCGGCGCACCGACCGTAACGAAAGACGGCGTCAGTGTGGCAAAAGAAATCGAGCTCGAAGATCCCTACGAAAACATGGGAGCCCAGTTGCTCAAGGAAGTTGCGACGAAGACAAATGACGTTGCCGGTGACGGAACCACGACAGCAACGGTCCTCGGATACTCGATGATTCGCGAAGGACTCAAGAGTGTTGCGGCTGGTATCAATCCCATGGGCATCAAGCGGGGGATGGACAAGGCCGTTATTGCTGCGATCAAGGAAATGGAAAAAGTCCGCAAGGACATCAAAGAGAAAGAAGAAATTGCACAGGTCGCATCGATCAGCGCCAACAACGATCACGCGATTGGTGAAGAGATTGCCAACGCCATGGAGAAAGTTGGCAAAGACGGCGTCATAACCGTCGAAGAGTCCAAGACTCTGGAGAACTTCACCGACTTTGTCGAAGGCATGCAATTTGATCGCGGGTATCTTTCCCCGTACTTCGCGACGAATCGTGACACCATGACCACTGTGCTCGAGAATCCCTATATTCTTATTCACGACAAGAAGATCTCGAACATGAAGGACATGCTTCCTGTTCTCGAAAAGGTTGCACAGCAGAACAAGCCCATCCTGATCATCGCCGAAGACGTTGAGGGCGAAGCCCTTGCGACTCTTGTCGTGAACAGCCTCCGCGGAGCCCTCACGGTCTGTGCGGTCAAGGCTCCCGGTTTTGGCGATCGTCGTAAGGCCATGCTCGAAGACATTGCCATCCTTACCGGTGGACAGGTTATCTCCGAGGAACTCGGTCTGAAGCTCGAAAGCACCGATATTACTCAGCTCGGGCAGGCACAGACGATCAAGGTCGATAAAGAAAACACCACGATCATCAAGGGATCCGGGAAGCAGGCCGACATCAAGGAGCGCATCAGCCAGATCAAGGCGCAGATCGAGGACACCACGAGTGAATACGATCGCGAGAAGCTTCAGGAGCGCCTTGCCAAGCTCGCCGGTGGTGTAGCCGTCGTAAACGTCGGTGCAGCAACCGAGACGGAGCTCAAGGAAAAGAAGCACCGTGTTGAGGACGCTCTCAGCGCAACCCGTGCAGCCGTCGAGGAAGGCATCATCCCCGGTGGCGGGCTTTCCCTTATTCAGGCGGCAACAGGGCTTGAGAAGATCGATATTTCCGGCTGGAGCGAGGACGAGAAGGTCGGTTTCCGCATTGTAATGAGATCACTCGAGGAGCCGATCCGGCAGATTGCAACAAACGCAGGTCTCGACGGGGCCGTCGTCGCCGACAAGGCCAAGTCGCAGAAGAAAGGCATAGGCTTTGATGCAGAGAAGATGGAGTGGACCGACATGGTAAAGGCCGGAATCATCGAGCCGATCAAGGTCACTCGGAGTGCGCTGCAGAACGCAGCCAGTATTGCGAGCCTCCTGCTGACCACTGAGTGCGCTATCACCGATCTTCCCGAAGAAAAGGACGATGCAGGTGCTGGAGCCGGTGCCGGTGGAATGGGCGGCATGGGCGGCATGGGCGGCATGTACTAAGAAACGTCCGTGTACCGATAGATGTATAAACCCGTCGTCACACGGCGACGGGGCATGCGACGCGCCCGGCAACACGCCGGGCGTCGTTTTTTTCGGATCGCAGGTCGACACTGAGCTCGTATCCTGCGATTATACAGGTGCGATATGAAGCGAGAAGATTTTGTGTTCACCATCGGGTATCAGGGCAGCACCGCCATGGTTGATCGTACCGCCCGAAAGCAGTACGGCAGTCTCGGTACCGATGAGCTGTTCAGGGAAGGTTTACATCGAGCAGCTTTCTGTTCTGCTTTATACAGCGGAGACGAAGCGGAACTGCAGGTGTTCAGCGAACGTTTCGGAGCTGTGTCGGGCCTCGGTCCGGTCAGCGTCGACCGGCTGAAACGGCTTTTTGGTGTCACAACGGTTCCCGATAATGTAAACAGGGTCATGCTCGTCTGATGTCTCGTAACTTGACGCCTGAAAAGGCGTTATGGTAGCGTGTCTAAAATCTTGGCCAATCAAGGATAATCACCTATGGAATTAATGTGGCAACGTTTACCGGTGTTGCAGGCAGCCCCTGCAGGAGCCGGTGGTGGGCAGCTCATGTTCACCCTTGTAACCTTCGGACTCGTTTTTCTGATCATGTATCTGCTGATCATTCGTCCGCAGAACAAGCGGCAGAAAGAGCAGCAGAAAATGCTCGACGCGCTGAAGAAGGGAGATCGAATTACTACCATTGGTGGTATTCGCGGTACGATACTCAGCATCAAGGATGATACTGTTGTCGTGAAAGTAGATGACACGACCAAGCTCGAGCTTTCCCGCTCGGCGGTCAGTTCCCTGCTAGAGAAGAAGCCCAAGATTAAAGCGTCGAAAGAAAAAGACGCAGAAACGGATCCTCAGGAAGACGATTCAGAGGCCTGATCGGGAACCCGTTCCCCCCAGGTTTTCTGACAAAGCCCCGCACGGTGCCGTCGGTAACTGTTTGATTCCTCACGCTCGTCTGGAGTGACCTAGGTATGAGTAAGCGATTTAGATTTTTGATTGTTCTCTTCTTCGTCGTTGTTGGCGGAGTTTTTTTGTCTCCGACCATCCGGTGGTACTTTGTTCTGTCCGATGAAGAGCAGACGCTCGCTGCAAGCAGTCGCATAGAGATACAGCAGTATGCACAGGGTAATGCCCGTGCGGCACTGCAGGGTCTCGCGGAAGCGGTCCGGTCGGACGCGGACGCCGATGTTCCCCCGCAGTACGAGTATGTCATCGAGCTTGCCCGGGCGAACAGGCGCGCTCTGGGGGTGGACCAGCCAGATCGCTGGACCGCACGGGAAGCTCTTGCGAGCTTCACCTCCGAGGCGCGTGCGTTCGAGGCGATCGAATCGTACCATCGGGACTACGTACAGCGTCTCAGATCGATGCGAAACAGGATCATCGAGCTCGGTCTTGATCTTTCGGGTGGCGTCAGCGTGACGCTGAGTGCCGATTCTGATAGTCTCGCAGAGCGACTCGGGCGTACGCCGACCGACGACGAGCTTGACGATGCGGTCGACCTTGCAATCGAGATACTCCGGAACCGCATCGACCAGTTCGGTGTTACCGAACCGCAGATCCGGCGCCAGGAAGGAAACCTCATTAATATCGAGATCCCCGGCGATGATGACCGCGGAAGGGTAGAGTCCTTCCTGCAGGGGCGGGGCTCCCTCAACTTTCACATTGTCAACGACGATGCCACCGACGAACTCATAGCCTGGCAGCGTCAGAATCCGGGCTGGAATCCGGAGCGGGACGCGCTTCCGGACTTTATTCCCGCCGGAACGGTCGTGCGCCCGTACGTCCAGCGCGATCAGTACGGGCTTGACCAGTTCGTGCGATACATCGCGATCTACGAGGATCTGGAAGAATTCGGACTTGATGGTGCCTACATTTCCGAGGCGCAGGTTGGTCGTGATCAGATCACGCAGCAACCCGTTGTAAATTTCGTCCTTGACGGTCAGGGCGCAAACCTCTTTCGCCGGCTGACACGCGACAACGTCGGTAACTCCATGGCCATTGTCATGGACCGGAACGTGAGAGCCTACGCAAATATCCGCGAAGAAATACCGACCGGACAGGTCCGCATTGACGGCGGATTCAATTTTGACGAGGCGAACGATCTGGCCCGGGTACTCCGTACCGCAGCGCTTCCCATAGACCTGCGTGTTCAGAATCAGCAGGTCGTCGGGGCGTCCCTCGGCGAGGACGCTATTCAGTCAGGATTGCAGGCTATCATTCTCGGATTCAGCCTGGTTGTGCTTTTCATGGCCCTGTATTACAAGGGTGCAGGACTTCTCGCGGATCTGATTCTGCTCCTGAATCTGTTTTTCATCACTGCAATACTGTCGGTCTTCAACCTGACGCTTACGCTGACCAGCATTGCAGGTATCATCCTGACGGTCGGTATGGCGGTCGACGCCAACGTTATCGTGTTTGAACGGATTAAAGAGGAATACCGGCTCGGTAAGAGCGCCAAGGCGAGCGTGGCAGCGGGTTTCGGAAAAGCCCTGTCTTCCGTTCTCGACGCGAACGTGACGACCTTTATCGCGGCAATTTTCCTGAGTCAGCTTGGCACGGGACCCATACAGGGTTTTGCCGTCACACTGGCCGTCGGTATTGTCAGCTCAATGTTCACGGCACTGTTCGTTTCGAGGCTTGCGTATGATTTTGCAACGGATGTTCTCGGTCGGTCAAAGCTGAGCATCGGATGGGGTATCAAATGACTCGAACAATCGATTTTCTGAAGGCACGGTTCATCTTTCTGATCGTGTCGTCGCTCGTGATTGTCGCCGGTATCGCCGGCACGGTCGCTCAGGGCGGTTTTAATCTCGGCGTGGATTTTCAGGCAGGGCTCCGGCAGCAGGTCGCGATTGATCCAACCGTTTCCTCGGCCACACTCCAGGATGTGCGATCGGCACTGAGCGGAATCGACGGGGTCGCCGTGCAGTCGGTCGGAACTGACGGCGAGCAACGCTTCAGTATCCGTGTGATCGACGATGGTACTGACGAGGACTTCACCGCGACGATACAGAACGATCTTCTCGACGTGCTTCGGGAACGATTCGGATCGAACGCGATTATTGAAGAAGAATCGGCCCTGGTCGGACCGCAGTTCTCCGCGACGCTCGCCCAGCAGGCGTTCTGGCTCACTACGGTCGCCTTTCTTCTGATTCTCGCGTATGTATGGATACGTTTTCGTTTTGCGTACGCGATCAGTTCGATTCTACCCATTATTCACGATGTTATCGTTCTGCTCGGATTCATCGGCGCATTCCAGATCGAGGTTTCCACGGCGACTGTGGCAGCGGTACTGACGGTCGTCGGGTACTCCCTTAACGATACGATCGTTATTTTTGACCGGATCCGGGAGAACGAAACGCTGATGCGTGGGACCCGCTTCGCGCACGTCATTAACACGAGTATCACACAGAGTCTGACACGAACGCTGATCACGTCGATTACCACGCTCCTTGCCGTTCTCGCCATCTTTGTGTTCTCGACGGGAACCATTCAGGACTTCGCGCTTGCCCTCATGGTTGGTGTCATAGTCGGTACCTATTCGTCGATCGGCGTTGCGTCACCAGCGCTTCTTGCGCTGCAGAAACGCGGTCGTTCGAAAGTCAGCTCCGATGCGTCACGTACGCAGTCGGTTGCGTCCCAAGACGGTGGTGCTGACCGTGGCCGCGAGAAAGTGATCGTGGACGCTGCGGAGACTGAAGCCCTCAAAGAGGAAATTCGTCGGCAGAAACAGGCTGCACAGTCGGTACGACCGGGCGAGACCCGATCGCGCAAGCGGAGGAAACACTGATCACCTGATGGTCAGAAACGAGGTTCGAGGTGACGCTTCACTATCAGGAGCTCGGCAGCGGTGACACCGTAGTCATCCTGCACGGGCTTTTCGGATCCGGAGACAACTGGCTTACACCGGCTCGCGAGCTCAGTCGGGATTTTCACGTAATCCTGCCGGATATGCCGAATCACGGCGACTCGCCTCACGGGACATCGATGCAGTATCCGGTAATGGCGTCGGAAACCGCCGCTTTTCTCGGCGAACGCGAGCCGGTACACTTGATCGGGCACAGTATGGGCGGTAAAGTCGCGATGGCCCTCGCGCTTGATTACCCCGAACTCGTTCGTTCGCTTGTCGTGGTCGATATCTGCCCTGTCCGTTACGAGCCGAGTCATATCCGCATACTCGAAGGCATGCAGGCGGTTTCGGAGGAAGCCCCGGATCGGCGCACTGCAGCGGATGCTGTTCTCGCCGAGTACATTCCCGAGGCGGCTGTCCGCGGATTTCTACTGAAAAGCTACGATGCGCGAAGTGCCCGCTGGAAACTCAACGTTCCCCTCATCCACGGTGATTACACACACATCCTCGACTGGCCTTATGAGAAAGGCGTTATCAGCGCACCCGTGATGTTGCTGTACGGGGGTCGCTCCTCGTATGCGTCACCGGAAGCCCGGAGCGCCATGCGTGACCTCGCACCGGCGATACACGAACACTGCATCGAGTCCGCCGGCCACTGGGTTCACGCGGAGTCCCCTGACGAAACGGTCGGCGCTATTCGCGAGTTTCTCGGAGCATGACACGCAGATTCGTCGGCAGGTCCGGATCCGTGTACGCCACGGACCCGGGAAGGCCAGCTCAGTATGGGGCGTTTCCTTCGGGAGACAGCGTGCAGTTCGCTGTAGTGAGTCGCCACGCAACCGCGGTTTCGCTTCTGCTATTTGAGCATCCGGATGATATTGAGCCGGATGTTGAGATTCCCTTCGATCCTGACACGAACAAGGTTGGCGACGTGTGGTACTGCCGCGTTACTGGATGCGGAACCGGTACCTTCTATCTGTACCGTGTTGACGGCCCCTACGACCCTGAATCCGGACAGCGGTTCAATCCGAAACTCGGTCTGCTTGATCCCTACGCACAGGCGCTCACGGTCAGCGAAACCATAGGCTATTCGGTGGGTTACGATCGATCGTCCCCGCGGCTTGATCTGGAAGCATCGAAACAGGGGAATCTTTCCCACGTACCAAAGTGCATTGTTGTGGACGACGAGTTTGACTGGCAGGGCGACAGGCCTTTGAAGTATCCGCTGCGCGAGTGCGTGATATATGAGGTGCACACAGTCGGTCTTACCCGACACCCCGGCGCAACTGTCACACACCCCGGGACTTTCATGGGTATTGTCGAAATGATTCCCTATTTTCGGCAGCTGGGGATCACGAGTCTCGAGCTTCTTCCGGTGCACGAGTTCGATCCGAATGAGAATCCCCGTTATAACCCCGAAACCGGCGAAGCGCTCAAGAACTTCTGGGGTTACAACACAATCGCGTTTTTCGCACCGGCGGCGCGCTACGCCGCTGACCGAAGCCCGGGGGCGGTTGTCAGTGAGTTCAAGTACATGGTTCGGGAGCTGCATCGAGCCGGGATTGAGGTCATCCTGGACGTTGTGTTTAATCATACCGGTGAAGGCAATGAACTCGGTCCGACCTTGAGTTTCAAGGGGCTCGACAACAGTCTTTATTATCAGCTCGAAGACGATCCTCGTTACTACCGGAACTATTCAGGCTGCGGCAATACCCTTAACTGCAACGCGCCTGTCGTAAGGACCTTTATACTGGACTGCCTCCGGTACTGGGTCGTCGACATGCACGTCGATGGATTCCGCTTTGATCTCGCGTCGATACTTGGTCGTGACCAACAGGGCGTACTCATGGAGGATCCGCCGCTTCTTGACCGCATAGCGGAAGACCCCATGTTGCGCGACGCGAAGATAATCGCGGAAGCCTGGGACGCTGGTGGAGCTTATCAGGTCGGGAAGTTTCCCGGTACTCGCTGGGCGGAGTGGAACGACCGCTACCGCGACGACGTTCGCCGATTCTGGCGCGGGGACCCGAATCTGACCGGAAACTTTGCTACCCGCCTCTCGGGAAGTGCGGACCTGTATCACGAGGGTGGAAGAAAGCCGTTCCATAGCATTAACTTCATATGCAGTCACGACGGATTTACATTGAACGATCTGGTGAGCTATTCGCACAAACACAACGAAATCAACGGCGAGGGCGGGCACGACGGTCATAACGGCGAATACAGCTACAACTACGGTATTGAAGGTGAAACGCTCGTTCCGGTGATTGCCGCTGTACGAAACCGGCAGATCAGAAACATGCTCGCGACGCTGTTCCTTTCGATCGGAACGCCAATGCTCAGCGCCGGCGACGAGATGCGACGAAGCCAGAAAGGTAACAACAATGCATATTGCCAGAATAACGAGCTGTCCTGGCTCGATCACGGACTACTCGAGCGCAACGCCCCCCTTGTCCGTTTCGTTTCAGAGCTGATTCAGTTCAGACGGAGCCAACCGGTGTTGCTCAGAGATGAGTTTTTCACGGGACGCGATACAAGTGGCAGCATGCTGACCGACGTTACCTGGCTCGACTCTGAAGGCAGGCCGGTAGACTGGCGTACTGCCGACGGTTGCCTCTGCGTGCTCATCGACGGCACCGAGGTGGAGACCGACGGTCGACTTTCGGACGATCTGTTTCTCGTGTTCAACGCCACGACAATAGACCGTGATGTGATTCTGCCTTCGGCCGGGCGAACGTGGCGACTCGTGCTCGACACCGCAGCCGAACCGCCCGCCGATATCTTCCCCGCCGAACAACGCCCGGAGATCAGCGGTCTCAGCTACAGGGTCCCTGCGCGTACGACCGTCGTCCTTGTGGACGCTGTGCCGCACTGATGCGCGCGGACTGACAGGTAAGGTCCGATCAGGCGTCTGACTTCTGTTCCTTCTTCTGGTCCTTCTGGAGCCGGCCTGTACCCGCGTCGAAGTCCGGAATTCCGTTCTCGATCCTGCCCTCCTCGAAATACGTCCTGATATTCTCTAACGTCACACCGGCGATATTTGTCAGCGCTTCCCGGGTAAAAAAGGCCTGGTGGCTGGTCACGAGAACATTCGGATAAGCGAGCAGCCGTAGCAGATTGTCGTCGGTAACGATGTTCGAGGAGTGATCCTCAAAAAAATAGACCGTCTCTTCTTCGTACACATCCAGTCCGGCGGATCCGACCCGGCCAGAGCGGAGCGCTTCGAGCAGGTCTTCGGTGCGAATCAGCTTGCCTCGTCCGGTGTTGATGATCATGACACCGGGTTTCATCTGGCTGATCGAGGCACGATTGATCATATAGATGTTCTCGGGGGTGAGTGGACAGTGAAGACTGACGACATCACTCTGCCGATACAGCTCGCTCAGTTTCATGTACTCGACATTCCATTTCTCCGCCCACTCCTTATTCGGGTAGGGATCGTACGCGATAACCTTCATTTGCAGGCCTCGCAGAATTTCGGCCATTATCCGCCCGATCTGCCCGGTCCCGATGACGCCGGCGGTCTTGCCGTACATGTCAAAACCGAGCAGGCCGGCGATTGCAAAGTTACTGTCACGGGTGCGGTTGTACGCCCGATGCGTCTTACGGTTCAGGGTAAGCATGAGGGCCAGTGCGTGTTCGGCGACGGCGTGTGGTGAGTACGCTGGAACACGGACGATATCGAGCTTTCCTTTTAACGCGTCGAGATCGACGTGATTATACCCGGCGCTGCGCAGAGCGAGTAACTTGACTCCACGGGATGCGAAAACATCGACGATCTCGGGAGTAACCTGATCGTTGACAAAAACGCATGCACAGTCCGCGCCTTCGGTGACGACTGCGTTCTCTTTGGTGACCCGGAACTCGAAATAGCGCAGATCGAATCCGTAGTCGGCGTTTGTCATATTGAAAAACTGCTGGTCGTAACTCTTGGTGTCGAAAACGGCAATGGTTGGTTTACTCATGGTTCGGCTCCTCCGGGTAATTGTAGTAAAGACCCGGTGAGCCGGTCGAGGCGCCTGAAGCCTCTCCTTGACAGAAAAGCCGTCGCGCGTCCATATTTCTGCCCTGAAGTACGGCGTTGACTGAGACACGCTGCGACGTATCGGGTCCATAGAGAGGGCATCCACAGCGCAGAACCTGCGCGAGGCTGGAAGATGCCTGACTGCGACGTTGCCGGCACCACTCAGGAGCCGCCGGTCGAAGGCGGATCGTGTGTTGCGCGATCTGTTGTGTAGGCCGTGCCGTCTGGCCCACGATACGGGAGAAAATGAGTGCAGGCAACCGTATCCCCCGAGCGGAAGCGGTGTCTGAAGTAAGGTGGAACCGCGGAAGAACCGGTAAACCCGGGCCTTTTCGTCCTTACGGAATCGTTTTGATCATGGTCCGGAGTCGTGGACTCCCGGTCATTGACGACGCCGTACGACGAAGAAGCCCGGGTTTTTTCGTTGTATTGACCGACACAAACGCATTTTTGGAGGTGTTGTATGAGTGATGCAGCAGATACCGGCAAACTGAGCAGAGAGGACCGTCTGTACCGAATAAGACATTCGACGGCGCACGTAATGGCCGAAGCTGTGCTTCGAGAGTTTCCTGAGGCAAAGATCGCGATTGGCCCACCGATCGAGAACGGGTTCTATTACGATTTCGATCTACCCCGGAGTCTGACTCCGGATGATCTGGAGAAGATCGAGGCACACATGCGTGACATCGTCGCGGAAAAACACCCCTTCGAGAAAACCGTAATCAGTCGTGACGAAGCCCGGTCACAGTTCTCCAATCAGCCATACAAGCTCGAACTTCTGGACGCGATACCCGAAGGCGAGGAAGTCTCGCTGTACACCGTCGACAGTTTCGTGGATTTGTGTCGCGGCCCCCACGTCGAGAACACGAAAGAGATTCACGCCAAAGCATTCAGGTTGCTGAACATCGCCGGTGCCTACTGGCGAGGTGATGAAAAGCGCCCCATGCTGCAGCGTATCTATGGAACCGCGTGGGAAAGTCCCAAAGAGCTTCGTGCGCATCTTGATCATCTTGCCGAGGTCGAAAAACGGGATCACCGGAAACTCGGTCGCGAGCTCGATCTGTATTCGACACACGAAGAGGCTGGCAGCGGTCTGATCTACTGGCATCCGAAAGGAGCCCGCATACGCCTTGCGATCGAGGAGTACTGGCGCAAACAGCACGCGGCCGGTGGCTACGAGATTCTGTACACCCCGCACGTAGGAAAAAGCTGGCTCTGGGAGACGAGCGGTCACCTCGATTTCTACAGCGAAGGCATGTACCCGTCGATGGAGATGGACAACGCCGAGTACTACGCGAAGCCCATGAACTGTCCTTTCCATATACTCATTTACAAGACATCGATGCGCAGCTATCGGGAACTACCCCTGCGCTGGGCGGAGCTTGGCACCGTATATCGCTATGAGCGAAGCGGGGTTCTGCACGGGCTTCTCCGTGTTCGCGGATTTACACAGGACGACGCGCATATCTTCTGTGCACCTTCACAGGTCGAAGACGAGATTCACACCGTGTTGAAGTTCAGTCTCGATATGCTCGGTGCCTTCGGTTTTACCGATATCAAGGCCTACCTCGCGACGCGCCCCGAGAAAAGCGTCGGCGAGGAGAAGGACTGGAACACGGCAATCGAGAGCCTCCGGAAAGCAGTCGAGGCGGCAGGACTCGCGTACGAGGTCGACGAAGGCGGAGGAGCCTTCTACGGCCCCAAGATCGACCTGAAGCTCAAGGATGCGCTCGGCCGCGAATGGCAGATGTCCACGGTTCAGTTCGATTTCAATCTGCCTGAACGTTTCGACATGACCTTTGTTGACTCCGACGGCAGGGAAAAACGCCCGTTCATGGTGCATCGGGCTCTGCTCGGATCTCTGGAGCGCTTCTTCGGCGTTCTCATCGAGCACTACGGCGGAGCATTCCCTGTCTGGCTTGCACCCGTCCAGGCGGTCGTCATTCCGGTAGCTCCGGCCTTCGACGAATACGCACGGACCGTGAAGAACGCACTTGCCGAAACAGGAATTCGGGTTGATGCTGATCTCCGTGACTCGCGCATGAATGCGAAGATCCGTGATGCGCAGCATCAGAAGATTCCTTACATGCTTGTCGTCGGCGGACGTGAAGAAGATGAACGTGCGGTCAGCATACGCATGCGTACCGGAGACAAGAAAGACGGGATCGCACTCGACGAGGCTGTCGCATTCATTGGCGAAAAAATCAGGAAGCGGGAAGACATATGAGCACAGACGCGCTGAATCGACTCAAGAGCATCGACCGGGAGCTGCAGTTGCTTTCCAAAACGGTCTCGCTCCTTCACTGGGATCAGGAGACGTACATGCCACCGGACGGCATCGATATGCGCTCCGACGAGATCGCCCTGCTGACCGGAATGATACACGAACGGGGCACAAGCGATGAGTTCGGAGCGCTTCTTGCCGACGTCGGGGCCGATGATGAGCATCCCGCCGGTGGAAGTGAGGTGCCCGAAGAGGACCGGGCACTGATTCGCTGCCTGTACCGGGACTACCGACGCGAACAGAAGCTCCCGGCGGAACTTGTGCGGCGTTTCGCCGTCGTAACCAGTACTGGCCAGGCCGTATGGGCCAGGGCGCGCGAGGCAAACGATTTTTCGACGTTTCGGGATCATCTTGCCGAGATCATCGACCTGAACCGGGAGCGGGCGGCACGATTCGGCTACGACGAACACCCATACGATGCGCTTCTCGACGAGTACGAGCCGGACATGAAAGCCTCCGAGGTTCGCACGGTTTTCGATCAGCTTCAGAAGGATCTGGTTCCGATTTCCGGCAGAATTCAGGCTGCAGAACAGGTTGATGATTCATTTCTGCACCAGGCGTATCCAGTCGACGGACAACGCGTGTTCAGCCGGAGGGTGCTCGAAGCCATCGGCTGGCCCTTTTCGCGCGGGCGGCTGGACGAATCAGCGCATCCGTTTACGACTGACATCGGGTCCATGGACGTGCGCCTGACGACCCGGTATGCACCGGATTTCCTGAATCCCGCCCTGTTCGGAACCATACACGAGGCGGGTCATGGTCTGTATGAGCTCGGCGTTGCATCGAAGTATCATGGAACGTCGCTTGCTTCCGGTACGAGCCTCGGAATTCATGAGTCCCAGTCCCGTACGTGGGAGAACATGATCGGACGCAGCCGGGAGTTCTGGCTGTTCTTCTACCCCGAGCTTGTCAGAACCTTTCCGGGACTGCTCGACAGCGTAGATCTCGATCGCTTCTATCGGGGTATCAACCGGGTTGAATCGTCGTTCATCCGGGTTGAAGCCGACGAAGTCACTTACAGCCTTCACATCATGCTTCGCTTCCGTCTCGAGCTGGCCCTGATCGAAGGATCGCTCGATGTTGACGATCTGCCGGAAGCCTGGAGAGCAATGTCGCGGGAGCTTCTTGGTATCGCCCCCGAGAGTGATTCCGAGGGTGTACTTCAGGACATACACTGGTCCATGGGAGCAATGGGGTACTTTCCGACATACGCACTCGGGAATCTCTACGGCGCGCAGTTCTACCATGTCATGATGGAAGCGATTCCCGATGTCCGCGATCAGATCGCAAACGGAAACTTCGCCGATGTCCTCGAGTGGCAGCGTGAAAACATACATACCCACGGGCGGGCAAAAACGGCCCGTGAACTTGTCATGGATATCAGCGGACAGACGCTCGATGCCCGATACTTCACAGAGTATCTGAATAAAAAGTATGGCGAGGTATATCAGCTCTGAGTATTCTGTCCGGGAGTAATCCGTATCTCTGGGGTTTCCTCAGTGCGTTCGCAGCGGGCACCGCGGTGTCTGTACTGCTTCGTCGGCTGGTCAGGGGATCGGGTGAACCGGAGTCAGCTTCGGCAGGCGCCGTGGCCTTGCTCCTGTGTTCGCTAACCGTCGGTCTGATGGTCACCGGACTGTTTCTGAACGGTATCGAGGCCTTTACCGGGCGCGAGTTCTGGATATTCTCTGGAGTCGCGCTTGTATCGGGTACCATGATGGGGTTGTTCCCGCGTGCGGCAGGGTTCCCCGGGATCATGGTGATCCTGACCCTTTTCATCGTAGCCACATGGGTTGTTTCGGACTATGAACCGGTCCCACCCGGGGGTGCAACGTTCGACTTCAGGGTTATCCACCTCGGTACCGACAGTCTGACCATAGAGGTGATGCCCGATGGCCCCCTGTACGAGTCCGATGGTGGTGCTTTCGAGCTTTCTCTGCGCACCCTGCAGGTGCCACAGTGGTTCCTTGCCGCCGGTTCCGAAGTCTTCGTGAGACTCCCCTGGGATGATGCTGAAACGAATCCTGTCCGGGAGGAGATTCGATCGCGGTTTCCGGTTCTGTTTACGCCAGAGGTCCGGCTCGCGACGGTCGAACGCCCGGTGCTGTTCGCGGTCTACCGTGTTCGCATCGACGAAGACTCAGCCGTGACGATTTCGCGACAGGAAACCACTGAATCGCGGTGAATTGAACAGGTTTTTGCTTCCTTCCTGCTCCTCGTCGCTATCAAGGACCGACAGTCTCAATCCGATAGTATAATCAGAGCAATGCTAATCACGCTGTACAGGATCACCGACGACGAGCAGATACGCTACGTCACCATTCATAACCGGCAGCCCACGCTCTTCTCCGAGCACGCGTTTATCGTGTGCACCGGTACCATACAGGGACCGTCGTCTGAGCGCCTGTACACCTTCGACTCCCGCGATGAGATGGATCAGGCGTTGCAGAAAACGATCAGAAGTCGTGTCCGCCGCGGGTACCGTGTCCTTTACAGTTACTTTCGAAAACACGAGTACGAGGATCTTCGACCCGCCCTGTTCGCTTGACAGATTTTTCGACTCGGCGTAGCGTATGCGGCGTGAACATACCAAATACAGTTACATCGTCCCGGATTTTTCTCTCCCCGATCTTTTTTCTCGCCTTTTTCGTGCCTTTGTGGACCGGATTCCTGCTGCAAACCTCGATAGTGGTTCTGTGGTTGCTGTTCGTCTACATAGAGTTCTCCGACGCGCTTGACGGCGACATAGCACGTCGTACGAATCAGGTTACCGACCTTGGCAAGGTGCTCGATCCGTTTGCTGATGTCTTTTCGCGGCTGACGTATTTCGTCTGTCTGCTGGTGGCGAATCTCATGCCCGTGTGGGTGTTCATCATCATTCTGTACCGGGAGTTCGGCATCATCTTCATACGGCTGCTCATGTATCGAAAGGGTGTTGCTCTTGCGGCGAGGTCCGGTGGAAAGATCAAAACCGTCATGTACTCGCTTGGCGGAGGAGCCGGCCTGCTGTTGAGTTCACTCAACCGACTGGGAATGTACGAACCACAAGGACGCCTGGGCCTGTTTTCTCCCTTCGGTGCGGATTTTCCGGCGGTCTACGTGGAAATCATTGCCTATGTCGCATTTGCGGCCTATGTGATTGCAGCAGTGCTTTCGGTTCTATCGTTTCTCGATTACGTGCGAGTATTCCGTGGCCACGGAGCAGCATAGCCTGCACACGCCACGCAGGCCTGTGCCGCTGTCCAGATGGCCTGAGTCGCACCGACGCGGGATACGCTTTGTTCTCTGCGACATTGACGACACTCTCACAAGAGAAAACCGGCTTCAGGCGGCTGCGTTTGACGCCTTGTGGAGGCTTCACAACGCCGGTTTCGTGGTTATTCCGGTCACCGGAAGGCCTGCCGGATGGTGCGACGCAATTATCAGGCAGTGGCCGGTAGATGCCGTGATCGGAGAGAATGGCGCGTTCACCTACTATCTTGAGAACGGGGTTCGTCGCGAAATCTACCATCCCGAAAGCGGTGATCCGGCGAAAACCCGTGAGGCGCTCGAGCGCATCGCCGCGCGGGTGTTCCGCGAAGTGCCGGGAACACGAATGGCGAAGGATCAACCGTTTCGGCTTTACGACTATGCCGTTGATTTTCGCGAAGAACCACCGTTCCTTGACTTTAACGATGCAGAACGGATTCGGGGGATTTGTGAGTCCGAGGGAGCGGAAGCCAAAGTCAGTTCCATCCACGTCAATTTCTGGATTGGTCGCTACGATAAGCGTTCCATGGTTGCCTTCACGCTGAATCAGCTCTGGAATGTCTCCGTTGACGACCCCGAGGTTCTTGATACGGTTCTGTTCTGTGGTGACTCACCGAATGATGAACCGATGTTTGCACTACTGCCGAACTCCTGTGGTGTCGCAAACGTGCTGGAAATGCTTCCGTTCATGAAATCCCCTCCGACCTACGTTACCGAGGCTCCACATGGCGAAGGCTTCGCTGAACTCGTACAGGAACTGTTAGTCGCACACACATAAGGAACTCATCATGGAGTATGTATTGCTTGACGGGAGCTGGACCCTCGAGGTCGGCGCGAACGCCGAAGCGCAGGCTTCGGTGGTGCCTGCCTCAGGGGTGCGAGCCGAGATTCCGGGAACTGTTCACACGGATTTGCTCGCGGCCGGGCTTATTCCTGATCCCTATCTGCGGGATCAGGAGCAGGCTCAGAACTGGGTCGGACGAACCGACTGGGTGTATCGGCGATCGTTCAGAATCAGCCCCGATTTTCACAGGGCCGATCGGATAGAGCTTGTGTGCGAAGGACTTGATACGCTCGCAGAAATCAGCCTGAATGGGAGATCCATTGCGAGAACGTCAAACGCGTTCTACGGACACAGTGTTGAGGTTTCCGAACATCTGATTCCAGGCGAGAACGAAATCGTGATTACTTTTGCCGCGCCAGTTACGGCTGCCGAAAAAGCTCAATCCGAGTGCTTTTACTGGCACACCGGCATCGATCAGGAACGACTTACCGGCGTCAATCAGCTCAGAAAAAGTCAGTGCAACTTCGGGTGGGACTGGGGGCCGCGATGCGCGACGGTCGGTATCTGGCGTTCTATCCTGCTCCGGGCATATAGCAAGGCAGCCTTCGAGGACGTTCATGTGCGTCAGGTTGAGCTCTCCGCCGAATCGGCCACTGTTCATGTAACAGCCTCGGCAATTCAGACCGGAGAAGTATTACCCGCGGCCCTGAGCGTAACGCTTCGCCTCGGCGAGGATACGGTCGCCGCCGGAAGCGCTTCCTGCGCGTCTGATTCGGGTTCAGACCCGGCACGGGTGCATGCCGGCCTTTCTCTGTCTGTCGCCGAGCCGCGCATGTGGTGGCCGAACGGCATGGGCGATCAGCCCCTGTACGAGCTCGTGTGCGACCTGCTCGACGACACCGGCAACCTTCTTGATCGAACGGTCCGCCGTATCGGGTTGCGCACGGTCAGGCTGCTCAGAGAAGCCGATGAATGGGGCGAACAGTTCGCCTTCGAGGTAAACGGTGTTCCTGTTTTCGCGAAGGGCGCGAACTGGATTCCGGCTGATACCTTTGTTCCGAGAATCAGTGAGGATCACTACCGGTATCTCATTCAGAGCGCGGCTTCTGCCCACATGAACATGCTGCGAGTCTGGGGAGGCGGGGTCTACGAGTCGGATCTGTTCTACCAACTCTGCGACGAGTACGGGCTTCTCGTCTGGCAGGATTTCATGTTTGCATGTGGCGCCTACCCCGCCGACAACGAAGAGTTCATGCAGTCGGTCAAGCAGGAAGCGTCGGAGGTTATCCGCCGGTTGCGGTCGCATCCCTGCATCGCGTTGTGGTGTGGAAACAATGAAATGGAACAGATTCACGGGTGCATATCGACCGGTTCAGAGGTTGATGCACTCGGTGCGATGAGTCGCGAAAGTTATACGCAACTCTTCGACGTTATGCTCGCTGATCAGGTGCGACGCTTCGATCCCGAACGTGCGTACTGGCCTTCGAGCCCTCATACTCCCGGCGAGAAGCGGGCGGACGCAAACGACCCGCGAGCGGGTGACGCTCATTTGTGGATGGTCTGGCATGGCCGGCAGCCCTTTGAGAGCTATCGCGATTGCGGGCACAGGTTTGTCAGTGAGTTCGGTTTCCAGAGCTTTCCTGAACCGCAGGCCGTTGCTCGTTTCACCGCGCCCGAGGAGCGGAACATAACGTCGCGCATCATGGAGTATCATCAGCGAAGCCCGATCGGGAATGATGCAATCATACAGTACATGCTCAGATGGTTTCAGCTTCCGGTGAGCAACGACATGGTGCTCTGGACTTCACAGATACTGCAGGCTGTCGCCATGCAGTATGCGATTGAGCACTGGCGGCGAAGCATGCCCCGTGGTATGGGTACCCTGTACTGGCAGCTGAACGATTGCTGGCCTGGCCCGAGCTGGTCGGGTATAGACTGGGAAGGCCGATGGAAAGCGCTTCACTACCAGGTGCGACGCTCGTATGCGCCGGTCCTTCTCTCAGGAGTCGATGATTCCGATGCCGGCACCGTAACGCTTTTCGTAAGCAGCGATCGGAGTGAACGGCGCTGGCTGGAAATGGAATGGCGTCTGTGGACCACCGACGGTGAGCTCATCAGTCTTGGCGCCGAAGAAGTCGATTCTCGGATACGGGCGTCCACCGAGGTAATCACACTCGATTTTTCAGAGCAGATTGAGCAGCTCGGAGCAGAAAACCTGTTGTTTTTTGCACATCTTTGCGACGGAAAAGACGAATGCAGTTCGTGTATGGTGAGTTTCGTCCGGCCGAAACACCTGGAACTGAAGGACCCCGAGATACGCCTTGAACTGCTTGATGAAAAAGCGGGTCGGTATCAGCTGACCGCCGAAAAACCTGCGCTGTGGGTCTGGGTCGACGTTCAGGGGTCGGATATATCGTACAGCGACCGTTTTTTTCACCTTGAACCCGATATTCCGGCAGACATAACCGTCAAATCCCGATCAAATAACAAAATTTCCTGGAGACCTGAAGATATTCGGGTGTACTCTCTCAGGAGCACTTACATTTAGGGGGAACTATGCAATACGAGATCTATGGAACGTCCATGCCTGTCGTCGAATGCAAACTCATGCAGGGTGAGACGCTTCAGTGTCAGGCCGGTGCCATGAAGTACATGGATGCAGATGTCGAAATGAAGACCGGTGTTCAGGGTGGTCTTGGCGGCTTCGTCAAACGCCGCATGATGGGGGAAAAAGGATTTCTGAACTTCTATACGGCAACCAGAAGCGGTCAACGCGTAGCCCTCGGTCACACGTACCCGGGTAAGATTGTTCCGGTCGACGTCGGAGCAGTGGATTACGTCTGTCAGAAACGGGCGTTTCTAGCCGGTGAGTCAGACGTGGAGCTTGATATCGTGTTTCAGAAGAAGCTCGGAGCAGGTTTTTTTGGTGGAGAAGGCTTCATTATGCAGAAACTGAAGGGGCGAGGAACGGCTTTTCTCGAGATAGACGGTGAAACGGTCGAAATGCAACTCGCTGCGGGCGAGAAGATCCGGGTTGAAACCGGTGCCCTCGCATTCATGGAGTCTACTGTCGGTTTCGACGTGGAAATGGTGAAAGGAATGTCGAACTTCCTGTTCGGCGGCGAGGGACTCTTTCTGACGACCCTGACGGGCCCCGGCAAGATCTGGCTTCAGACGATGAGTATACAGACCCTCGCAGGCGAACTGTATCCCTATCTGCCGTCGAGTAAAAAGAACTGATTTCGTCGCAGAGCTTGACACGAGGGGCGGGGATGAGGTAATTTCCGGTTCCCTTGAGTCTGGCGGAACGCTTTGCAGATAAGCGGGAATGCCTGGGCTTGAATCCGGGACATCTTGG
>SKXQ01000031.1 GCA_007128315.1 Spirochaetaceae bacterium | reverse complement strand
TCTCTGAGCACCGTCTGTGCAGACAGCGTCACGGCGGCAAAGTAGTCCTCGACCTCCAGGAGCGCTTTCTCTGCGTCCCAGACCATCCAGAACGCGAGGGCGTCCACGTGGACGGGGACCGTGTCGCTGGTCACCGAGCGTTCGGCGGAAAAGTCAGTGACCCGAATGCGCATGTCCACGTGACCAATAACCGAGTCGATGACCGGGAACAGCAGATGCGGTCCCGGTTCGAGCACGCGTTTGAAGCGTCCCAGGCGAAACACCACCGCCCGGTCCCACTGCTGAACAATCTGAACCGCCGGGGCGACGAGTAAGCCGATGCTGCCGACGAGCAGCGCTGGCAGCATGTTTTCGGGTACCAGATACCCTGTGACCGCCCAGAAGGTGACTGTCATAAGAAGCACGACCGCCCAAAGGGGAGCAATCGCGATGACTATGCCATTCGCCGCGAGTACCCCGACGATAATGGCAATGGCTTCAGGGCTCGGCGGTACACCGAGCGCGAGCTGCAGGGCGACCGCGGCCACGGCAAACATGACCAGTACCAGCGCCGAGAGCGTGGTCATAGTGAAATTGCCCGAAAACCTGAATCGTCGCATGCGATGCGCGAGGGCATTTATACGCGCGCGACTGTCCCGAGGGTCTGTTTCCTGTTTCATTTCCTGCCATCCTTTGCGGACTCTTCACGCAGATAGGCCCGAAGGTCATCCACCGTAAATCCGTATGATCCGAGGTGACTCATGAACTCGTGAACAAGCTGCGAGAGAAGCTGCTCCCGGTCCACTTCAGACGGGGCCGGGGACCACTCACCTATGAAGGTGCCCGTCCCGTGCTGCGTGCTGACAAGGCCGCGTATTTCGAGCTCGCTGTACGCCTTCGCGACGGTGTTCGGGTTTATCTGCAGGTCGACGGCGAGGCCCCTGACCGTCGGCAGTCGGTAGCCTGTGGTCACACGGCCGTCTGCTATCGCCATTTCCACCTGCAGAATAATCTGCCGATAAAACGGAATTGAGCTGCCGGGGTCGAGTCGAATCTGCAGATGCTGTCCGTCACGCTGCGTCGCCATGATACTCCTGTGTACTATTGTTATAGTACATTGCCGAGTTTAAGACGCATTATCGATGAGGTCAAGAGTTAAATGGATCAGTTTCGCGGGCCAGGCAGGCTGCACGTGAGTGCCCTGCGGAACCGGTGACAACGAGATCGGCCTGCATGCCCGGATCCAGAGGAAAGAAATGGCAGTGTTTACACGAGGCAATACCAATCGTGCGAATCAGTCGGTATCCGGCGCAAAAACTGTAACGCCAGCGTCGGTAAGACGCGAACGATCCTCACGGGAAATACGGTCAGTAACGACATATGATAACTGGTCCCATGAACAGATATGGGCCAGATTCGTCCTGCCGAACTTGGAAGAATCGACCAGAAGGCAGACGGAGTTGGCGGCAGCAATTATGCTACGCTTTGTCTCGGCTTCAAGCAAATTCGGACCGCTCGGACCGTGTTCAACGGAGACCGCGGCGGCTCCCACGAAGGCAATATCGGCACGTATGTGTTCGTAGAGGTTCCGCGAGAATTCACCAACCAGGGACATGCTTGGCTTCCGGAGGATTCCACCGGAAACGATGATGTCCACATCCGAGTCGGGAGCAAGCTCAAGGATGACCGGAATCGAATTGGTGATTACCGTTAATTGTATGTCATGCAGTTCCCGGGCGAACACCGCATTCGTGCTTCCACCGTCGATAATTACCGTCTGTCCGGATTCGACGAGCTGTCGCGCCTGTTTCGCGACAACCTCTTTCTCGGCAAGCTTCTCCTTGATCGTGTTTGCGACGTTTCGGGGAAGCTCGTCGCCTTCGGGGGCGAGTATCACCCCACGCGATCGGACAGCCAGTCCCCGTCGTTCCAGATCGGCGACGTCGGACCGTATCGTAACGGTTGTCACCTCAAGCTCCGCGGCGAGCTGGTCAACGCGGAGCGACCCCGACTCGCGAAGCTTCTGGGTAATGTAACGTCTCCGTTCAATATTTGTCACGAGGTTACTCTACCTGTGCGGGAAGCTTCCCACAAGGGAACAAGTACACACTGGAGCTCATATCGCGAGGCGAAGAAACGCACGGTCATCGAAGGACAGGTTTCCACGTGTAACTCCTTTCGTCGAGCGGTGCAGCCGGTACATCAGGGGATCCTCGTCCAGCATCCGCTGAAGCGACTGCTCGCTCTCCGCGAGCGTCCGCTCGAGTTCCGGATACCCGTCACTCCCGAGCATCAGCTCCGAAGCGGACTGTGCCACCGGAATACAACGGCGCGTCGACAGCTCGGTAAAGTACCCGTCAAGTACAGAGTACGAGAAATCAGAACGGTATCGCTGGTTCTGAAAGCCGTGCTGCATTTTCAGAAAAGGCAAAATGAGCTCGCGCGACCGGTCGTGCTCCAGAAGCGACTGTTCGGTCACGCCCGAGGATAGAAGATCCTCAATTACATACGATCGGAGTTCGGAAAACAGGAAGTCTATGCGCTTGTCGTGTCCGAAGACCGAATACTCGGTTCGTGCACGACAATCACCGACCATCCACAGTTCGCGTAGTGGTTCACAATACACGACAAGCGAAGCACTCGCACGAAGCTCGGGATTCTGCTTCGCGTCCTCATACATACCTGAAGCCCGATACCAGGCCGCGATGGCATCGTTCAGGATATTGAGAACCCGGGCAGAATCCATCCGGTCAGCATCGAAGGTAGCATCGAGGTCTTCAAGCGCTTCAAGAACAAGGTCGCGGGCGAGTCGTCCTGGCGCTTTCCCATCGTGCAGCAGGGTCCCCTTGCTGGTTGCCCCGTCTACAATCGCAGCAAGATTCCGGCCTGTAAAGATTCCGTCTTCACAGGACTCGGTGTTGCCGTTTTTCGATTGCAGATATTTCTCAATAACGTACACAGGACCCCCAGTTTGATTGAACGAAAGTAAACGTAACCTTACGAAAGTATACTGTGCTTTGATAATTTCGTATACGAGAAAAATCCGAGATTTTTATACCCCTCACGGTCAGCAACAGTGGTATCGTAGGAAAGAAATCATTAATGTGAGATTCAGCGAGAAATAAAGAACTCTCGTTCACAATATTCACGGAGGTTCTTATGGGAACATACGATATAAAATACGGTCTGCCGGCTGACACGAAGGCAATCCTTGATGCCGCACCAGCGGTAACTGTCGCCCAGTCGATTGATCATCTGATGACACTTTCCACCTGTAATGAAGAACACGGGTGGCACATGGTCGGTTACGATGTCCCGGGAAGAGGCCACGTGATGGAAGCCAAGGTGTGCAAGGTAACCAACGGTGTTGCGGCAAACTACCTCGAACCGTACATGCGCCGACGGGACCCCGACTGCATGGTGATCGGAGACGAGAAGCCGACCGATAAAGCCAGATTCACGGATCGGTTCGGCACCTCATTCAATCCGCTGAGAAAAGAGAGCTTTGAGTGGCTCAAAACCCAGGAGCTTGCGGTTTTTCCCTTTATCGCAGGCGTTGACGACAAAGGACTGCACGCCTTTGTAGTAGCGCCGGCCAATGCCGGATTTTTCGCGCTCGGGCTCGCCCTGCTGCAGGGCCTCATTGAACCGGAGAACGTACCCGCGGGATTCGACCCGAAAGCCGTCATCTACGTCGCACCGCCATTCCGTCACACCCACTTTGACGGAAAACAGGTTGTGGTTCACAACCGCAC
>SKXQ01000166.1 GCA_007128315.1 Spirochaetaceae bacterium | reverse complement strand
TTGTCAGAATGACCCACAACGTCAATACGAGGGCGAACAGGCGTTGTATGGTGTATTTAATCAAGGTTGACTCCGTTGGTACATCGCAAGAGCGGACCAAAAGATAAGGACCGGATCTTACCTAAGATCCGGTCCAGGTTATCTGAACGTGTCGTTGGTGAAACAGAACGCTGTTTCACTCTCGGCTTTAGTCGACGATTCGCGCCCACTTCCAGCCGTGTCGAAGAGCGATTGACCACCCGTCGCTCATGAACTCTACCCGGTCGGAGGCAAGACCAAACTCAAGCCCCTGGGTGACCGGAACGAATGACGCATCCTCGAGCATAACCCGTTCGGCTTCCGCAATCAGTTCGAGACGACCCTGAAGATCATCGATCGGCATTGCAAGGACCGTTCGATACAGCTCGTCGTAACCATCCGAAAAGTACGGTCCCTTTCGTCGCGCAGTACCCGAATAGTAGTGAGCCAATGCGGAGACCGGATTGAAATCATCGTGACCGGTACCGGTCCAGCCCAGTTCGAACGCATTGTCGTTGTTCGGGTATTCGCGTAGCCGTGCTGCAAGCTGCGAAGACGGAACTGCCTGTAGCGTTATCGTCAGCCTTCCACCGAAGACCTCGTTCCAGTGCTGCTGCAGGTACTCGCTCATGGCCCGCCGGGCTTCAACGCCTTCGTGGTACGCCAGCTGAAGCGTAAGCGTATCAAGTCCAGCGTCGACCATGGCCGCATCAAAGAGTTCACGCGCCAACGCAGGATCGTACCCGAGACTCGGGTTCAGTATTGCCCGAGCCTCAGGAGTATTCCTGTACAACGTGCCGTCATCCACGTTCATGACATGAGTCGTCGGGATGATGTAGTTCGCCGGGATCGTAGAAGAAACCGCTGCACTCGTTGCGCGGTCAGTTGCGAAGAAGAGTGCCTGTCTGAACCTGATATCCTGCAAAATGGGATGCTCAGTGCTCAGAAGATTGATTACGATTCGCTGCACTGAACGAGCCGGAACCTCAATTACCCGGGGATCCTCGCGGAAGCGCTGAAAGTCGGCGTCAGAAAGCGATACAAAATCGACTTCACCTCGCTCGAAGAGCTGCATGACGGTACCGGATTCGGCGATAACGCGATAGTTCACTCCGGCAAGCCATATTCGGTCCGCGAAGACGTAGTTCGGATTCTTGACGGCCGTATACTCTGAGCCCTGTCTCCATGAGTCAACCATGAATGGACCACTCGAAACCATCCGGTTTACGTCGGTGCCGTAGTTTGTCGATGTCCGGTCCGCGTTCATACCGGCTTCATAGAGCGGCGGGTACACAAGCGACACAGGTAGTCCGCTGAAAAAATTCATGAGCATGAACTCTGAAACAGGCAGAATCAATGTGAACTCGAAAGTCGATTCATCGATCAGATCGATCCCCACCTCTTCCCAGGTGGCATCACCGACTACGTACTCAAGGGCATTGACGACCTGGACCTGCGATCCATGAAATGCATTCGCTCGGTGGTTAAGTAGCCCTGGATCCATAACCATTTGCCAGGAATACAGAAAGTCCTCGGCAGTAATGGGTTCACCATTCGCCCACAGTGCATCGTCCCGGACGGTGATTCTCCACACCGTTCCTTCATCATTTACTCGTACTGGCGGATCCGCCGCAAGTTCGGAAAGGATTTCGTAACCCTCGCCGCCTGAACCGGGAGCGAAACGATACAGCTTTCCCGTAACAAGGTTCAGAAAATCAGCAGTATCGGTCGCCGCCTGCTGATGTGGATTCAGAGTCTCGAGGGGACGGCCGGCAGTGAGCCGGAGTACTCCGGAACCTGTCTCTGACGGTGCGTCACCGAGTGTTGCGGTTGTAGCTGGCGTCGCCTCCCGACCTCCACCGGACCAGACAGGGCTGAGAACCAGAACCCCAAGACAAATCGCCACGATGACCGTACGGACTCGAGACAAACGAAACGTGCACATAAAAGCACCTCCTGATGTGCGTAATCCAAACTGAGTTTGTTACGTTAGTTTTACTATACGTTACTTCTTACAATTACGTAATCTTTTTTTTACTTTTTGATTCGTTACGAACCTTTTCATACGGATTTATATAACAATAATCGTGCCAAGTGCGCTGTTCCCACATAAACCACTATGATATCGATACTTACAAGGTTAAGTAAAGTTTGATAGAATTCACCTACCGTACTAAAAGGTAATTTTTACGTCTTCAAAATACAAAAATGTAGGGTTTAGCAGCGATTGGTCATGCGGACCGCTCATTACTCGCCCCGCTTTAACGTCTCGTTCATTGCAAATCCCATGACGATAGCACCCGAGAGACTGGCGATCGAAATGACAGGGGCCGCGGCGACACGACCAAGCCCAGCCGAAACGACCCGACGATCTTGGGGCTCACTGCACCACCAACATCTGTAACGGTGCGCAAAAGCGCGAGAAACTCCACTACCCGAACGTGAACAGGAGCAGGCATGGAACAGCGGCGCTCTTTCGACCAGCGTGGTCCATGATCCATCCTGCTGGATAGAAAAGGGTGAGCTCCACCAGATACGCTGTACCGGAGAGCAGACCGATGCCTGATGGTGACATACCGATAAAGTCTCCCCAGAGCGGAAACAGGACCTTACGAGCCTCGCGCACGAGTGAAAGCATAAGAATGCCGAATCCGGCAGTCAGAAACACTCACTGATACTCTCGAAGCAAATCGAACGAATTTCGCAGTGATCCCGGCTTCAACACCTGGACATCGCTGCCGTGGCGGAAGTTCTTTTGTGCGACATCCTGAGGGACGAATGCCCCCGATATAAGAAAAACGAGTGCGCTGAACACCGCGAACAACACAAACGTCGCGCGGAACCCGAACGCGTCGGCGACAAAGCCACCGATGACCGAACCTATGGATGTTGAATAAAGACAATTGACCCTGCAAGCACTACTTCGAACAGTACGCTCGCGGGCATGGCCCTCAGCTTTCCGAAACGGGCGATAACAGCCCCACCGGGAAGATTCCCGAGAACAACCCCGACGGCGAATGCAGCAAGAATAACCCCGGTTTCCGAAAAAACTGCTTCAAGAGACCGTATGTGCAACGGCAATGCAGGGAGAATTACACCAGATCCGGTCGCCCACAGGAAAGCTGGCAGATAAAATGGCAATACAAGTGTTCGCAGTCGGAACTCTCCACTGTGCAAGGCTGCCAAGCGTAGCGAAAGCCGCATAGCAGGTCAAACTATCCTGCTGGAGACGTCTACTTTCCCAATGTACCGTCCGCAGGTATACTCGCTGGTACATACAAGGAGACCCAGCATGCCAACCATTACCCTCGAAGACTCCACCGGAGCACGCGTCGAAAACCCTTCCGAAGCGCAAATCAGTGAAGCGCTTGGCCGGATTGGCGCAGGCAGCGAGCACTGCAGCCTGAGCCTGTCGGACGACTCCTTTGTCCAGGCTGCAGGTGGACAGAATCAGCTCCTGGTACAGTATCGCGATGCTTCCGGCATGTTTGAGAGCGCAAAAACCGATTTCGACGTACAGGCCGTTACACGAATCTTCGTCGATGCCATGAACGGTTCAAACAGCTGGAAAACCGACTACAATTTCCAGCCCGCTGACGATGGCGAGACTGCCGGAGAGCAGCGCGGATCGCGCATACGCGGCATGGCTGGCAACGCAGGAAATGCAAGTCGGCAGTTCGGGTCACGCGTGGCCGACCAGGCCAGACGCGAGGCGACGAGCGAGATATC
>SKXQ01000036.1 GCA_007128315.1 Spirochaetaceae bacterium | reverse complement strand
TCTGTTCGAGTGATTTCTGCGTAGACCGCAGACGATCGCGGATACGCAGGATCATGAGTAATAGAAAGACGAGAAACAGGACAACACCGCTTGCTATTGCAATGAGTAACGCTCGCGTGAGCCTCGCGATATCCTGTTCTGCCTGCTCGCGCTCGGTCACGTCAATTATAATCGAAAACAGATACGATCCGCCGTCGAAATCTATCGGGTAGGAGTACACCTCTACGTTCCGCAACCCGCGTTCTCTTGTCGCGTGCAGAAAGCAGAAGAAGTTTCGTTCTTGGGTTTCGGCCAGCCGCATTTCCTCGGCGATCTCGTCGGCGCTGAGTTGATTGATATCGTTGATGTTTCGCTCAAGCAGATCATCGTAGCCGTAGAACTCTCGTGCGGCCTCGTTTGCCGCGACAATATCACCGCTCTGTGGATCAATTATGAGCATGATGCTGCCGTGCTCTTCGAAAAGCCGCGACTCGGCAAAGGTCGCCCCGGACTGCGAGCCAATCGGTGCGGCCGCGAGAAGTATCAGTATGCACGCGACGGCGCCAAAGCGCATTACGCTACGCATGCAAGGCACCGTGCGTGTCGGGAAGCAGCCACTCTATCTCTCCACCGTCACACGACATTAATTGATATTTCTATTGTATTTGGGTTATGTATCCGTGTCAATTTACAATCAACCCGCGCCCCGGACGTGTATAGAAGGGCAGGTGTCGTTGCATTGACGCCTGAAACACGGTATTTTTGGAGGAAGGGTATGGCAGAAAGCGCTATGAAACTTGAACAGGAGCAGCTCGAACAGATCGGTTCATACGTCAGAACTCACATCGCCGAGTGGCTTCCGGCACACGTCGGTCGCGTCGGCTCGGACGCACTCGCCCGTATCGAAGTAGACATTGCCCGCGTAAAAGAAGAGGTCAAAGCCAATCGGGTGATTCTCGAACGACACATCGAGTTTACCGAGAAGCGCTTTGAGCAGGTAGACAAACGCTTCGAAGACCTGCAGCACAATATGGAGAAACGCTTTGAGCAGGTAGACAAACGCTTCGAAGACCTGCAGCACAATATGGAGAAACGCTTCGAGCAGGTAGATTCCCGTTTCGAGTCGATGCAACATAATATGGATAAACGTTTCGAATCAATGCAACATAATATGGACCGGCGCTTTGACGAGTTGCACCGCAGTATCAGGAACGGCCAGTGGTTTATCGGCCTGCTCGTGACCTTCGTTATGGCCGCCTCGACGGCGGTACAGATTCTGCTGTAAGACCACCCGCGCACACCGGGCGACTGCCGGAACGCCCGGACATGATCGGATTTGTATGATAAAATTGCGCACATGCCGCACAGTGAGCGCGAGAATCAACTGAGTCGACTGGCACGACTTCAGGGCTCGGACCCCGGCGTCTTCGTTCTGGCCGTTCATTCCTTTGCCGAAGCCTACATGCGAAGCGTGTGCATGCCGGAGAATCCCGCCAGCGAAACCTTTTACGCATATCTGGAGTCGTTCCGAAGCGATCTTGTGCGCATGAATGCTGACCAGCCCGGCGCACAGCGCTATGCGGTACTCGGCCTTATGCGCCGGGCACACGCGCTGACCAACGATGTGCGGCATCGTTTCGTATCACTCGACACCGAGATGGCGCGTGCAGCTACGCAGCATCTCTTGCAGTTCTGCGCGCTCGCGGGCATAGAGTCCGAGCAGCTTGCCACTGTCGAGTCGTATCTCGATGTATGGAAGGAACGCCGCACGGTCTCCCAACTCGCTCATGAGTTGTCCGAGACCGGGTACCGGCTCCACGTCGCGCAGGCGCAGTCCAAAGCACTCACCGAGCGGGTGACCGAGCTCGAGGGCATACGCGAGCGCTTCGAGCATCTGTCGCGCGAGCACACCGATCTGTCGCGGCGCATCGCCGATCTTGAACAGCGAACATCCGGGAAAGACGCCAAAATCGATGGCCTCAGATCAGAGCGCGCGAAGCTTACCGAGGAACTGCGCAGCCTCCGCCGCCGACAGGGCGAACTCGACGACGCGCAGGCCTACGTGGACGCCCTCGCGCAAGTCAGCATTTATACCCGGACCAGACTCGACTACGAGCGCACCATCGTCCGACTTACCGCCGAGCAGAAACAGGTTCTTCAGCAGATTTCGCTTGACCACGACTTTCTCGTGAAAGGCGCTGCCGGAACCGGAAAGACCCTCGTCCTGCTGAAAGCAATTGAGACAGCCAAAGGCGTGCAGACCCCCGGCGGGCAGGGGGAACTCGATATTCCCGAAATACACGGCAGTGTCGCGTTGCTGACCTACACCAACACCCTCGTGAAGTACGACCGCTACCTGTCGTCGATCATGCTGCACGGCCACCTCGACGACGGCGACCGCATTGCAACAGCCGATCAGTTCCTGCTCGAACGCCTGCAGGAGATCGCACCGGGAGCGCGCATCGCCTTCAAGCGAGACGAGCTCGAGGCGCTCCTGCCGCAGAAGCTGCCGCCGGGATTCAGCGCAGCCGACTTTCTGGCCGAGCTCGAGCAGGTCATCTGGGCCCGGCGCGCGACCCGCGAGCAGTACGTGGATAAAATGATGGACCGCCCCGGCATGAAGAAGGCAGTAGGGCGAAACGGCCGGGCTGCGGTCTGGGATGCCGGCGAGGCCTTCGTTGAGGCAATGGAGCGCGAGCGGCTGTATGCGCGCGGGTACGCGGCAGTGCGGGTGATCGGGGCGGTGAACGCTGCGGGAGCCATCCCCGCCCGCGAGGCGGGTACCACCCCTGCGGCGACTGGCGCCACCGAGGCGGCCGGCGCTCCAGAGGCCGCTGATCTTACCACCTTCGACTACATCTTTATAGATGAAGCGCAGGATCTGCCGGCCATCGTGCTTCGCGCGCTCAAGGCCTGTGCCCGCCGGTGTGTACTTCTGGCCGGTGATGCGGATCAGTCCATCTATCAGCCTGGCTTTACCTTCAGGCAGGCAGGCATCGACATACAGGGCAGGACCCGTATCCTCAGAACCAACTTCCGAAATACCGTGCAGATACACGAAAAAGCAGAGGCATTCAGAAAGACGGTTCCCGGCCTCGACAGCGAGAATCAGCCCGACGCTTTTCGTGACGGACCCGAACCGGAGGTCTTCCAGACTGCCGACACCAGGTCGCTCGCCGAACTCCTGCTCTCGCGTCTCAGGCTGTTTACCGAAACCCTCGGCTACGAGCGCGACAACATCTGCGTGCTCGTGCCGACGAAGCAGAGCTACGACACAATACGAGCCGTGCTCGAACCGGCTGGCTACAGCCTTGCTCAGATCCGCGATCCCGCTTTTTCGTTCTCCGAGAACCACGCCGTGCGCATCTCGACGCTGCATTCAGCGAAGGGACTCGACTTTCCGGTGGTCATGCTCTTTCTTCCGCAGACACCCTACGTGGGCTCGGACCTCGATCCTGGTACCGAGGATCGCATGCGGCGAAACCTGCTCTACGTCGCCTCAACCAGGGCCATGGATCACCTGAACATCTTTACGCTTGATCCGCCGCCGGACGCGGCGACCGCAGACCTCGTGGCCTGCTTTCGGGGGAGTGCTTCATGAGCGATACGCGACCGCTATTAGTTGGGTTCAACGCAGGCAGCTGAGAAACCCGAGGCTGTCGAAGCCGGTGTCGAAGGAGAAGATGGTGCGGATCCCACCTCTGCTCATGACCGATGCGTGAACTGCGCCGCGCGCAGAAAGCGATGGTGTGGACAGGACCAGTGACTTCGCACGGATCATGTCCTCGA
>SKXQ01000002.1 GCA_007128315.1 Spirochaetaceae bacterium | reverse complement strand
GCGCACGGAGGCGTTGTTGTGATTGCTCCGATTCCTGGCGCCTATATTGTCGATGA
This sequence comes from Spirochaetaceae bacterium, assembly GCA_007128315.1. Lineage (GTDB taxonomy): Bacteria > Spirochaetota > Spirochaetia > DSM-27196 > SKKC01 > SKKC01. The sequence goes on along the minus strand of SKXQ01000002.1, from coordinate 13,521 downwards.
ACCTGCTCTGTTTACCGCGGTCGGATTTCTCTTTTTTGCGCTATGTGCGACTCTGTTTGCGGGACACCGTGCACGGGGAAACGCAGGGCATCCTCTGCTGTACTGGTCGGGAGTTCTCGTGCAGGTCGGTTCGGCAGTCGCGCTGCCCTTCGTCAGTGATCTGCTCACGTTCTTCATACTCTGGGAGTTCATCAGTCTCGGTACCGTCGCGATACTCTTCTGCGAACCGGAACGAGAGAGGCTCCTTCGCTGGTACCTGCCCATACAGATTGCTGCCGCTGTGGCTCTGCTGATCGCGATCGCCATGCATGCCGCCGAAAGTGGGAGTTTTTCACTTTCGTTCGACGCCGATGGCGCGGCCGGAAATGCCGGTGGTCTCGCCGCAGGGTCGGTGTTCGCACTCATCGCAATCAGTATCAAGGCAGCCGTCTTTCCCATGCATATCTGGATGGTCGAAACCTACCCGAATGTGCGGCCTGTCACGACGGTCATTCTATCTGCGTTCGGCACCAAGACCGGTGTGTTCGCAGCGCTGCGACTGATTCCCGGGCTTGCCGGCCTTGAGGTCTTCGGAGCGGTCAGCGCACTCCTCGCGGTTCTCTACGCGCTTCGGCAGAAAACACTCCGACGATTTCTGAGCTTTCACATTGCGAGTCAGATCGGCTACATGATCGCCGGAATCGGTGCGGTCGCTGCGACTGCTCAGCTCGCCGGTATCTATCACCTGTCGAATCACGTCATGTATAAGGGCCTGCTCCTCATGACCGCAGCTATCCTCGCACGGCGTTTCTCCGAAGAGAACATGTATACGATCCGGGACCGCGCCGAACGAACGAACTGGCTGCTCTTTATCGCAGCACTTATCGGGGCTCTATCGATATCCGGAGTTCCTCCGTTTAACGGCTTCGTCAGCAAGGCCTTCCTCAAGGCGAATATGGGAAGCAGTGTTTCCTACTGGCTGCTGGTCGCGGCGAGTGTCGGAACGGCGATGTCGTTTACCAAGTTCCTGTGGCTGTCCTTTCTTGGCGGGCACATCGCGTCGCGCAGGCAGGTAGCGGACGTCTCGACGTCGGGTGCTGCAACGGTGCGCGAAACCGCAGAGGTACGCTGGGTGGTTGGTGGCGAGGGCACTGCGATGCTCCTTCTGAGTCTGGCGTGCATGGGTATGACCTTCGTTCCGCTTCTGCTGTTCGGTGATATGCATCTGTCGTATGCGTTTTCCCGTTCCGCACTTATTGGCGGAACCTGGCCTGCTGTGCTCGGGGCGGCAGGGTACTTCCTTGTGTATCGCTATATGCTCCCGGTGCTGCACCGTATGCCGACTGGTCTCATTCCGATCCGCATGGCCGCCCGATTGTGGAACGGCTGGTACCGCTCGCTACGGTCCCTGCACACTGGTGACCTCCGCGACAGTATAGGCTGGATGGTAGCAGGACTCGTGGTAATCTGGGTGGTTATGCTCTTATGAACAATCGAACGGATGTACTTTCGGCCCGGGAACGAACGCTCGGACTGCACTACTTCATGAAACACATCACCTGGAATGGTCTTGGTGTGTTTCTTCTGAATCAGACTATTGTCTCGCTCATGGCTATCCACTTCGGTGCGACCAATCTCGAGCTCGGATACATAGGGTCGGCGTTTCACGTTGCAGGCGTCGCATCACTGTTCGTACCGCGGCTGTTCCGCGGCGTGCGCATTAACAAGCTCTTCGGCTGGGGCTGGATGATACGCGGGTTTACGGCCGTCCTGTACGTGTTTCTACTGTTCATGAGCGATCTCCCGGCGCGCATCTTCATCCTCGTTGTCTTTACCGCATTCTGCCTCAGTCGCGCGATCGGTGTATCTGTTGCACACGCGGTGCAGGGCGACTTTATGCGTTTGCGCGACGCGAGCGGAGCGCTGGTGAAGCTCAACATCAGGCTGGCCTGGGCGCAGCTGGTCTCCCAGCTGCTAAGCTTTGCGCTGCTTTCCGTTGCGGTGTTCGAAGGCATTCTGGGCCTCATTGTTATTACGCTCATAGGCGTGGCAATGAACACAGTGGCGGCGTGGTATCTGCTGAAACTGCCCGGCAGGGGAATCGTCGAGCCGAAACCCGAACGAAGCACATTTCAGACCTTCCTGTGGAGCATGAAGCGACGTCAGCACGCGATACCACTGCTGGTACACGCGCTCGGCATGGGCCTTGTTGTCCTGTTCGGCTTTCAGGTCGTCTTCATGCGGCGCGTACTCGGCCTTCCGAACAACATCGCGATCCTGCTTGTGGTGCTCGAGGCGGTCAGCGCGCTGATTGCGAACAGCGCGCTGAAACCCTTTGCCGACAGCATCGGTGACAGACCGCTTCTGGTCATAAGCAGCCTGGGACTGACCGTAGTTGCCCTGATCTGGGCCTTTATTCCACCGACGCTTCCGCTGCCGGTGTATTTCGTCCTCGGGTTTACCGCCTTCCTGTTCAAGCGAAGCCTGTTGACCCTCAAGGGATCAGTCATGATCAAGTCCGTTCCCGAGCACAACCGCATTGCCTATACATCCTCCGCGAACGTCATGCTCGCGACCATTGCCCTTGTCATAGGTCTCGCCGGGGGGGCTCTCGCGGATGCGGCTGCACTTTTTCCGGGCTTTGTCGTTCACGACTATACGTTTACGTTTCTGCTGACGGCCGTCCTTTCCGCTGTGACGGTAATTCTCAGCACGCATCTGCCGGGAGATCGTGACCTTTCGCTTAGAGAAACGGCGGACATCATGTTCTCGGTCAGGAATCTGCGCGCCTTCATCGACGCCTACCAGCTCGACTTTGCCGCCGATGATGCCCAGCGCGAGACGCTGCTGCTTTCGCTCGAACGAAGCTCCACAACCGTGGCAACATACAGACTCAGAGAACGACTGCTCGGGGCACACGTTTCCGAACGCGAGCGCGTGTTGCGGACGCTCTTCCGCAGCCCGCGCCCGGAGCTTCTGCCCGACATAGTCGCGGAAGCACGCGATCATGCGAGTTTCACCCGACGCGAGGCGATCTTCTGTCTTGGAGCGTACCGCGACCCGGTGGCGGAGGCAGCGCTGCGCGAGATAGCAGGGCTTGCCGACCCGCCCGCAGGCGACTCCGATATCGAGGCGGTGTGCATCAGCCTCAAGAGTCTGTCCCGCATATACCGAGCTCTGGATTCCGAGGACGACAGGACCGAACCTCTGCGCCAGGAGGTTCTCGTCAGGATCAGGCATCTGCTCGAAGGCGAACAGAATCTCCCGTACCGGGGCCGGTTGGACCTTCGTCTCGCGGAAGCGATTCTGGACCCCGTAGGACCACAGCTTGTCACGCTTTTCGAGGATGCTGCACGACCCGAAAGCCCGAGCTTCGCGACAACCCGCTTCATGATTACCTTTCGACGTCTGGGGTTCGAGCCGGGGCTTGACGGGTACCTGCGGGCAGAGGTCAGAAACCCGGACCGTGGTTTCGAAGAGCTCGTGGAGGATGCCTCGGAGTTTGCCGTGTTCAAGGCGCAGCGGGCGCAACTTCTGCGCTGGGCGAGCCTCGGAGAGTATCAGGCGCTGTGGGCCTGGTTGTCCGAGCAGGCCTCAGACCTGCAGTCAAGCGGTCAGGACACGGACGATACTGTCATCTGGGTGGAGCGGCTTGCGGAGAGCATGAAGCGCTACGCTGCACACACCGACGAGGCGGGGGCACACGCACCTGCCGCCCGCATTGTGACGCTCTCGGGGCTCTACGCGCTGCACCATATGCTCGCGGCTGACGATGCCTGAGCGTCTCAGGGTTGTGATGACGCCGCTTCAAGGTCGATAATGCGTGAATCCGCCGTCTTTGAACCCGCGTAGTCCAGCGCTTCGTACTGCGTGACGTTCATGAGCATACGGGTCAGCTCCCCGAGTCGTTTTACGCCTGCCCGGATATTTTCAAGCCGCTGTCGGGTGTCTTCGTCCGTCTGTGCATTCGAGAGCAGCATCTCCGAGTAGGCGGAGACGATCTGCAGCGGCTGATTGAACTCGTGACAGACCGCCCCGGCGGTTTCAAGTACGCCTTCGAGTCGTTCCTGCCTGAGCATTTCCTGCTGCAGCTCTATGACCCGTCTGCCGACACTGACCCGGGCCTTCAGTTCGACTTCGTCGAAGGGCTTCGGTACGTAATCGTCGGCTCCCGATTCGAGCCCGGCCGCTATGTCTCTCTTGTCATTACGCGCGGTCAGCAGGATCAGATACAGAGGCGCCGTGCGGGAACGCGAGCGGAGTCTGCGGCAGAGCTCGGCGCCGTCGAGCTTCGGCATTTCCCAGTCGATGATGCCCATCGGAGGCGGATCGTCGGCGTTAAAAACATCAAACGCTTCCTGACCGTCAGATGCGGAGACAACCGTGTATCCCCATTCACTCAGACTCTGTTCAATGAGCATCCGTGCGGTGCGGCTGTCGTCCGCAACGAGTATCTTCACCTCAACCCGCCGCTTCTTCGATGTCGATGCGGAATGTCGGAATAATATCTATTATGTCGGTCAGCCCGTCGTGTCCGGCCCGGTGTGGAATCAGGAGCGCGTGAGATGTCCGTCCACCGGGGGTGCCGGAAATCGGGAAGAGGTAGAAATGCATGGTTACTCCGTCGGTATGTATGGTCAGAAACTGATCCCCGTCTGTATTCGTGATCTGCGCCGGCTCGTAGACGACCGCCTGCAGGAGCCCCGCCTTGTCACCTGCCGGACCGACGCGCATGTGAAAGATGGCAACACCGAAAATATAATCCTGCGCAAGGAGGTCCCCCTGACGTTCTATGAACACAAGCTCCACGGCGCGTCGAGGATCGTCCTGCAGCCGCAGCATGACCGCATTTGGATACTCCGATGCAGGGAGCAAGGCGACGCTGCTATCGGTTCTGAGTGTAAAGCCGTCGACAAAGTACCGTGAGTCGGCGTGCAGTGGGGAGGGCAGTACACTGAGTATGAGAAGCAGCAGCACGGATGTGCCAGCCGCACAGGTGAGGCGGGCCAGCCGGCACTCTGTATTCATGGCGGTCCCCCCTTTACAACACAGTGTATACCCGACCGGTCTGCGCGGGTAAGGACAGATGCCAGCGAGGGCGGCAATTTGGCCGGTGCTCAGAGCAGATAGCGGAACAGATTCGAGTAACTGTTTTCCACGCCTTTTTCGTCGAGGATCTGCGCCATCTGCCCCCGGTGGTGCGTCTGATGGTTGAACATGTGGAGCAGGCACTGCCAGCGCGGCAGGCTGTATGCGTCGCCGTGAGGGGTTTTATGCATGAGCAGGTCGATCACCGACCCGAACCAGGTCGTGCCGGGTTCCTTGTTCATGTGTTCTCTTTCCTTTTCCTGATTCTTCATTGATGTTAGGGTGTATATGCATTTTACACTGTACAACAGGAGGTATTACACATGAAAAATGCATTTTTGATGCTTGTTCTACTTACTCTCGTCGCAGGCGTTACCGGTGCGCAGACCGGATCGCTCTGGGACTACTCCCTGGTATACCAGGGGAACAGGACCAACTGGGAAGGTGATGGCGAGTTCCGTGTTTCCACGGGTGCCGTGGGCCTGAAAGTCGGTCAGGTTCCGGGTGATGGATTCGGGTTTACCTGGGCGTTTTCGACCCTGGCACCGTTTTCGCTGACCTTTGAAGATTCGGATGGCGAGTCCGATACGAAGTTCTTTAACGACGCCAATTTTGGCCTTGGCTTCGGGCTTCGTGGCGGTATCGCGTACGCGATACGTCCGGTAGGCGCCATTTCCGTTGTGCCGGGTATTGGCTGGAATTTCACGTACTCGAACTACTCTTTCAATTTTCCGGGTGGAGCTGCAAGCTTTACCGAGTCCTCAATGGGACCGTTTGCATCGGTGGATGTTGCACTCAGACTCGCCGAACAATTCCAGGTCCGGGCAGGGCTCGCGGTTGCGTATGAACCATTTCATTCGGAACGGACATCGAACAGCGGAGCCGATGAGGATTATCAGAATGGTCTGGTCGCGCGTCTGTCCGCCGGGATTCGGGTGCCGTTTCAGCTGGGTCAACTGTTCTCCGGGCGGTTATAGACGAGTATGAACCATCCCGACACCCTCTTCGACGCCGTCATGTACCCGCTCGAGGCGTTGAGCCTGCGCCGTAAGCGCCGCATTCTTCTCGCCCGCGCCCGCGGGGATGTCCTTGAGATAGGCGCAGGTACGGGGGTGAACTTCGGGTATTACGATACGCTCGCCGTGGCCTCCATAACGATGAGCGACCTGAGCGTGGGTGAGCGTCTGCGGGAACGCGCAGCGTCGTTCGGCCGCGGATCCGGCGCCACGCCCGTCCATCTCTGCGAGGCAGACGCCATGAATCTGCCCTTTGCCGACGACGCCTTCGACACGGTGGTTATTACCCTCGTATTCTGTTCGGTGCCGGAACAGGCGATCGGCTTTTCGGAAGTCCGTCGGGTTCTCCGACCGGGCGGACAGATGTTATTCATTGAGCATGTCCGTCCGCACCACCGTGTGCGGCACCTTGTCGACCGGCTCAACCCGCTGTGGTTTCGCGTGACCCGGGAGTGCAACATAAACCGGGAGACCGCAACTGCAATGCAGTCCTCCGGCTTCCGGATTGATGAACTTACCGTCAGCGGCCGGGGGTTTCTGATACACGGCGTGGCGCGGTGATCGCGTCTGGACGGCTTGCATATATGCGCTTGTAAGCATATAATACGCCCATCGAATGAACAGGTAAGGAGTTCATGTCATGAGCGATGTTCAGAACAGCAGTGACGAGCGCATAAAAGTCGAACTTTTCGATCCTCCGATGTGCTGCGCCGGTGGTTTGTGCGGGCCTGCGATAGATCCCGCGTTGCTGCGGGTAAGCGAAGCGGTGCTGAAGCTCAGGAAGGAACGCGGAATCATCGTACAGCGATACCTTCTACAGCAGCAGGGTCAGAAGTTCACGGAGAACCGGAAGGTCAAGGAGCTTCTGCAGGAGCACGGCACGGATATTCTCCCGGTTACCGTCGTCGATGGGGACGTTGTAAAGACCGGGGCGTTCCCGAGCTACGAAGAGCTCGCCGACCGCGTCGCCGCCGCGGAAGCTTCGTTGACATGAACGACACGAAGTATATTTTTTTCTCAGGGAAAGGCGGAGTCGGCAAGACCACGATGGCCTGCGCCACGGCCGTGCACTACGCTGATGCCGGATACAGGACCCTCATAGTCACAACGGATCCGGCGTCGAACCTCTCCGACGTCTTTGAGACGGCTATCGGGCATCGGGTCCGCCCGCTCGGGGTCGGGAACCTCTACGGTATGGAAATCGATCCGGACCGTGCGACCGAGGAGTACAAAGAGCGAACGCTCGGACCTGTGCGCGCGGCCATGCCAGAGAGCGTCATGAAGGTCATGGAAGAGCAGTTTCAGTCTCCGTGCACAACCGAGATCGCGTCGTTCGATCGATTTGTCGATTTTATGACCGAAGAGAAGCACGCGGATGGCTCCTCATGGGATGTGATTGTCTTTGACACAGCACCGACCGGGCACACCTTGCGCCTGCTCGCGCTCCCGGTCGACTGGAGCCGCCACATCGAAGAAAGCGCTGCCGGCAGCGGGAATACCTGCATAGGGCCAGTTGCTTCCCTGCAGGAGAACAAAAAGAAGTACGATGAAGCAACAACCCTCCTCGGCGACCCGACGCGCACCGAGTTCATCTTCGTGTTGCAGCCGGAACAGACGTCGATCTACGAGACCGCTCGTTCGTCGAACGAGCTCAGGGAGATCGGCGTACAGAAGACCCGACTTATCGTCAACGGCATCCTGCCAGAGGAAGTCTGTGATCACCCCTTTTTCCGAAGCCGCTACGAGATGCAACAGAAACACATCGCGCGCATTACACGCGAGTTCGATGTGCCAGTCGCGCTGATGTACCAGCGAAACGGCGAGATTACAGGTGTGGCAGGATTGCATAACATAGCAGCAGGTCTTTTCGGCAATGGACCGGTGAGAGCCGACTACGACCTCTCTGTCGGCGACGCAGCACCGCGACCAGGTGCTCACGAGTACAAGGAGCTCGACCCGACATCGCTCCTTGAGCAGATTCGACCCGAAAAAGGCCGCTCGAAGGCGGTTTTCTTTACCGGCAAAGGCGGGGTCGGTAAAACGGTCGTGTCCTGCGCGGTCGCGGTCGCGCTCGCAAATCGCGGGTTCAGGACGCTGCTTCTGACTACGGATCCTGCCTCACACATCGGTCAGGTACTCGATCAGCCGGTTGATGACGGCATCCGTGCAGTTACAGGAGTCGGGAACCTCGATGCCGTCATGATCGACCAGGAACAGGCGGTCATCGAGTACAAGGAACGCATCCTCGCGGATGCGCGCGGGAAGTACTCTGCGGACATGCTTGTTGCAGTCAGGGAAGAGCTCGAGTCACCGTGTACCGAAGAAATGGCCGCGTTCGACAAGTTCATGTGGTATGTTGAGCGCGATGAGTACGATATGGTCATTTTTGATACCGCGCCGACCGGTCATACGCTTCGCCTTCTTGAGCTTCCCTTCGACTATTCGGATCAGGTGGGCATGATGGTCGCCACGACTGATTCCAGCAGCGAGGTGAAAAGCGCGACCCGGAAACGCTTCGCGAAGATCATCGAGCAGATGAAGGATCCACAACGGAGCGCATTCGCCTTTGTCGTGTATCCGGAGTCGACCCCCGTTATCGAGGCGTGGCGGGCAAAAGAGGATCTCGCTGCCGCCGGAATCCCGACGCAGTTTGTAGTCGCGAACCAGGTGCTCGACCCTGCTAACTGCACGAACGACTACTTCAAGGCACGGCGTGCGATGCACGAGAAATACCTTGCCGAGATTAACGATCGCTTCGAGCTGCCCGTCGTGGTCATGCCGCTGTTCGAAACCGAAATCAGGGGGCTCGACATGGTTACACGGGCGGCAGATGCGTTATTTCAGGACATATCAGTACAGTTAAACAGGAGTTACAGGTAATGGCAAAAGAAAAGACAGCAAACGTTATGAGCGTGTTCGAGCGCTATCTCTCGGTGTGGGTAGCACTGTGCATAGTTGCGGGTGTGCTCATCGGCCAGCTGCTTCCGATTATTCCCGATACACTCAGCCGTTTCGAGTACGCGAATGTCAGCCTTCCGGTTGCCGTGCTCATCTGGATCATGATCTATCCGATGATGCTCAAGATCGATTTCGCGAGCGTCGTCCAGGCAGGCAGAAAACCGAAAGGGCTTGTTATCACGCTGGTCATGAACTGGCTTGTAAAGCCGTTCTCAATGTTCTTCTTCGCATGGTTTTTCCTGCAGGTTGTCTTCGAGCCCATCCTCGGAGCCGAGACCGCACAACAGTACGTTGTCGGAGCGGTGCTTCTCGGTGCCGCACCGTGTACGGCGATGGTGTTCGTCTGGAGTCATCTGACCAACGGGGATGCGGGGTACACGCTTATTCAGGTCGCAATCAACAACCTCGTGCTGCTGTTTGCCTACACGCCGATTGTCATGCTCCTTCTACGGCTCGGTAACGTGTTCGTCCCGCTCGACACGGTTCTCCTTTCGGTCGGGTTGTTCATTGTACTGCCGCTATTCGCAGCATGGCTGTCGAGGAGAATCGCGATACAGCGTAAAGGGCGTGAGTGGTTCGAGCAACGATTTATCCCCGCGGCCGGGCGCCTGCCGACCATTGGCCTGCTTCTCACGCTTATTCTCCTGTTCAGCTTTCAGGGCGAGGTCATTCTCAATAACACTCTGCATATAGTGCTGATCGCCATTCCGCTTGTGATACAGACCTTCTTTATCTTCGGAATCGCATACGCGTGGGCGAAGTTGTGGGGTGTGAACCACGAAGTCGCAGCTCCCGCCGGACTGATTGGCGCGAGTAACTTCTTCGAGCTGGCCGTTGCAGTTGCGATTAGTCTCTTCGGGCTTCAGAGCGGTGCTGCCCTTGCGACCGTCGTAGGTGTGCTGGTCGAGGTACCGGTCATGCTCATACTCGTGAAGATCGCAAACAAGACGCGCAGGTATTTTCCCTGTGCGCCATCCGAAGTCATGGGTTCGCCGTTTTCGGCTGAAACTGCCGTATCGGAAAGCTGACGCGAAGGCTATAGTGTAAGCAGAGAATACACACTATGAAGAGAAACACGCTCGGTCGGTGCGGATTGCAGGTTTCGGAGATCAGTTTCGGTGCATCGTCACTCGGAGGAGTCTTTCACGACGTCGATAAAACGGAAGCTCTGAACACCGTGCACGCGGCACTCGATGCCGGTATCAATTATTTCGATGTCTCCCCCGCCTATGGAGCGACGCAGGCCGAAAAATATCTCGGAGCGGCGCTGAAAGGCGTGGACCGAAGCCGGTACATCCTTTCGACAAAGGCAGGGAAGTACACGGAACCGGGAAGTTACGGCTCGGACACCTTCGACTACTCCCGCGATCGTATCCATCGCTCAATAGACGAGAGCATGGATCGCCTTGGTGTTGATTACCTCGATATCGTATACCTCCACGACTTTGACTACGACGGGCAACGGCACGCTGATGCCGCGCTTTCAGAGGGCTTCCATAGCCTCGTGGAGTTGAAAAACGCCGGCAGAATCGGCGCAATCGGAGCCGGGATTTACGCTATGGATCTCTGGAAACGAACTCTTCTCGAGACAGATGTTGAGGTTCTTCTGGTGCATAACCATTACTGTCTGAACGATATACGTGCGACGGAACTCCTTCCGCTGTGTCGTCACCTGAAGGTCGGGATTGTGAACGCGTCGCCGTTCGCGAGCGGTCTGCTGACAGACCGCGGGCCCGCCGCATGGCACCCGGCTGACCCGGAACAGCGGTTTATATTTTCGCGCGCGGCGGACCATTGCAGAGAACACGGCACATCGCTACAGAAGGTCGCTCTGCAGTTTTCCTCGCAGAGTGACCTCTTTCCAACGACCATGTTCAGTACCGCCCGGACTGCGTCATTGCAGAAGAACCTGGAGTGGTATTCACAGCCCGTCGACTACAGGCTGGTCGCTGAGATACAGGCGATGCTTGAACCCGTCATGAATCTGCAGTGGGCTTATTAGTATGATCGATGCACATCAACATTTCTGGGACTACAACGACCACGATTACGTATGGATGGATGAAACCATGGCGGTGTTAAAGCAGAACCATGGACCTGATCGCTTCGTTCCGCTCATGGACGACATCGGTGTACAGGGGTCCATCGCTGTCCAGGCACGGCAGATGAATCGTGAAACCAGCTATCTCCTTGACCTCGCGAGTCGCAATCAGTGGATACTCGGTGTCGTAGGCTGGCTCGACTGCACCGCGACCGATCTGGAAAAACAGATTGAGCGTCTGGCGGTACACCCTGCGCTGAAAGGATTCCGTGAGCTCATACACGATATGCCGGATACTGACTACGCCGACAGTCCCGCTCATCGAAACGCAGTGAAGCTGCTTGGAACGTACGATCTCTCGTATGATCTGCTACTGAAACCGCCGTATCTTCCCGCGGCGATACGGCTCGTCGACAGCCTGCCGGATCAGAGGTTCATCGTCGATCACATCGCCAAACCGGCTATCGCAAGCGGTGAAATGGAACCCTGGCGAGGTCTCATTACCGAAATCGCGCGTCGTCCAAATGTGTATTGCAAACTTTCAGGAATGGTTACCGAAGCGGACTGGAGTGGGTGGAAGCCCGCTGATCTGCACCCGTATATCGATATCTGCCTCCAGGCGTTTGGAGCTTCCCGCCTCATGATCGGGTCCGACTGGCCTGTCTGTACCCTGGCTGGCGCGTATCAGGATGTGATGCGCGCGACGCTTGAATCGCTCGCGCGACTATCCGAAAGCGAGCGAGCATGGATCACCGAGGGGACCTGCCGCGCGGCGTACCGCATCGACTGCGACTGAACCGTATCGGCAGCACGCGCTGTATTTGTCATAGTCCGCCCCTCCTGCGTGCATGTGTTCATCATCACATGAAAATGCTGAAATCTGTCCTCGATGTTGAAAAGGTCAAGCGTGATTTTTTGGTACGGCTTGAGCGATTGGGGGACAGGTTGCATCATGATTAGAGCCCGGGAGTGTCGATGGTCATGCGGCCAATGTGCTCTGCCCAGGACCGGTAGACATCGCCTGGTTGCATCGTCCTCGCCGCATTATCGACTGTAACGCCGGTTCCCGGAAGATATGCGACGGCGAAGGTCGGCTCACACGTGGCATCGCCACCAGTGTCCAGTCGCGTGACGTCTTCGATTACGACGTTCGAGCAGCGGCTCTCGAGGCGGAACAGCGGAAGCGGCTCACCTCCGGCCGATTCGGTATGCTCGCCGTCGGTGGCCGGGCCGACCCGAAGCGACCGTATCGTGATGTTACGCAGTGTACCGATGCCATCCGCGCTGGGAGGTGAATCCGGATCAAAGAGCTGCACGCGACATCGGCGACACCCGTCGCAGTTAATGACCGTATTCCGCGTGGTTCCCTCGATATCTTCGATGTGAACATCCTCGATAGGCGAAAAAACGCTCAGCAGTCGCACAAAACAGTGCACTCCTTCGGCGCGCAGACGCTCTATGCGAACCCGGCGGATCGGTCCTCCCTGCATGCCGCGAACTTCTGTGCGGTTCAGTCCGTCGTCGGCGTTCAGGGCAACAAGATCGTCGTTCGTAACCCCGAAGCTGAGCCCCCGTATACCGCGAATCACACCGTCGTGGCAGTTCCCTCCGAGATGCACCCCGTCGTTATTCGGACGCACCCGGTCGGAGTCAAACGAGATGTTTTCGATGTGAAACCGCGTCGTCCCGGTTATACGAAGGTGATAGGCCTCCGCGTTCCGCATGCACAGCGAGTCGATGCGAAGACCCTCCACGTTCTCGAAGTGGAACATCGCACCCGTGTATCCGTCTGCGAACAACCCACCTTCAGGCCGGGGATTTCCTCTGTTGTTGCCGTCCCAGACCCCGCCCGTTACGTGAATGTCGGTGTCGCCGGTCTCCGGGTTCGCGTTGGACAGCAGGTAGTCTCGTTCATCTGTGCAGACTGCGTCACCGAGCACCACAACTGTATCGCTGTCTGCGACAATCCGTGCGCCGGAGGGCAGGCGCAACGGCGTGTTCACAACGTAGGTACCGCTGTGAATGCGCACTGTGCGGCCGCAGTCGAGTGCCTGCTGCACCTCCGTTGAAAAATCGCTGCCGTCGTCCGGGCGTATGGTGTACTCATTGGTGTTCATACCGCCAGTGTAACATACGCGCTTATGCGGGAGAGGGGATTGATCCGGCTATTCTGCCGGATGTTCCTTCGATCCGGTTGCGCCCGTTCCGGTCTGCACATTGCCTCTCTTTTTCTGGTCTTGCGAACTTTCATGATCCGGGTATACACCGGGGCTGTCGCAGCCGGTGCCCGGTTCGACGCCGGATTCAACGAAGGGTTGCGCACGGCAATCATCTACGCTGCGCTGGTGAACGCGAAGACGCTGCACCCGTCGTACTCCTTCGTTGACGGGATCATCACCAACAACCCAGAACGCGTCGCCGCGAAACTGCAGACGGTTC
>SKXQ01000005.1 GCA_007128315.1 Spirochaetaceae bacterium | reverse complement strand
TTCCGCTTCCGAACTCATACGAAGCTCCAAAGTCGAGGTTCAGCATGAACAGACGCAGTCCGAGGCCGCCAAATATGCGGGTGTTAATAACACCGTCCTGGGTGGCAAGGAAGCCGAACTCGTTGTCGGTGAGGTTGAACTCGCCCTGGCCGCTGGCCGCGAGCACTTCCTGGATCTGCTGTCGTTCTTCGGGGGTCATGGATGTTCCATCAGTCAGAACCTCTGACGACACGCCGCCACCCACCTGAGATGTGCTGTACGAAATTCCCGCGCCAACGAAGGGCTGGAAGATCAGGAGTCTCTTGCTCGCTTGAGCCGTCAGGTCAAAGACCGTCGTTTCCCATTCAAGGAACAGCGACGGATCGCTGAACGACAACGCAACCGTACTGTTCGGATCGTTCGGGTCATTCGGAACTTCCGCAATAGCTATGTTTTCGTCCAGTAAACCCGGCACCCCAAGCCTGAATGCACTGTAATTCACTCCGAGGCCAACGGAGACCTTCGGAAGCAGGATGCCTTCGCGAAGCACGCGGTAGCGGACGTCGGCGCCGAAGAGCAGATAGTCGAGATCGAGATCTCCGAGGTCGCCTTCCTGCAATGCGCCAATTTTCAGACCTACGTCAAAGGGAAGGATGATCCCGCCGACGCGTGCGTCGATGGTGTACCCGGGCAGCGGAAGCCCCATGCCCTGCAGACCTTCGGGCAGCTGTGACAGGAGCTCCTGCGATTCCAGACCAAGACCAGCGAAAGCGGTGTCGAATGCTTCCTGTGGAATGGTCGTGACACCGACCGATACGCCGAGTCCGAACCGCGGCGGGATGCCGAGCAACTGGCCTATGTGAGCGTCAGCCCACTGTTGTCCTATGGTCGTGTTGTGCGGCAGGGCGCCGGCAAGCTCTGAGCCAAAGGCCTGAAAACCTTCGGTAAAGGCGCCAAAGTCGGAAAAGGGGTCAGCTACCGCCGTTCCCGCCCCAAGTGCTGCAATAAGCAGCATACTGATCAGTAATCGTTTCATATATGTACTCCCCATAATCATTCATTCCAGCCTACGCTGGACGAGATCAAAGTATAGCACATTACAGCAAGATCCACACGAAACGCAAAAAATCTCTACTGCCAACGAGCGTGGTGCTGATGCACAAAAAAACCCCGCGAAGGCCGGAAACCGGCGTCGCGGGGTCTGTATTTCGTTGCAGAGTCGGATCAGATATCCGAGTACAGCGCGAACTCGTAGGGGTGGGGTCGGGTGTCGATCTGCATGACCTCGTTCTCGAGCTTGTACTCGATCCAGGTTTCCACTACGTCCTTGGTGAACACGTCTCCCTTGAGCAGGAACTCGTGATCTGCCTCGAGGTGTGCAAGCGCCTCGCGGAGACTTCCGGGGGTCTTGGGTACCTTGGCTGCCTCAGCTGCCGGCAGGTCGTAGATATTCTTGTCGAGCGGCTGACCCGGGTCGATCTTGTTCTGAATACCGTCGATCGCTGCCATGAGCATGGCACTGAAGGTCAGGTATGCGTTTCCGCTCGGGTCCGGGCAACGGAACTCGAAGCGCTTTGCCTTCTCGCTCTTGGAGTACATGGGGATGCGGACCGCGGCACTTCGGTTTCGGCTCGAATACGCGAGGTTAACCGGTGCTTCAAAGCCCGGTACCAGGCGCTTGTAGCTGTTGGTGGTCGGGTTGCTGAATGCGAGTACAGCGGGGGCGTGCTTCAGAAGTCCGCCGATCGCGTAGAGGGCGGTCTCGGACAAACCGGCATAGCCGTCTCCATAGAACTGGTTCTTGCCGTCCTTCCAGATTGACATGTGAACGTGCATGCCGCTTCCGTTGTCGTTCCACAGCGGCTTGGGCATGAAGGTGACTGTCTTGTTGTGGCGGCGCGCCACGTTCTTGATTACGTACTTGTACTTCAGAAGATTGTCTGCCATTTCGACCATGGGCGCAAAGCGCATGTCGATTTCGCACTGACCGCCGGTTGCAACTTCGTGGTGCTGTGCTTCAATCGAGACGCCAAGCGACTCGAGAATGAGCATCATTTCGCTGCGCATGTCCTGCAGGCTGTCGGTCGGCGGGCAGGGGAAGTAGCCTTCCTTGTAGCGGGGCTTGTAGCCGAGGTTCGGTTTCTCGTCGCGGCCGGTGTTCCATCGACCTTCAACCGAGTCGACGAAATAGTAGCCTGAGTGCTCGTTCTGGTCAAAACGAATATCGTCAAAGACAAAGAACTCTGCCTCGGGGCCGAAGAATATCGTGTCACCAAGACCGGTTGATTTGAGATAGTTCTCCGCCTTGCGGCAGACGCTTCGGGGATCGCGGGAGTAGTCTTCGCCGCTGATCGGATCGGAAATGTCACAGGTCATGACCAGGGTCTTTGCGGCCATGAAGGGGTCAATGAAAGCACTGGAAATGACGGGCTTCATGATCATGTCGCTTTCGTTGATTGCCTGCCATCCGCGGATGCTCGATCCGTCGAATCCAAGACCCTCTGTGAAGGAGTCTTCGTCTATCTCGTGGGCCGGTACACTGAAATGCTGCCAGAGTCCGGGAAAGTCCATGAAACGAAGGTCTACGACCTGTACGTTTTCCTGCTCGATCAGATTGAGAATGTCCCTGGGCGAACTATAACTCATGTGCGTTCCTCCTGCTTGATTTCTTTCGCTACTGCGTTGTTGCTGATCGGAAGCTATCACACAAAAAACAGAAAGAAAAGTAGGTTGTGAGCATTTTTATCACATTTTTGTCATAATGACGATAAAAAGCTACATCAATGTAGGCGTATGGGTCATTTCAGACGCTCAAGATGCTCGCGGAAGCTTCTATGGACTGATTTCATCCGTTCGCGTATGAATTCCGCTACGTCCGCTCCGCCTTGTTCGAAGCGCAGGGTAAATGCGAGCCGGGCGAGGCCACTTTCGGTGTCAGGGAGGTTGTGCAGTTGCCGGTCCTCGGCGAGCTGCAGAAAGTGTTCTGCCTGTCTCAGGAGCTGATAGTCGTCGCTGAGGCTCCGGCTTTCGTTCCGGTCCATGATGCCGATGTCGGCGAGTCGTGCGAGCGCTGAGAGGGTGTCCGGTACGAGTATTCCTGGATGCTGATGCGCGTGAACAAGCTGCAGGGCCTGGGCGAGAAACTCTATGTCGCGTATCCCGCCTGCCCCGTTTTTGACATCGGTCTGCCCGTCCTTCACGTGAACGTCCTGTGCTGACTGTCGCATGCGGATGATCGACGCCGCGACCTCAGTCGCGTCCGCGCGCGCGGCTGCGGCCTCGTGGACCACGTTCACGAGGCGTCCTCCGAGCTTAATGGCTCCGGCGACCGGGCGGCACTTGATCATGGCCTGCAGCTCCCAGAGTTCCGCTTCGCGCTGGTAGTATCGCGCTGCCGCGGCAAAGGAAACCACCGGCGGTCCGGCGTCGCCGTGGGGACGGAGGCGCAGATCGACGCGGTAGGCCTGGCCTTCGTCGGTAAACTCGGTGAGGTCCTGCACGAGGCGCTTGAACACCGCCCTGTAGATCTTTTCGGCTTCCGCATCCGGGCCTGTCTCGCTGTTATCGTAGACGGCGAGCAGATCGATGTCCGAGCTGTAGTTGAGCTCCATTCCACCGAGTTTCCCGAAGGCCAGGACGGTAAACGCCGTCGGACCCGCCGACGTTGCAGCCTCTTCAGAGTCGCCGAACTCTTCTGACCAGGCTGCCTGCAGTCCGACAAGGAGTATGGCCCGGGCAAGATTGCTGATTTCGGCTGCAGCCTCCGCGACGCGGATACGGAGGCAGAGGTCCCGCATGCCGATTCGAAGGATCTCGTGTTTCCGTATCCTCCGTATGGCGTTCTGCCATTCCCGTCGGGAGGCGCTTTGCGCGTGGGCTGCCGTTAACAGCTGTTGCAGTGTCGCCTCGGTCCGCGGCCGGTTTACGGTTTCCGGGTCGGTGATCCATCGAAACAGATCGGGTTCGCGTATGAGAATGTCGCTCAGAAACTGACTGGTGCCGAAAAGGGTGAACAGAAAGCGTATGCGTTCGGGTTGAGCCGCGAGTTCCCGGCAGTGTTCGGCCGGGGCCTCAGCAGCCGTCATGAAGCGGTCCCAGTTGTTCAGGGTCATGTCGGGGTCGGGCAGGGTCCGAAGTGAATCCCAGCCGAGCAGAACAACCCTGGCGAAGAGCATGGAATCGCCGACTTCCGCCTTCATGGCGCAGATGTTCTTCCATGCTCGGGTCGGATTGCGTACTCCTATCCGGGCGAGTATCTCCTGTCTCAGATCTTCGCTCAGAAGGTCGACAAGGACGAGATCCGCAGGTCCGGTGCTTCGTGAGCCGGGAATGGCGTCCTCTCCGAGGTGCCTTTCTACAAAGTCGCGTACGATGGCCGTCTGTGTCTCGAAGTCTATTTCGAGACGGCGGGCCGCAGAGACATCCCTGGTACGTCGGTATCCGATGCGACGGGCGAGGTGGTTAAACTCACTCGACCCCGGTTTTGGCAGCACCAGATCCTGAGCATTTCCTCTGAGCATGCGCAATCCGTTGATAAGCGTGCGCAGAAAACGGTAGGCGGAAACCATGGTTTCCGACTCCCGGTCGTCTATGGTGCCTTCCTCGCTGAGCCCGCGCAGGGCGTCGTGTATGCCCGGGCAGCGAAGCCTGTGATTATGTCGCCCGTGGGTTATCTGCAGAAGCTGCACGTTGTATTCCAGGTCGACAAGTGCTCCGGGACTGAACTTTGCATTAATCCCGTCGGAAGCCTTCTCATCGAACTGTGTTTTCCTGAGTTTCCGCACATCCGGCACGTCGATGCTGTCACTCTCGTAGAGTATCTCGTCGCGTATCCGCTCGACCTGTCGACCGAGCTGTTCGTCACCGCCGATGCGCCGCAGTCGCACCAGAGCTATGCGTTCAACCGAATGAGCAGAGCCGCCTGCTCCGTAGTACTCGAGAAACCGGTCGAGTTTCACCGCGAGCGGGCCATCCTTGCCGTGAGGGCGCAGTCTGAGATCGGTCTGAAAGATACCCTCGCGCCGGGCGTGCACATAGCCGACCGCGATCTGTACGAAGTTCTCGAAGAACACCGAGTTGTCGACCAGCCGGGCATTCGCGTGTTCGGCCGATGTCCCGTCTGTCGATCCCGAATCCGAGTATATGAAAAGAAGCTCGATATCCGACGCATAGCCGAGTGCCGACCCGCCGAGTTTCCCGAGGCCGAAGACAGCCCACCGGGCGGTCAGCCCTGCGGCGGTCCTCGGCCGCCCGTAGCGTTCCTCGCAGCGTTGCCAGGCGAGAATGCAGGCTGTCTGTACGACCTTCTCGGCGAGCGCGGTGAGCCGTCGGCTCAGAAAGAAGAAATCAAGGTCGGGAAGGAGCATATGATCCAGATCGATGAGATACGACTCGCGGTCCTTGAACTCATTCAGCGCCGCAACCTGCTCCTCGACCGGGTCAAGCCCTGCTTCCGACGCCCGTTTCCGGGCTTCCCCCAGGGTCCGGTTAAGGGCGCTCTCGATCTGCTCGTCCGGGGTCGAAAGCGCGGCCCGGTGCTCGATCTTCGTGAGAAGCGGCAGAAGCTGATCCTGCTGCCTGCGAATAAAGTCCTCCCAGAGGAAATCACTCGCCCCGAGCAGCAGGGCAAGTTCCTGCTGCAGCTCGGTATCCGAAATGATGCGCTGGACGTCTTCGCCGCGGTCCATGTCACGGAAGTCACCGATAAGCCGGTCAAAGCGTTGCATGGCGGCATAGGGGTCCGGTGCGCGGTCGAGTACGAAGGTAAACTGCTTGGTCAGCAGTATGCTCAGACGAATCCGCTCGAGGCGGGCGTCGTTGCGTATGCTGCCGCCGGACGCGTCGCGTATGTCGAATACGTCCCTGATCTGTGACCCCCTGGTCTGAATGAGTACGTGTTCGATTACGACGTCGTGCAGGTTCAGGGCGTTACTGATGCTGTACAGGAAAAACGGCGTGTCCTCGCTTGTCACAGAGATACGGGTGAGTAACTCATTGGCGGAGTCTTCTTCCACGACACGAATCGGAGCAAGGACCTGCTGTGTTCCCGGTTCAAGTCCCGCAACCTGTGACGCGACTTCCTCGGCTACGAACTGTCGGGCGCCGATTTCATCACCTTCGGTCAGATACTCGAACAGGGTCGTAAACTGGGCGGTGAGTCGGTCTTCGAAATCGGCTGCACCGCCTTCGAGACGGCCTTCAAGCTCATCGACAATGACGCGTCCGGGTACTCCGGATCGGGCGTCATCTCCTGCCCACGAGACCGAGCTTTTCTGCTGCATGAGGCGGGGCAGGTAGGTGCTTCCGACCGCAACGCCCGAGCGACCGGTAAAACGGCCACCGCGACGTATTCTGGGTTGCGGCTCGTCCCGGGTTTCCAGCGTATACACGTGTCCGCTTTCTATGTTGAGTCCTGCACCGGCGAGGATGCCGGTCACGAGGCTGAACATGCCCCTGCGATCGGCCGAGATAACGGTGACGCGGACACGTTCGCCCGAACCGTCCTCACTGGTCTGAACGGTCAGTGCGTAAGGGCTTTCCCGCCGGAGCCTGAGAATATCCTGCAGGTGGCCGATGATTTCGGCGGCGGTGTATCGATTCAGGTAGTTCTCGGGCAGGTGATCGACGATGCGTTTCAGTCGTTCGCGCGTGGTGTTCTGTGGTTCCAGGCCGGATACCAGTGTGCGGACCTGTTCGAGTGATGCCATGATGAATGAATCCTACTCGCGCTTTTCATGGCTGTCGACACGGGCTATGCTGAAAGCATTATGAGAGGGTTTTCTATGGATCATGAACTGATAAAAGCTGAAGTGCTTGAGCGCTTCCTTCGATACGTACGGGTCGGTACGACCAGTGACCGCAAGAGCGATCTGACTCCTTCGACCGCGGGACAATGGGAACTCGCACGCATGCTCGAGCAGGAGTTGCGGGCACTCGGGCTTACTGACGTGGAGCTTGACGATCACTGTTACCTCATCGCACGCCTGCCCGCAAGCTCGGGCATGGAGAAGGCTCCGGTCATCGGTCTCATGGCGCACGTCGATACTGCCGCCGATGTCAGTGGTCATGAGGTACAGCCACAGATCATAGAGCACTACGACGGAAAACCCATTGCCGTCGGCAGCTATACACTGGACCCGCGGGAGTATCCCCAGCTGACCGAATACGTCGGAGACACGATCGTGACCACCGACGGGACAACCCTCCTTGGAGGGGACGACAAAGCCGGGATCGCCGAAATCATGACCGCGGTACGCTGGCTCACCGACCACCCCGAGGTTCCACACGGGGAGCTGGAGATTATCTTTACACCGGATGAAGAAACCGGCCGCGGTATGGACCGGTTTCCAAAAGAAAAGCTGAGGTCCCGCGCCTGTTATACCTTTGACGGTGGCGCTGAGGGCCGCATTGAGGCGGAGTGTTTTAACGCCTGGCGCTGTGATATCGCATTTACCGGGAGCGTCATACACCTGGGTGATGCCCGGGGCAAGCTGGTGAACGCGGTCAGTATGGCCGCTGCGTTCATGAACATGATTCCGCGCACCGAAAGCCCCGAGGCGACCGACGGCTACTACGGGTACTACTGTCCGCTTGAGATACGGGGAAATCTGGAGCACGCTGAACTCGAAGTGTATCTGCGCGATCACGATCGCAGCGAAATAGAGCGGCGTATCGAAGCATTGTCGGCCTTCGCCCGTGCAGTAGAGGCGGCCTTTCCCGGTGGCTCAGTCGAGGTATCGCAACACAAGCAGTACCTCAACATGTACGAAGTGATTCAACGCGATCCGCAGGTAATGGAGAAGTTGCGGGACGCAATGACGGCAGCAGGCTACACGCCGCAGATGCACGCGATCCGGGGAGGCACCGACGGCTCAAGACTCACCGAAATGGGAATCCCGACGCCGAATCTCAGCGCCGGCGAGTTTAACATGCACAGTCGACTTGAATGGGTGCCGGTCGGTGCGCTGGCCCGTATAACCGAGGTCGCCGTAAAACTCGTCCTGGCATGGGCGGAATAGCATGCCGCGTCGTGTGTGCTCTGTTGAGCTCGGTGTACGGCGCCGCACATGCGGCGCGCGTAGCTATTCCAGCTCTCCGGTGAATATCCTCGGGACACGTTTGGAGAGGCTGCAGGTGATTTCGTAGGGGATGGTCTCACAGAGCGTGGCGAGCTCGGCCGCATCCGGTGGCGTCGCGCCACCGTTGTCCTGTTGTGGACCAAACAGGATCACGTCGGTGTACCGTTCCGGCGGAGGGCCGGGCCCGAGATCGATCATGAACTGATCCATGCATACCGCACCTACCACCGGACATCGCCTCCCGTCTATCCACACCTGAGCCCTGTTCGACAGCAGCCTCGGGTATCCGTCCGCATAGCCGCAGGGAACCGTTCCTATCCACGTATCGCGACTGCTCGTCCACGTGTGTCCGTAGCTGATCGCTGTACCGGGCGCGACGTTCTTGACGAATACCAGCTTCGAACGGAACTCCATAACCGGTTTGAGGTCGATGGGGCGATCCAGCTCGGATCCCGGGTAATAGCCGTAGACCAGGATACCCGGGCGCACCATGTCAAAGTAGCCCTCAGGAAAGCGAAGAACGCCTCCGGAGTTCGATGCGTGTACGAGACCGGGGTCCACGCCCCGGGTGCGGAGATCCTCGATGAGCGACGCAAAGCGTGCGGTCTGATCGCGGGTGTAGCGTTCATCCTCGTGGTCCGCCATGGGGTAGTGGGTCGATATGCCTTCGAGGCGCAGTTCCGGATGCGAGTGAACCGCCTCCACGAGTCTGATGGCGTCCTCGGGGCGGCAGCCGATGCGGCCCATGCCGGTATCGACCTTGATGTGGCAGGATGTGCGCAGTCCCTGCGCACGGCTTTCCCGCGCCAGCGCTTCGACGTAGGCACGGTCTGTGACCAGCGGGGTTATGCGCATGGCTATCACCGTCGGGATTTCGGTCGTTCCCGGCAGGCTGTACAGCAGCAGTGGGAGCGCGATTCCCGCCTCGCGTACCTGCACCGCCTCGTCGACGGTGGCGACCGCGAGGTACTCGGTGCCGCACTCGACCGCCGCGCGGGCGGTTTCCACGATGCCGTGACCGTAGGCATCCGCCTTTACGGCAATGCAGAGCTTCGGACGAACGGTAGGCGGTCCCGGACTGTGCACCGCCGTCCAGGCCTGCACGCTGCGAATGTTGTGTTTCAGGTTCTCGAGATGAATGATTGCGCGCGTCGGTCTCATGATCGTTTCCGGTCCATGAACATAGGCCGCATAAACGGTATCCCGCAAGTCCTTCCGAATTGCAATCGTTTCTCCTGCACGCATTGACCGCATCTTTATGCAGTCTTTATACTCACTTTAACACTATACTCACAAAGGAGTGAATATGCGTACGACACACACACGCGGGCTTATGACTGTGGTGGCCATAGGTCTGACGGTTCTGTTTCTGTTCCTCATGGGTTGTCCCTCCGAGACAGCCGAAGAAACAGAAGTCAGAGATACTCTGACAATCGCAATTGGAGCCGAGCCGGAGTCGCTCGATCCGGTCAACATGACGTCGGCCCCGGCCGCAACCGTAGGTGAACACGTTATCGAACGTCTCATCTATATGGAAGAGGACGGTTCGCTGGTACCCATGCTGGCTGAAAGCTGGTCCGCAAACGATGACAGCACCGTCTGGACTTTCAATATCCGTCAGGGAGTTCAGTTCCACGACGGAGAGCCGCTGAATGCCGAAGCCGTAGCGGTGAACCTCAGGCGCTTCGTCGATCCGGAAGTAGGAGCTGCATACGCATTCCTGCTTGGAAGCGTGCAGGAGATTACCGCGGTCAGCGAGTATGAACTCGAGCTCCGACTCGCGCAGCCCTTCGCACCGATTCTTTCGCACCTCTCTCACAGCTTTATCGGCATTGTAAGCCCGGCACAGCTTGAGGGTCTTGGTCCGAATGACGCAATCGAAATTCCTGTCGGGACCGGTCCGTATGTCATGGACGCGTGGAACCGTGGTGAAAGCATCACCATGAGCGTAAACGCTGACTACTACGGAAACACGCCACAGATCGAGAACCTCGTTTTCAACTTCATTCCTGAAGCGTCGGCCCGGATCGTGGCCCTTGAAACCGGCGAAGCAGACGCGATCATGGCCGTGCCTCCGCAGGATGCGTCCCGTCTTGATTCCGATCCGAACATAGACGTGGTCTATCAGACCAGCGTCCGTACGATCTACATCAGTTTCAACAACGTCCGCGAGCCCTTTACCGATAGACGCGTGCGCCTCGCCATGAATCACGCTATCGACAAGCAGGCGATCGTTGACGGCCTGTTCGGTGGAAACGCCTTCGTCGCAGATGCACCGGTGGTAGACGCAGTATTCGGGCACGTATCTGTCGGCCCCTACGAATACAATCCTGATCTGGCGCGTGAGCTTCTTGCCGAAGCCGGATTCGAAGATGGACTCGACATCACCATACATCACCCGACCGGTCGCTATCCCCTCGATGCAACGGTCGCCGAAGCGGTTCAGGACATGCTCGCCGACGTTGGTGTAAACGCTACGCTGGAAACACGCGAGTGGTCGAGCTACCTGAGTTTCACGGCACAACCGCCGGAGCTCGCCGAATACGACACGTTCCTGCTTGGATGGGGTACGGTAACGCTGGACTCGGATTACGGTCTGTTCGCACTCCTTCACACGCAGCAGTGGAATCCGAACGGAAACAACCGTGGTTTCTACAGCAACGAACGTGTTGACGAGCTGCTTTCCGCAGCCCGTGTAGAGACTGATCCTTCGGCTCGCGAAGTGATGTATGCCGAAGCCATTGAACTGATCTGGGACGATGCTCCATGGATCTTCCTCTACAACGAAGGCCAGATTAACGCTGTGCGTTCGAATGTCGGAGGACTGATTCATCATCCTCTGGAGAACCTCAGTGCCTGGGACGCGTTCTTCATCGACTGACAGCCAGTCATAGCGTCCAGAGATTTTCACACGACGTCGTTGCGGCCCATGCGGCCGCGGCGACGTCGATTCTGTTTTACGGAGATAGATACCCGTGTATCAGTACATTGCCCGCCGACTGCTTCTGACCGTACCTGTTGTGTTCGGTGTTGCAGTAATCGTTTTTTCCATTGTCCGCTTCCTTCCTGGTGACCCGGCGCGGGCCATCGCGGGAGTGCAGGCAACTCCTGAGTTCATTCAACAGGTGCGGATACGGTACGCCCTCGACGAGCCCTTGCATGTGCAGTTTGGCCTGTATCTGCGAGGGCTGGCCCGGGGTGATCTCGGACAGTCAACGTTCACGCGACGACCGGTTACCACCGAAATCGCCGAGCGCTTTCCACGGACCCTGCTTCTCGCCTCGATTTCGCTGGCTTTTGCCACCGTGCTCGGGGTCGGAGCCGGAATCGTTTCAGCTACGAGGCGAAACTCCCTCTTTGACAATGCGAGCATGTTTATCGCCCTCGTCGGGGTTGCGGCGCCGGTGTTCTGGCTGGCGCTGATGCTGCAGCTTCTCTTTGCGGTTCAACTGAGACTGCTTCCGGCGACCGGGATGGGAAGCTGGCGGCACCTGGTCCTTCCGGCGGTGACGCTCGGGAGCGCGAGTGCAGCGCTCATGGCCAGAATAACGCGATCAAGCATGCTCGAAGTCCTTCGTCTCGACTTCATTACGACCGCACGAGCGAAAGGGCTTACCGAGCGCGTCGTTATCTACAAGCACGCCCTGAAGAACGCCCTGATTCCCGTTGTAACGGTTCTCGGCCTGCAGTTCGGCATCCTGCTCGGCGGAGCGGTTCTGACCGAAACAGTCTTTGCCTGGCCCGGTGTGGGCCGGCTTCTCGTAGACGCAATTCTCCGACGGGATTATCCGGTGGTTCAGGGTACCGTGATGCTGCTTGCCCTGCTCTTTGTACTGATTAATCTTGTTGTCGATATCGTATACGCCTTTCTTGATCCGCGTATTCACTATCAGGGCGGGTCAGAGGAGTAAGTCATGAGCACAGCAACAGCCACAGATACGACGGTGCCGAAAGAGAAGACGAAAAAGACAAGCGAGCTGAAGGAAGTCCTCAAGCATCTGATCCGTAATCGCGCCGCGGTGGCAGGACTCGTCATTATCGGTTTCTTCCTGATTGTGGCTGTGTTCGCGCCGTTTATCGCGACCCACAGCCCTACCGCGACATCGCTTGTGACGAGGCTGCAGCGCCCGAGCGCTGAGCATCTCCTTGGTACCGACGAACTCGGGCGGGACCTGTTCAGTCGCATGGTGTTCGGCAGCAGGATTTCATTGAACATCGGACTGATCTCGACCCTGATCGGGGTTGTGTTTGGTGTCCCCATCGGGGCCGTAAGCGGGTATTACGGCGGGAAGCTCGATATCATTACGCAGCGCTTCATAGATATAATGATTGCATTTCCGGGCATACTGCTCGCCATAGTCGTCGTAACGGTCCTCGGGGTCGGCGTACAGAATGTCATGATCGCAACGGGTATCGCGAGCGTGCCGGTATACGCCCGCCTGGTCCGCGGGTCAGTACTCGCGGTCAAGGAGCAGAGCTACGTCGCCGCCGCGCGCGCAGCCGGGCTCGGCGACTTCAGTATAATCTTCAAACATATACTTCCGAACTGTCTGGCACCCATAATCGTACAGAGCACATTCCAGATCGCAACATCAATTCTGTGGGCGGCAGGTCTCGGATTTCTTGGTCTCGGCGCACAGGCACCGACCCCGGAGTGGGGCGCCATCCTCAGCAACGGTCGCGCATACATTCGTACGGCTCATCATCTGACAACCTATCCGGGTCTCGCGATCCTGTTCATGGTGCTCGGGTTCAACCTGGTCGGAGACGGGCTTCGCGATGCGCTTGACCCGAAAACCCGATAGGAACGGATATACATCATGAAGAACCTGCTGGAAGTCAAGAATCTTCAGACGAGCTTTAACACCGAGGGTGGAAAGGTACGGGCGGTCGACGAAGTATCGTTCAGCATCAAGGCTGGCGAGGTGGTCGGGCTCGTCGGAGAGAGCGGATGCGGAAAAACTGCCGCCTCCCTGAGTATTCTGCAGCTGCTTCCGACACCACCGGCATCCATTGACGGAGGACAGATCATTTTCGACGGAACCGATCTGCTTACCCTGTCGAAGGAGAAAATCAGGAAGATCCGGGGAAACGATATCGCCATGATCTTTCAGGAACCGATGACGAGTCTGAACCCCGTCTACACTATTGGCAACCAGCTTTCTGAGTCGATACGGCTGCATCAGGGACTGAGCCCGAGGCATGCGCGTGTGAAGAGCATCGAAATGCTCAAACTCGTCGGGATACCGCGTCCCGAGGAGGTCATAGACGAATATCCCCACCGCTTTTCGGGCGGTATGCGGCAGCGAGCCATGATTGCAATGGCGCTGAGCTGCAACCCAAAGCTGCTCATCGCGGACGAACCGACGACCGCCCTCGATGTGACCATTCAGGCACAGATACTCGAACTCATGCGTGATCTGAAGGACCGGATCAACACGGCGATTCTGTTCATTACCCACGATCTTGGCGTTATCGCCGAAATGGCCGACAGAGTCGTTGTGATGTACTCCGGTAAGGTT
>SKXQ01000076.1 GCA_007128315.1 Spirochaetaceae bacterium | reverse complement strand
GCTGCTTATAGCGGTCGGGATGCTTGAGGTAATCGACGATTTCCTTGATTTCTTCTTTTGCTGCGCTGACACCGGCGACATCTTCAAAGGTGACGCTTTCCTTGGTCTTCTTGTACAGCTTAGCCTTGTTCTGGTTTATCTGGAACATGCTCCGCCCCTGCTGCCGCATGCTGCGGAACAGGATTATTCCAATCCAGACAAAGATGATGATGGGAAGGAAGTTCAAGAGCAATCCGAGAATGCTGAAGTCCTGCTCGGGCTCGGTGCGCACCTGTACGTCCTGCGCTTCGAGCAGGTTCAGAAGATCCGGATCGCCGAATGAGGGTATGAAGGTACTGAATCGCCCGTCTGCGTCGTCACGACCGCGGAAACTGCCTTCTATGCGCTGGCCGGACACGACGACCTGGGTTACATTCCCGTTCCGTACTTCCTGCCGAAAGCGACTGTAGCTGATCTGATTCGAGTCCTGCTGACCGAGAAACAGGTTGGTCACGACCGGAATGAGAAAAATAGCTATAAGAAAAAAGACAAAATACTTATAGCTGTTGTTCATCTTCGGTCCCTGCCCGTTTTCTTCGAAGCGGTCCTGAGAGTCTTTCGGGTTTTCTGACATGTAAATTCGATACGCGCTCCCCGCTGGGAACGCTTTCTCCTCAAATACTAGGCTGACTGCTGTGTCGGTGCGGGTATGTTGCCGAAGCCATCCCTCACGTATACGATGAACAATATACTTATGAAACACACGCCCCTGCAAGCGCCCCGGCATCGGGTAATGGTCAGGCATCTATGCATATAGAACGTTTCGTCGAGCGTAATCGCGACAGTCTGGACATACGCCGCCATCTGGCTCGGAATGCACTGGAGGGACAGATTTGTCCCGATACTGCGGATGCCCTGCGAGGTATTCTTGCAGATATTGAAGCCGCCGTGGACGAGGCGGGTAATCTGCGCGTTGAGATTGCCGGTGAGTCGGTCTCCACACGTGCGGATTACGAGCGAACGGAGCTCGCGAGGGATATTGTCCTGGCCGAGGACGGAATCGAAGCCCTGATCGGTCATATCTGCGACGAGGATCCCTCGATTTCGGTTCAGTCACAGCTGGTTGCTGAGCGGCTGGCCGGCAGGCAGTTTGAGGTCTGTTTCACCGACCGGGATGGTACCGTTAACGGCTACTCGAACCGCTACGTGACGAGCATACAGCCTGCACACGTCGCGCTTTCGCTGACGCGTTTTGCGGCCGCTGTCTGTAATCATTTCGTGGTGCTCACCGCAGGTCCGCTCGCTGATCCCGGTATTCTTGACCTGAGTGTGATGCCTTCATCGCAGGTTGTGTATGCGGCGTCCAAAGGTCGAGAGGTCGTGTTTCCGGACGGATCTGAAAAAGCAGAGTTTCTGGGGCCGGATCAACGAAACGCGCTTCGCGAGCTTGCCCTGGCCATAGAGAAGTTGTACGGGAGTAACCGGTTTGCGTCGTTCAGGTACGTCGGGTCGGGGCTCCAATCCAAGTTTGGCGAATGTTCTGTCGCATATCAGGACTGGCAGTCGAACTGTCCGCCGGAACTGTCTCTCGCTTTCCGGGCGGAAATAGAGGCGCAAATTCGTCGAATCGATCCTGACGGACGTACTTTTCACGTCGAAGACGGGGGTCGGGATCTGGAAATATCAACGCTCGACGCGTCGGCCACGGCCTACGATAAGGGGACGGGTCTGTTGTTCGTTGCCGAACACGCTGGAATAAACCTCAAGGGTCGATCCGTGCTTGTCTGTGGTGATACTATAAGCGATGTGCCCATGGTCCGGCGTGTGGTCGAGGCGGGAGCCCGGCTGGAGGTAGTATTCGTAACCACGGATCCTGCGCTGCAGGCTCAGCTTCGGGATGTCGCGCCGCAGACGCTCTTTGTCGACCGATACGAGGCGCTCGTGCTGGGGATGTACCTGGCAGTTACGGAGGAAACACATGAATACATGGTGGTGTGAAGGTGCGATTTTCGACCTGGACGGAGTCATTACCGGTACCGCAAAGACGCATTTTACGGCGTGGAAAGAGACCTTCGAAGACTTTCTTGCGAATCGACTCGACCCCGGCGACGAGGCGTCCCGACCGTTCACCTATGACGGAGATTACGTACCCTACGTCGACGGGAAGCCTCGCTACGACGGTGTGCGGAGTTTCCTCGAGTCGCGAGGTATCAGTCTGCCCGAAGGTTCGGATGACGACGGCCCGGAAGCAGAGACGGTTCGCGGACTCGGAAACGCGAAAAATCTCGCATTCCGGCGTATCGTGGAGCGCGATGGTGTGGAGATCTATGATTCGACGGTGAAACTTGTCGAGGAGCTGCGGGATCGCGGCGTGCAGGTCGGAGTCGCGTCTTCGAGCAAGAACGCGCGGTTTATTCTCGAAACGACCGGGCTGCTCGACCTCTTTGGAACGGTGGTCGACGGTGTCACCAGCGTCGAGCTCGGGCTTAAGGGTAAGCCGGCACCGGATATCTTTCTCACCGCTGCCGAACGGCTGTCAGTTCATCCGGAGCGATCACTCATGGTCGAGGACGCGTTTTCCGGCGTTGAAGCCGGGGTGAACGGTAACTTTGCGCTCGTGATCGGTGTGGCTCGAGGATCCAGCCATGAGGGACTGAAAGAACGCGGCGCTCACGTGGTTGTATCGGATCTCGCAGATTACAGCATCATCGAAATCGAATCCTACTTCCGGAAGCTCAGGCTTGTGCCTGGAGACCGTTCCGCGATACCGTAAAAACCTATGGCAGAAAACGGACGAAGCCGGAGACGGCGGGGCGGCCGGGGGCGTCGTCGCGGCGGTCAGACTGGCAACACACAGGATGCGCAGAACAAGACCGGGGGCGATAGTCCTCCGCCCCAGGAAAAAGGTGCAACCAGCCCTGCACCCGAAAAGAAAAGCTCGCGGCGCTCGCGGCGAGGCAGGGGGCGGGCGTCCACACCGCAGACCCGGAATCGTCGCCCGAAGACCCGTGTCGAAGACATGTACATCAAGATGCCCGATCCGATTCCGGAGCGGGACTATGCGCCCTGTCCGGTCTGCGGCAAGGCGATCGACCACGTGTTCAGCGCTGTGGCGCATCGTTCCAACGGTCTTCCTGCCCATATCGAGTGTATCGTGGAAGAGCTTTCGAAGGATGAGCATCTCGACGAGGGCGATCGTATTGTATATCTCGGCCGCGGTAATTTCGGTGTCGTCGGAAAAGACCCTGTCGTCGAAGACGGAAAGAAACGATTTAACGTGAAACGGCGCATTCAGTATGAGACCGGATCGGATGCACCGGACTGGCGTCGGGAGTTGAGTCCGGGCATATCCCGTGATTACACCCCTGAGCCGGAACGCCTGGATGAAGTTGCACCGCAGAAAGAACAGACTTTGAGAGAAACCCTGGGAACCGATCGCGACGCGATCTATATGCCCCGGCTGAACTGATATCGGCAATCTATTCACCCCGGCCGCATCTGTTGGTACATTGTAGAAAAGGGAGATATCAGGCGTGGCAGTAACGTATCAGGATTACTATGAAATACTCGGTGTATCCCGGAGCGCATCCCAGGAAGAAATAAAGAAGGCCTACCGTAAGCTTGCGGCCAAGTATCACCCCGACGTGAACAAGACAAAAGAAGCGGAGGATATGTTCAAGAAGGTCGGCGAAGCCTACGAGGTGCTCGGTGACCCGAAAAACCGCAAGAAATACGATATGCTCGGTCATAACTGGAAGGCGGGAGATCAGTTTGATCCTTCGAACTGGGATTTCGGCTTCGGCAGAAACCGGCGACCGGATAACAACACCGGCGGAGCCCAGGGCGGATTTTCCTTCGAAGATCTTGGCGATCTCGGAGGCGGGTTCAGCGACTTCTTCGAGTCGATTTTCGGTGGCTTCGGTCGCGGAGGCGGAAGTCCCTTCGGTGGCGGCGGGACTTCGGGCGGTGCCGCGGGCAGCAGCAGGAGCTCGACGCGTGGACAGGACATACAGGCGGAAGTAGCTCTGTCGCTCGAGGATGCCTTCCGCGGCGGAAAACGCAGTATAACCCTTGCGGATCCTGATGGTCCGACCGGAAAGCCCCGCAACTACGAAATCACCATCCCGGTAGGCGTGCGCGACGGCCAGAAGCTCAGACTGACCGGCCAGGGCTCGCCTTCACCGGGCGGAGGAAAGCCGGGCGATCTTTACATCACCCTCAGAATAAACACGCATCCGGTCTTCCGTCTGAACGGAAGTGACATTGAACGCGATCTTGAGATCACCCCCTGGGAGGCTGCGCTCGGTGCGACCGTCACCGTACAGACGGTCGGCAGTAAAGTGAACATGAAAGTACCGGCGGGGGCGAGATCCGGTACCCGGTTGCGAATACGGGAAAAGGGTCTGTCCACACCCTCGGGGGGAAAAGGAGACTTTTTTGCGGTCCTCAGGATCGTCGTTCCAAAGCAGCTGTCCGCCCGCGAACGCGAGCTTTTCGAAGAGCTCGCCCGGGAGTCGTCGTTCAACCCGCGCGCATAGCCTGCACAGGGGAATACACGATACATGGAAATCCAGATCCAGGATCTGACCGTCAGAGACCGGTATAAGCTTCTCATCGGGACGGTCGTCCCGCGTCCGATCGCGTGGATCACGACGCGTGCGGACACCGGGATAGTCAATCTTGCACCATTCAGTTATTTCAATGCGGTTGCTTCAAACCCACCGACGCTTGCGGTCAGTTTCAGCTGGAATCCCGATCGCGACGATCACTGCAAAGACAGTCTGCGTAACCTTCAGACAAGCCGCGAGTGCGTCGTGAACATTGTCAGCGCGGCTGACGCAGAGGTCATGAATCTGACCGCAACGGATTTCCCCCGTGACGTCGGTGAGGTCTCGTATCTCGGGATCGCTCTGAGTGAGTCTAAGACGCTTGTAACACCGCGCGTGGCGTCTGCACCGGTCGCGTTCGAGTGCGCGCTCGACCGAACCGTGCAGATCGGCGACGGACCCGGGAGTTCAACCCTTGCTCTGCTGACCGTCAATCACGTGTTCGTCGCAGACGAGGTCATCGATGATGGTTTTCACGTCGATGTGGAGCTCCTTTCCCCGGTCGCGCGTCTCGCAGGTGGCTTCTACAGCCTGCTGAAGAAACCTTTTGAGCTCCGTCGGACGCGTTTTTCGGATATTATTCGGTAATTTGCGAACAGTCACTGCCAATCGTTCTTGGACGAACGCTGCCGGTTAATGGTAGAATGGCATCCACACACAATCTGGAGGATAATAATGAGACTACGATCAATACTTGGCCTTGTGGCCGTTTTCGCGTTCGTTCTGGCAGGGTGCGCCACACCCGCAACGAGTGTCACCGAGGTGGCTGCCGATCTGGACACGTTCCTCGTCGGTGATGTTGCCGTCGGTGGAACCGTCGGGCGCGGTGTTCCGGTAACCGGTACAAGCCTGTACGTGTATCAGTTCGGCAATGCCGAGAACACGGTTGCCGTCCTTTCCCCTGCATCACCCGAGCGGGGAAGCACACGGATCGTGAGCGGTCGCGTGGTGCCTTTCGACGGTGAAGTTACCGAAGACGTGACGGACGCCATTGAAGCGCATCTCGTCGCCAATGGTGTCGACGGGGATACCCTCGGGGCTGCAACGAATCGCTCGCAGGGTCTGATTCGGACCTTTACCATGGCCAACAATGCGGTCTTCTTCATCCTTGAAGACCTGGCTCAAGAGTAAGGTTCGACCTTTGTTCGCACGAAACCGCGGCAGTCTGACTGTCGCGGTTTTTTTTGTTTTCTGCCACAATAGGCGTCACCACCATGAAGTATGAACTCGAAACCATCCCGGTATGGGAAGCCTGTGAAGCGGACGCCGCGTGCCCTCTGTGTTTTCTCGCTGAGCGCCTCGAAAAACAGTACGTGAAATTTTACCTGGGCGACTCGGTCATGACGCCGGAGATTCGTGTGCAGGTGAACAGACGCGGATTCTGCCCGCATCACTGGCACGCACTGCTGGGCGCCGGGAACAAGCTCGGGCTGGCACTGATGGCCAGCACGTATATCGAGACGGTGAGGGAAACGCTGGCCTCAGAACAGAAAAAGCTTACCGTGCGAAAAGGCCCGACGGGGAAAGTATTCGAGAGCAGCCAGGGCACCATGATCGATCGCACCGAAGACTGCCTGATCTGCGAACGCCTGCAGTACACGCTTTCCAATTACGCGTATACGGTCGCACGGCTGTTTACCGACGACAGGATTTTTCGGGATCGCTTTCAGGAATCCCGCGGATTCTGCCTGAGCCATTTGCCGTTCGCTTTGCGCATTGGGCGAAATACACTGTCCGGTGCTGAGTTCTCACGCTACGCCGCCGCCGTTTTCGGTGTTATTGACCGCGATCTGGCGGGCATTCACGACGATCTCGCGCAGTTCACCGGGCAGTTTGACTACCGGGCTACCGGACCGGTTACCGAATCCATGAAGGCCGCAACCCCGCGAGCGGTGGCGAAGCTCGCCGGGACGGACCCGACAGGACATTAACGCTTGCCGAAGAGTTTCTTCTTCGGACCCTTGACCGATACTTCGATCCCGCCGAACAGCGCAAAACCCTTGACCGTGACCGTTGGTCGATCGGGCCCTGCGGTATGCGATACCCCTTCAAAGGCGCCAAACAGCCCCGAACCACTTACCACAACGTTCACTCCCGGCGGCGCTATGACTTCAACACCGCCGAACACCGCGTAGCACTCAATCTCGTAAAACTCACCGGGGACGAATGCCGTATTCCGCAGATCAAACTCGGTGCCGCCGAATACGGTTATTGATGAGGTCTTTTTTGCAAGGCCTCCGGACCCTCCCCGTTCG
Organism: Spirochaetaceae bacterium; assembly: GCA_007128315.1. Lineage (GTDB taxonomy): Bacteria > Spirochaetota > Spirochaetia > DSM-27196 > SKKC01 > SKKC01. The sequence goes on along the minus strand of SKXQ01000076.1, from coordinate 29,402 downwards.
GTTCCGCTGAACACGCAGACGACCCGGTCTGTTTCCGCAGGAGGTACGCTTGCCATAAGAAAGCCACGGTCCTCAGCAGGCAGTTCGGCCAGAGTGTCATAGCCGCCGGTGCGAGCCGGCACCGGCGCGTCCGAAGACGGCAGATCGGCTACGAGGCGCCGAAGCTGACGGAGGTCGGTCGCCCGATTGGCTTCGTCCAGCCTGTTTTCGAACTCGTCCTCGGTGAGATAGTCGTGGGAATAGCCGTTGCTGATTCTGTCCACGAACTCCTGTCGAATCCGTTCACTGATCTGATACGCCCGTTCGGGTGTCTGGTCGGCACTCATGCTGCCTATAGTATTCGGCAGATGCGGGATCGGCAATAACTTGAGCAGGTGAGGCAGTATCACTATATTCCCCGTATGGGCGATACATCACACCTGGGGCCCGCTGTTTCCGGTACTACGTGGAAATTTGCGGGGCTGGAGTTCTTCTTCTGGTCGAGTGTCGTCGCGCTTGAAGCGTTTCTTGTTCCGTACCTGACGACTATCGGGCTTGGTAGCAGCGCAGCTGGCATTGTCATGTCGAGTATCTTTCTTGGCGGAATTGTGTCTGCTCCCCTGTGGGGAGCATTCTGCGATGCCGGAAGCAGACACCGATTCGTAATGCTACTGTCGTTCGCCATCGGGGCTGCCGCTGTCCTCCTGATCCCGGTCGCGGGTGCCCGCCTGTTGCCGGTTTTTGTCCTGGGGCTGGCGTACTCGGCAACCGCGAACGCGATGCCTGGCATCCTCGACAGCTGGATCATGCACACCCGCAGAGGTGACAAGGGGGTGCAGTACGGACTCGCTCGCGGTTTCGGTTCGGCCGGATTTGCCCTTGGAGGGCTGGCCCTCGGACGGCTGATCGATGCGTCGTCGCTGGGCATAATGTTTCCCTATTATGCCGTCGTCGTCGGGATTGCCGCGCTAATGGCACTGCGAATCTCTCGCAGCCGTTCACTACTGCCGGTACCGGAAGCGGTCGGAACCTCTGCTGACAGCGATGCCGACGACGACGTCCCTGTCCATGCCGTTGCCGACCGGCCCGTTGTTTCGCAGACGCCTCACATTTCCGGCGGGGCTGTGAAGGCCATGCTGACGTCAGTGCCATACATGGTCTTTCTCGCGATGTCGCTTCTGATATTCATTCAGCTTCGTGCGGCAATTACGTTCCTGCCTCTGCTCATTTATGAAGCCGGCGGAAGCAGCACCATGGTCGGGCTCGCGCAGATGGTCGGAGCCGGAGGTGAAATTCCCTTCATGTTTGCCTCGGTTCTGCTTCTGAAGTGGTTCAGACCCCGGGCACTCCTGCTCTTTTCCATGGCCATGTTCATTCTGCGGATCGGACTGCTCGGATGGATACACAGTCCCGAGGGGCTTGTTGCCGCTCAGGCTCTCCATGGTCTGTCGTTTGGCGTTTTTCTGCCGGTGAGCATTCATTACATTGACCGAATCGCGCCTCATCGATACGCCACCGTTTTTCAGACCACCGCAACTTCAGTACATTTTGGTATCGGGAGCGTGATTGGAAGCTCATTAAGTGGTATTATTGTTTCGGCGACAGGTTTGCGTGCAATGTACAGACTGCTGGGTTTTCCGGTCATCCTGGCTACCCTCGGCTTTGCCGTTTTTCTTTTCATCGATACCCGTTCCCCGGGACGACGCCGCACAGAAAGGACGACCCATGAACTTCGATAGTAAGAGCAGAGCCCAATGAGATCTCCGAGCCGACTTGGGCGAGCGCTGATTTTCGTGACGGTTTGTCTCGTACTCATCGGGGCATTCTTCGTCTCCGCGATCAGCGATCAGCTGCTCAGAAGCGATGACGAGTACATCGTCGAGTTCCGGAATACGCCCGTCTCAGGCCTTGCCGTGGGATCCCGGGTACAGTATCGCGGTATATCGGTCGGAGACGTTCGCGACATCTCCTTCGCGCCGGATGATATCGAGACCATACGGATCAGGGTTGCAATCGATCGCTCGGTTCCCGTTCCATCGGATGTCACGGCAGGGGTGCAGCCTATAGGTATTACCGGGGTCACGGTTATCAGTCTCAGCGGTGGAACAAACGCCGCGCCACGTCTGGAACCCGGTGCAGTGATTGTCGCGCAGGGCTCACTTCTGGACGAACTGACCTCCTCCGCCCGCACGATTGCCGATTCCCTCGATGACATCATTGAAGGAGTTGTCGATCTTGTCGGTGAGGAGAACAGGCAGGAGGTTACCTCGTTCCTCCGGGCGGCGTCCGCGATACTGGAAGAGAATCGGAGTGACGTTCAGTCGACGGTGGAAAACGTGACAGCCGGCAGCGGTGAGCTTGTCCGATCGATCGAAACGATTGCCCGGAGCGCCGAAGGAATCGAGCGCATTGTACAACATCTTGAGCAGACCGTTGTTTCTCTCGATCTGGCTGAGACGTCCGAGAGTCTGAACCGGGCAATCGCGGCGGTTGAGGAAGTCGTATCAGGAGCCGGCAGCACCGTATCAGTTTTCGATCAGGCCATACGGGAGAACAGACAGACCTTCTCGCAGACGGTCAGAACACTCGATCGGACCATCAACTCCCTGAACGACCTGGTTGCACAGCTGAACAGCGATCCCTCGCTCCTGCTTCGGGGACGCTCCACGGGGGGGAGCTTACGATGATGTATAACAAAAGGAAAAAGCTTTTTGTGCGGACGCTCCTGCTTGGCGCCGCGGTCATTTTGTCCAGTTCGTGTACCATATTTCCCTCACGAGCCTCGTATTACTACGCCCTCGAGTACAGCGCTCCCGAAGCGACGGTCGAAGCTGTAGAACTCGGAGTCGTCCGCGTGTTCGAACCGAATGTGTCGTCCGCGTATAATCGGCGACAGATTGTGGTCAGGGACGGATCACCGCGGTTTCAGTATCTGACCGACGATATGTGGGCGATCGATCTTGTCGATACGCTGCAGGAGTTTATCGAACGGTACGTACACGATGCCGGAACCTTCAGCGAGGTCATCGGTGAGTTCAGTCCCCTTCCGGCGGATTTCGAGATTTACTCCGCGATACGGCGCCTCGAGTTTCTCTGTTGTGACACTCCCGAAGCGCGTGCCGAGATCGTATTCAAGCTGCGTCGTCCTGATGGCCAGGTGCTCGTACGGGAAGAGTTCCGCCGGAACGAGGCTCTGGAAGCAGGTGACCTTGTCGCGTACGCGTGGGGTGCAAATGCGCTTCTTCTGGAGGCCGTGGCGGAGTTCGATCAGCGAATCCGGGATCATTTCGCTGGCCAGTAGGTACCAATGCGCATTGAGCACAATGTTCTGTATCTGGAAGGAAAACTTACTCTGAACACCGTGCCGGCGATTGCCCGGAGGCTCGGCAGAATCCGGAGGCGACAGCTGCTCGCTCTGAAAAGCGTCGATCTGTCGGGTGTCAGTCGCGTTGACAGTTGCGGTCTTGGACTCATCGAAACGCTGCGTGACGGTGGTTATCGAAAGCCCCTTCCGGTCATTCGTGCATCATCCGCGGTCGAGGATGTCATTAACACCTTCGCGGACAAGCCTCTGGAGGTCATGCCCACCGAACCCCCACGAGGTTTTTTCAGCGACGGGATCGGTTCAGGTCTGTATGCGATCTTTCACATGCTCACCGAAGGTCTTCTTGTGGCGGGAGAAGTCTTTGCTGCATCGGCAATGTCGCTTTTTATACCCGCACGACATCGTAAGGGAGCGATCTCCGAACAGATTGTCCAGATCGGTGCGCGCGGTGTTCCCATTGTCGGGCTTCTGTCGTTCATTATCGGGTTTATCCTGGCGCTTCAGGGGGCCGTGCAGCTTGAGCAGTTCGGCGGGACACCGTTTATCGCTGATCTCATGGCGCTCGCGATGTTCCGTGAGCTCGCACCGCTTCTCACGGCCATTATCGTGACCGGACGCACCGGCTCGGCGATGGCCAGTGAAATCGGCACCATGCAGGTCACAAACGAAATCGACGCGCTGCGCGCGATGGGAATCCGCCCGTACGAATACGTGGTGGGCCCGAAATTCATTGCCATGACGGTCGTCATGCCCATGCTTGCATTTTTGAGTGCGGTCATCGGTATTTTCAGCGGACTTGTCGTCTCTGTGTTTGTTGCGGGACAACCGGCCCGGACGTATATCGATCGCAGCCTGAATATCCTTTCGGTAGAAGATGGGCTGTTGCTTCTCATAAAATCGCTCCTTTTCGGTTGGGCGATTGCCGCCATAGCGGTGTATTCAGGAACGAATGTCGAGGGCGGTGCAGTAGAGGTAGGGAAGGCGACGACGAACGCCGTCGTAACGACCACATTTGTCGTCGTCATCCTGAATGTCGTATTCAGTCTCGTGTATGTGCTGTAGGGGATTTCCATGAGCGACGCAAAACAACCGGTCATGGCAATCCACGATCTTGATTGCCATTACAAGGGTAAGCAGGTTCTCTACGGCGTGAATGCGTCGTTTCCTCCCGGGAAGATCACGGTAATTGCGGGTCGAAGCGGCTGCGGTAAAACGACTCTGCTACGCAACGCGCTGCGATTGAACGAACCGAGTTCCGGTCGTATCGAGTTTTTTGGTCAGGATATTTCCCACTTAAGCCAGGAAGAGCTCATGGAGCTGCGTCCGCGCATGGGAGTGCTGTTTCAGAGCGGGGCACTGATACAAAGCTATACCGTGGCGGAAAACGTGGCGGTACCGCTGGAACAGCACACACGCATGCCTTTGAAGCTCATTGAGCGCGTGGTGTCCAGAAAGCTGGAGCTCGTGGAGCTTGAGGGTGCAGAGAACTCTATGCCATCCGAGCTTTCAGGCGGCATGCGAAAACGCGCCGCGCTGGCCCGCACGCTCGCACTCGATCCCGAAATCGTGTTCTTCGATGAGCCGAGCGCAGGGCTCGACCCGGTCACCGCGGCTTCACTCGACGAGCTGATCGTAAGTCTGAGTCGCAAGCTCAGGATTACGGTTGTGATTGTTACTCACGAACTCACGAGCATCAAGCGCATCGCCGACCGTATGCTGTTTCTCGACTCTGGTAAGGCAGTATTCGAGGGTTCTCTCAACCAGGCTCTCGCGTCCGATCTGCCGCCGCTGCAGGAGTTCTTCAGACTCAGCGATCCCGGCCAACGTTTTGAAGAACCTGATTGATAAAATCTATCTCATCCTTGTCTATACGATGACCCATCCCCGGATACAGTCGACACGTCACGTCGGCGCCCATGGCCTCAAGCGTGTCAGCCGACTCGGTTACGCGTTCTTTCGGAATGTGTATATCCTGGTCGCTGCACCCGAGAAACGCCGGCGTGCCACCCAGGCTTCCGGGATAGTCCCGGGGTGTTCCAGGCGGCCCGATCAGCCCTCCGCTCAGGGCGAACAGTCCACCGTAGCGTCGTGGTCTGCGCGCAACGTACTCACTCGCAAGGCAGGCCCCCTGGCTGAAACCGAGAAAGCAGATGCGTTCGGCAGGTATACCTGCCTGTACGATGCTCTCGGTGACTTCGTCCATGGTAGCAAGCGCGGACGACACGCAGGGCTCATTGGAGGAGATATCCTCGAGGAAACTATAGGGATACCAGGTGTTTCCGTTCGCCTGCGGTGCGACTACGTGAAGATCATCACTTACCAGCTCGGCCAGCAGGCCAAGGATGCTTTCGGCAATCGCGCCCCGTCCATGCACCATGACCAGAGCTCCTCGCGCATCCGATGGGGCGACACCGGTTCGAACAGCGTGTTCGGCGGAATGCGGACCGGGATTGGTGGCTGGAATGTGTAGCGTCATGGGGTAAAAAATACATCCGTGACGTGTATCGGGGCAAGCTATCGTCCGACGCCGTCAACAGGGTGGTGAACAGTACCGGAAATATGATAACCTTGGTTTCGTCAATTATATCAATCGAAACGAAGGAGTTATCCACATGAACAGACAAGGTTCGAAACTTAAACTCAAACCCGGTGTTGTTACCGGACAGGATCTGGTAGACCTGTATGCCTATTGCCGCGAAGCAAAATGCGCGCTCCCGGCGTATAACGTCATCGGTTCGAGCAGTCTCAACGCGGCGATGCAGGCGGCCAGAGAAGCAAATGCCCCGATCATAATACAGTTCTCCAACGGTGGTGCTCATTTCAACGCGGGCAAGTTCCTGGACAACAGTGACGAGCGTGCAGCGGTTGCCGGTGGAGTCGCCGGTGCACGTCACGTCCACATTCTCAGCAGGATCTACGGCGTTGCCGTCGTCCTCCATACCGATCACGCAGCGCGAAAGCTGTTGCCCTGGATCGATGGTCTTCTGGAAGAAGGCGCCAGGTTCCACCAGGAAACCGGTGCCCCTCTGTTCAGTTCTCACATGCTCGACCTGAGTGAGGAGCCGCTGGAAGAGAACCTGGCGACCTGCAGGGACTACATGAAGAAGCTCGCCGCGATTGATATGCAGCTTGAGCTCGAGCTCGGTGTCACGGGCGGAGAAGAAGACGGCGTCGATAACAGCAGCGTTGACGCATCACGGCTGTATACCCAGCCCGAAGAGGTGCTCGCCGCGTACGAAGCGCTGAAGGATCTCGGTCAGTTTACGGTAGCCGCCGCATTTGGAAATACCCACGGTGTGTACAAGCCCGGTAACGTGAAGCTGAAACCGGAGATACTCAAAGCCTCACAGGACAAGGTTTCAGAAGTTCATGATCTCCCCGAGAAACCGCTCGCGCTGGTTTTCCACGGGGGTTCCGGCTCAACCGAAGAAGAGATCACCGAGGCAGTTTCCTACGGTGTCGTGAAGTTCAACATCGATACCGATACACAGTGGGCGTTTACCCAGCCGATCAAGAAGTACATGGATGAAAACGACGGCTATCTGCATTCGCAGATCGGTAACCCGGAAGGTCCCGACAAGCCGAATAAAAAGAAGATCGATCCCCGGGGATGGATGCATCTTGGAGAAAAGCAGGTTGTAAAGCGTCTCGTCGACGCCTTTGGTCATCTTGGCGCCGTAGACAAGTTTGTCTTTGAAGACTGAACCATTACCCTGCGCCATCCGTCCGGAGCAGGACTGTCTGCTCCGGATTCTATCCCGGAATCACATTCATACCCGTAAGGACTCTGTACAATGTCAAGATCGGCATCTGTTCGTGCAGTAAAGCAGTCGTTTTTTCGTGAGCCAGTCAATGCGCTGACCCATGCGTTCGGAGCTGTTCTCGGAATTGCAGGTCTGGCGCTTCTGATTCTGAAGGGCTACGGGAATACCGTACAGATCATCAGTTTTTCGGTCTACGGCGCGGGTATGATCATGCTGTTCACCGCGAGTGCCCTGTATCACGCGTCGAGGGGTTCTGAGCGGACCCTGCGAAGGCTCCGGAAGTTCGACCACGTATCGATCTATGTTCTTATTGCCTCGACCTACACGCCGGTTACGCTCGTTTCCCTTCAACCGCAGTTTCCCGGCTGGGGCTGGAGTCTCTTCGGGGTTGTCTGGGGACTCGCCGTTGCCGGAATCATCATCAAGTTGTTCTGGCTGAACGCACCACGATGGCTCACCGCGGGCGTCTACCTGATCATCGGATGGCTGGCATTGATTGGCATCCGACCCGTACTGCAGTCGCTCTCGGACACCGGTGTATTCTGGCTTCTGTCAGGAGGTATTTCCTATTCGGTCGGCGCCGTGATCTACGCCGTCAGGAAACCCGATCCGTACCCCGGTGTGTTCGGTTTTCATGAGATATGGCATATTTTCGTTCTGCTCGGCGCGGCGAGCCACTTTTTCATGATGTATCTGGACGTTGCGGGGTAGAACGGTAGTATGTCCATTCGGCATCCGCATACCAAAGATTTTCAGGATCGGCTCAAGCGCGTTTTTGATGAGGTCGATGACTACCTCGAGGAGCGCTATGGGTCCCTGTACGATCTTCATCCCGCCCGGCCGCCACATGGGGCGACCAGCAACAAGGAGCACTCCGGGCTCTTTAACGTCGGCGCGAGCTTCTCTGCAGGTTACGGTTCGCAGTTCGGACGTGGCTACGTGCTCAGCATCGAGATCGCTACGCTTGACCGTGTACCCGACGACGTGGAGGATCAGATTGACGACGATGCAGCAGCGATGATACGCAAGCTGCTCCCTCGAGAGTTTCCTGGTCGTCGCCTGGAGGTGACCCGCGACGGGCGCGTCTTCAAGATACATGGCGATCTGAGTCTCGGTCAGGTGTGAACCGAATGCCCGATACACATGATACCCCGATGATACAGGGCTCTCATTACCGGATTCCCGTACTCTGGCAGGACGGGCGTCTTGTTGTCGTGGACAAGCCTGCGGGTATGATCGTCCACCCCAACCAGTATGACAGACACGCTCCGAACTGCGTTAATACGCTCTCGGGGTTGCTGCACCGGAAAGTCCAGGTCGTTCACCGGCTCGATCGGGGAACCAGCGGCATCATGCTCTTCGCCCTGGACAAGGAAACTGCCGGGCTCATTTCCGCACTGTTGCGAGAATCGGAAATCACAAAGGAGTATCTTGCCATTGTTCGCGGCCATGCTCCGGATGAAGGGCTGATCGAACGTTCCCTTGTACGTGGCGAGGGCCACGAGCCATCTGCCTCCTTTACCCGGTATCAGACGCTCTCGCGCAGTGTGGTTTCCATTCCCGTCGGCGACTATGAGGAGTCCTGGTTCAGCCTGCTGCGTGTTACCCTGCTAACCGGACGTCGGCATCAGGCCAGGCGTCATCTGCAGTCTATCGCTCACCCCGTCATTGGCGACACTCGTCACGGTGACCGCTCGTATAACCAGGTCGTGTCGGGCATGCCTGGGTGCGGGCGGATGTACCTTCGCGCGTTCAGGCTGGAGTTCACCCTGCCGTACTCCGGGAGCGTCCTGACGGTGCGCGCAGGTCTACCCGACGCCTGGATCCGGACCTGTACGGAGCTCGGTCTCGATCTGCCCGAAGTCGCCACGCAGGCCGAAGTAATGCGGGACGGACAGTTGCTGTATCGAGCAGACGCACCTCCTCATGTCTGCCCACCGGTATAATGTATGCATGATTCGACAACGCACATACGGCACGCGCTCGGAGACGCAGGGTTTGATCCGGTCCGACATACAAGGGTTTCGGTGTATGTACACGTGCCTTTCTGCAGGACACGGTGTCACTATTGCGCGTTTTACCTCGAAACCGGGTATCCGCCGAGAGTTCTCGACGAGACGCTGGAGGGAATGATATCCGAGTCGGCGTTCTGGCACGAACTTCTGGGAGCACCAGCCGTCGACACGCTCTATATAGGCGGAGGCACCCCAAGTGTCATCCCGGCTGAGAAACTCGCGTTCTTTCTCGAGGCATTGACCGGGACGTTCCGTGTGGAGGGTAGGCTGCGGGAGGCGACTGTTGAAGTCAATCCCGAGTCGGTCAACCCGGCCCTGGTCTCGGTACTCAACGCTTCGGTCATCGACAGGATCAGCATGGGTGTGCAGAGTCTTCGAGACAATGAGCTCGCGGTCCTGGGCCGCCGAAGCGATAGAGCGACCGCCCTGCATGCACTCGAGTATCTCAGGCGCCATTTCGAAGGCCGTCTGAGTGTGGACGTAATCGTGGGAACGCCGGGTCAGACTGTGAGAAGTCTGCAGGAGGATCTGGGCGAACTGCTGTGCCGGGGTGTTGAGCATATTTCACTTTACGGTCTGACCGTCGAGGAAGATACGGTGCTTCATCAGCAGATTATCGACGGACGGCTTTCGATGCCCTCACACGACGTTCACGAAGACCTCTGGGATGCGGCGTCGGCCACGATACAGCGTGCCGGGCTCGAGTCCTACGAGGTTTCCAACTATGCGTGTCCGGGACAGGAGTCTGTCCACAATGCGGCGTACTGGAATCTGAATCCCTACCTGGGCATCGGCCCCGGGGCAGTTGGAATGGTATACGCAAGGGCGAGCGGTGACGAACGCGGGTGTGTGCCTTTGCGCCTGACCGGCGAGGATGTGTTTCGCTACCAGCAGTGGAAGCACGGAACGTATCGACCCGCAATAGAAGTTCTCTCTCTGACGGATCATCTTTTCGAGCATTTCATGAACGGGCTGCGCACGCGAAGCGGAGTGAATCTTTCGCTCCTGCACCGTCGCTTCGGAGTCCCTGCACAGCGCCTGCTCGACATCCTGCAGGACCGGTGGTGCGAGTTTCCCACGCTTCAGTGTTACGATGACCAGCACGGGGATCGCCACGTGTATCTTCCGTTGGAGTCCCGAATGATCCTTGATCGTCTGCTTCCTGATCTGTGGGGCCTTCTCGAGGTGGCGTTACCCGGACTGACGCTGAACTGTGTTGAGTCCTGCGGAGAAACAGGATGAATATGTCTCATCATGCACGTCCTGTCCTTGTCGCGGGGGTATTATTCGCTTCGCTTTCCGCGATCTTCATTCGTCTCTCGGACGCACCTCCTCTTGTGATCGCCTTCTACCGCATGCTGTTCACGTCTGCCATGCTGCTCCCGAGCTACCTGCTCGGCCTGCGTCGCCGCGCTGCCCTTCATTCCCGGGGCGGGGCTCCTTCGAGCCGGCACCCGCTGCGAGTGGTGTTGCTGCTTGTTCTCAGCGGGCTTTTTCTGGCGCTGCACTTCGCGACGTGGATCACCAGTCTCCAGTACACGAGTGTGGCAAGCGCGGTGGTCCTCGTCTCCCTGCACCCGATCTTTGTTGCGACCGGGAGCGTTCTTTTTCTGCGTGAGTCGGTGAGACCGGCGGTATTCGCCTGCATCCTTGCTGCAATCGCAGGGAGTGTCATTCTCAGTGTTCCGGATGCCGGCGCGGATCCGGGCGCTATGACCGGCAACCTCCTCGCGGTCGCCGGTGCGGCGGCGGTATCCGGTTATATGCTTATTGGCCGGGCCATGCGCAGGACCGTCGGTGCGGTAACGTACAACTTCAGCGTCTACGTGAGCACAACGCTCTTCCTGCTGGTTTTTACTCGTATCGCGTCGATCCCGCTGGCGGGCTACGCTTTACGGGAATTTGTGATATTCCTGGCTCTGGCCTTCTTCTGCACGGTACTCGGTCACAGCATATTCAACTGGGGGCTCAAGTACCTGGCAGCCAGTTTCGTGTCAGCATCTATTCTCCTTGAACCGTTGTTCGCCACGGTACTCGCGGCAATGCTCTTCTCGGAGATACCGGGGCTTCTGGCGATCCTTGGCGGGGCTGTCGTAATTGTGTCGCTGCTGGGTGTTATCAGACTTGACCGATCACGGATGCCGCCGCCGCCCGGCTGAGTCCTGTCCTGGACCGGCCGGTGGCTGATCGTCGTTCTCCCGCGGTCGCTTCGGGTCAGGGCTTTACTGAGGCGCTCAACCTCACGAATGCGTTTTCTCCGAAGCGGTCAAAGCAGGTATCGTTTCATGAAGCGGCGATCGATGAAATCCTTCAGTCGAAAGGCTGCCCGACCTCGTACGTCCCATCTTCCCCGGTAGAGCAGGCCCTGCCCGAAGCCAAGGTTGACTCCTGCGAGGTATGGTCCGGTACGTTTAAACTGACGGATGTCTTCCGTCCTGCCCCGAAGAAGGGCGTGCACATTGTTGAACAGTACCGGCTGCATCCGTACCGCGTAGACCCCCACCCGGTCGAGTGGTTCCCGAACAAAATCGGCGCAGTCACCAACCGCAAAGACGTTCGGATAGTCTACGCTCTGCAGGTACTCGTTGACCGCAATGCCTCCACCCGGACCAGACGGGAGACCGAAGTCTCTGAGTGCGTCGGGAGGATGTGTTCCTGAGGCGAGAACGACGAAATCGGCATCAATGTCGTCTGAGGACGTCACCGCTTCGCGTCGAACTGCGATCTTGCGGTTGTGCAGAAAGGTCTCGATCCAGAGACTGCGTTGCGGGGTCATGCGGGCAAGTGTCTCCGACCGTGAGTACAACGTCACTTCGCATGCTTCGGATCCGTGTGTGTGTAGAAGATACGCGATGTTTCCGGCGCACTCGACGCCCGCGGGGCCTCCCCCGACGACCGCGACCCGGGTCGTCGATGGTTGCGCTGCGTCGGCCGCAGACGCTGACCCCGTCGACAGAAGGTCCGACTTCAGGCGGGCAAGGTTTGCGATCGGTTTGACCGGGTATACTCGCTGGTCTTGCAGGGATGCTGTCTGAACTACGTCACTTCCGATATTGATCGACAGGATATCGTATTCGAGTCTTCGGCCATCCTCGAGTGTGAGAAGCCGGGCATCAGCATCGACCGAGCGTACGGATGTCCGGAGAAACGAAACACCGGCCCGTGCCGCCAGCTCCTGCACGGGAATGCACACTTCGTCCCAGCGGTAACTGCCACCCAGAAGACCGGGGCCCATACCTGAGTAGGGATGCCCCGCTTCCGGCGTAACAATCGTGATCCGGGCTCCCGGGTAAGTCAGTGTTTCTGCGTTTCGTAATATGTGTATATGCGTATGTCCGGCGCCGACAAGTACCAGATGTTTCACGGGGCCGCTCCTGTATACGGTTTTAACTGCACGTAATCACGGACGTGTTTCTTCTCTCAATCGTATGCAATATCCTACGGGCAAACGCTTCCGCAAACTTTATTGATTAGTTGCAGTCCGAAGCGGGATACGACTGTCGACTATCTCTCCGGTCGGAAGTATTCTTATTAGTATAAGGAAAAAAGAGTATGAGTACGAACATTTTAGTCCACGAACAGGCAGTCGATGAGCTACTCGAAGACCTTGCTTCGGTTGCATCGGTGTGTCCGGCAAGTCGCATCGGAAAGGTCTATAAATCGATCAGCCGTATTTTCGAGGAAGAGTTTCGTGGTGGAAAAGTCACCAACGCACAGTTTCAGATACTGGCACACATAAAAATGCTCGACGGGCCGGGTTGCTCGGAACTCGCCAGTCAGATCGGATCGGACCCCAGCACGGTCAGCCGCATCGTGGATACCCTGGAGCAGAAAGGCTATGTTACAAGCAAACAGGGCAAGGACAAACGCACACAGCGGTACTCGCTGAGCCGGAAAGGTGTGACTGCGGTGAAGGAAGGACTCCGGAACTGGAAAAACGCCTACGGTCGTGTGGTCGATCAGGTCGGTGAGAAACGCTGGGCGCAGATGCAGAAGCTTCTTTCCGCTTTTCCCCAGTAATCCCGGTAGAATGACGTGACTTGCCCCTGATCGGGAAGCGTGATAAAAGGATTTATCCGTTTCTGTCTGGGGGGCAATCTATGCACACGCGCTATGTCAGGATATTCCTTGTTTTTGCACTTGCATGCGTGCAGATAACTGCAGTCGTAGCGCAGCAGGCAGGTTTCGAGCTGGTGGTCAGCAGCTCCTCAGGGCTTCGCTGGATTCCAGTTGACAGTGATTATTCGTTTACGCAGAGATTCCGGGCTTCGTTTGGAGCAAATACGCTTCTGGGCGACCAGGGTCGTATTCGCGTTCTCGCATTTGCCGAGTATACCCCCGGGCCGGACGCATTTCTCGACGGTGAGTACCTGATCGATCTCGAGCAACTCTACGTCGAAGTGCAGAGTCCCGATGTCTTCGGTGGGCTCGCCGTGTACCGTCTGGGACGATATTCGTTCCGCGATCGTACGGGTCGAATTGCAGTTCACCCGGCAGACGGATTGCGCATCCGTGGCGATTTTGGTAGCAGCATTTTCCGCATGGACGCCGGTTATACCGGCCTGGTGCTTCTACCGAGCTCACGCATTCTCCTTACGAGCGAAGACGCACTCTTACAGGCCTCGACGGCGGATGATGCTGTCTTTGGTCCGGGCAGGCTTCTTACACGCAGTGGCTACGGGCGTCGGAACGAGCGCGGATCCGAATGGGGTGTGGAGCTTTTCACTCAATGGGACCTGCCGAACGTAATGCCTCCCGCGGACCTGAATGCCGGTCCGTCGTATCACTCGGCATTTCTCACCGTCTATTCCGAAACACCGATCAGTGATTTGCTTGTTCTCAATGCGTCGGCGATTGTTGGAACCGGTGCCGCATTTCCGGAACCGATCTTATCCGAGATCGAGTTTTCCATTCTTGCTGAGGCATTTCTCGAGTACTACCCGGGAGCCGATACGCGCAACATCCTGACCTTTGCGTGGATTGCAGCGAGCAGTGAGGCGACGGGGCTTTCCGATTACCGCCCGGTTACCCCGCTGACACTTGGACGCGTCGAACCGGTTCCGGCAGCCGGGCATACCCAGTTCTCAGCATCCTGGGCCACCCGACCGTTCATAGCCGGCGCCCTGTCGGGATTGCAGATTGTTCTCGATTCACGTGGTATATTCAGACTCGGCAGAACACAGATCAGCGAACTGGTGAACGATGACACTGAATCCGTGTATCTTGGGCTCGATAGCGGGCTTTCGCTGAGGTATCGACCAGTTTCGGACCTCTCGCTACTCGCTTCGGTTTTCGCGTATTTACCGGGATCCGGTCTTACGGTGAGTTCACCGGTTCTTTCCGGTAGACTGCAGTTTGCCCTGTCGTTCTGACCCGGTCCGGTGTGAAGAAGGAGATTTTTCCATGCAACGTTCCCGAGAACTTATTTTGATCGTATGTGTATTTGTTTTTTTGGCTACTCCGCATCTATTTTCTCAGGGTATAGACCGCGCAGTGATCAGCCAGGTGCGTGGCTCGGTGGAGATACAGCAGCCGGGCGGATTATGGGAGACTGCCGAAGTGGGCCAGACCGTGACCGCGGGAACCCGCATTTCAACCGGGTTCGGGTCGTCGGCTGCAATCGATATTGAAGAGACGGTTATACGCATTCGGGCGCTTTCGCGGCTGACGATACAGGAGCTGTTTGAGCGCGAGAATATCGTAACGACCGATATGGATCTGGAGATCGGGCGGGTCCGCGGCGAAGTTCGAAGCGCGTCCGGCCGGCAATTCGACTTTCAGCTTCGCGGACCGACTGCAACGGCGTCTGTCCGGGGAACATCATTTGAGTTCGACGGGCAGAATCTTTCGGTCGACGAAGGGATCGTTGAAATCATCAACGTATTCGGACAGCGCATCGCTGTTCAGGCTGGGCAGCAGAGTTCTGTTGTCGGAAACGAAGTTCCCCGCAGCCCTGTCGCGGAGCGTCGTGCGGCTGCCACGGTGAGCACCCGTGTCAGTCAGACGGAACCTGAAGACGATGATCTTCCCCCCGCATTGCAGGAGGATGACGAACCGCTTTCGGCTCCGGTTACCCGCGCAGTGCTCAGGATTCTACCGGAGCTCGACTGACATCGGGTTTCGGACGCTTATTCTTCGTCGCGGATCTCCTGCAGGCGCGTTTCAGCATCGTCAACGGCTCGCTCGGCCTCTTCGCGCAGCTCGCGTGTAATCGAAGCGAGCGCGAGAAAGCGCTGTGTCAGATCTTCGTACTGTGTGTATGCGCGGGCAAAGAGACCCTGCCGCCGCAAGACCTCCGTTTCGGCGAGCAGGGACTCAAGTCGACTGAACTCCTCGGGTAGCGAGGTTTCGGCGCGTTCCGAAACAGCTTCCGCCCGTGCACCGATCGCTGTACGACGCTTATCCTCTATTACGACTGGAAATCCTGCGTTAACAACGGTCCGGAACTCCGTTTCCGCCCGTTCATAGTCCTGGAAGGCCTCGGCAGGGTATGTTTCGCGTCGTGCGTCCGCCTGCTCTAGAATGCTCGTACCGCGCGAAAACGATCGGGGATCAAAGACGCGCAGCCCGAAGTTGTTAATCTGCTCCTGCATATCTCTGATGCTTGCCCGGATACGTTCGGTATCCTCAAACACCGTCGGCGGGAACTGTGAAAGCAGCCTGTGCACAACCCGGAACGCGCGATCGCCGCTGAGTGATTCCTGCGGCGAGGCACGGCCCTGAATAAGCCTGCGATACACTGCTTCCCGGTACGCGTAACGGGGAAAGTCTGTCAGCGTGTACATGAGACCTCCGGGCACGTGAAATGCATTCAGCGCGATAAGCGAGAAGTCAGCGAGCCGTATTACATCGGAGGCTTCACTGTTGCGAAATCGCCTGTGACGCTGTCTAAGAAGTTCCATTGAGTCATCAATGTTTTGTGGAGGGTTGTCTGCAATGGCTGACCGGTACAGGAGGAATGCTGCCTGACCGATTTCAAGACTTTGCTGCGAGATTAACTGCTCGACAAAAGCAGCGTCCTGAGCGTGTATATGTGGTATTACAAACCCCAAAAGAACAAAAAGAATGAGCCCTTTCATGCCTGGCTTTACCCCCATTTCCGGGTTAATAGTACACTGAAATCCCGGCGAGGGGGTAGTAATGACCGAGAATCTGTGAGGATGTAAAACCATGCTGTGCCATGCCCGCGGCTCCGGTCTGGTCCATGCCGACGCCGTGTCCCCAGCCGGCCCCCGAAAAAACAAATCGGGTCGTCCGGCCATCGGCGTTGTACACGGGTTCTACCATAAAGAGATTGCTCCGAAGACCGCCAAGCCTGCTTCGTATCGCGTCTCCTGACACGGTCCGGCTTCCATCTGTACCGATAAGACGTACGTGCCTCACGCGGCCTGCGGGGCTTCGTCCCTCCGGTATCAGCGCCGTTACCCGACCGATGCCGGGATTCCGACGGGTCAGATCATCGACATCGACGTGTAACTCCCACCGGTACGCGTTCCAGTACGAAAAGGGGGCTACCGAGCTGTACGTCTCGGGCCGCGCGTGTATCCAGGCGGTGAGGTCTGATGGGCTTCGGTACCACACATTGCCTCCAAGCTGTGGATCTGCCACACCGACCAGGGGTGACGCGTATCCCCATACATCGACGGCGCTGTCGGTGTGTCCGGCGTTGTTGGCAGAGTACACTGCGGATAGCATTGCTCCGTCTCCGGTGCGCAGAACCTGCCCACGGGTAGCATTAACCGCCCGGGTGGTCCGTGGGGACTCACCGCCGACGCCCCGGTAAAACGCGCTGGCGACGGAACCGAGCAGGTCAAACCCGCGGGTCTGATAGCGACTGCGGCTTGCTGCAAATGTATAGCTTCGCGCGGCTATCGCTTGTGCCTCGAGGGCAGCATCGGGCCACCACGCGGGCATCTCGGATGGAACGACAGAGTACAGGTATGACTCCACATCAAGTTCATTTACGACGGTAAAACCGACCGGACCGGCTCCGGGAGGTCGCCCGAATGAGAGGGTTCCGCGATACGCACGATCCTCAATTCCGGCGGAGAACTGGCCGGCGGAGTGTTCCAGATCAAAGAGCAGCAGCGTAGCGCGCTCATCACTCTGTTCGATGCTGATCCAGTCGCCGTCTCTCCGAGTGTGGTTTACCTCCGCGTCATTTACACGGACGCGAATGTCAGTAGACGAGGACAGAAGCTGAATAATGTCACCGCGGGAGCCTTGTATGTCCGGTTCCCCGGCTATGTGCCATTCGCTGCCAGTTTTGAGCCAGACCTCGTTAACCGCTTCTATCAGTCCGATCCGGATGGTCGGGACAGTAGCTACATCAGTGGGAAAATCGCGAACGCGCGGAGCGTCGCGTGTTTCACGACGTGCGACCCGTTCGCGTTCTTCGGCCACATTCAGTTCCGGTGCAAGGGCTTCCACGCGCGAAAGAAGCGTCGCGATTCGGTGCTCGTGAGGTCGGGCTGATCGCGCCCGCTGTAGAAGCGATCGGGCTTCGGCGAACCGACCGAGCTCGTACAGCGCCCTGGCTTCGGTAAACAGTGTCGCGGTGAGGTTCGGTTCAAGGCGCCGGGAGGTCCTGTATGCGTCAACGGCTTCTTCATACTGCTGTCTTGCCAGATGCAGGTCACCGAGGGTCTGATACGCCAGCGCGGGAACCGGTGATTCGCGAAACACTGGCTGCAGAAACGCCTCGGCTGCATCGTACTCGCCGAGACTCTCAGCAGCGCGTGCTGCTGAAAGGGCGGCGCCGGGAATGTCGGTATTCGACAGGCGAATGTTTTCGTATGCAGAGATGGCCTCCTGGTACCGTCCTGCCTGCTGCAGGATGATGACTCGATCAGGAACGTCGGCTGCGAGCAGTGCAAGTGCGTCGTCGTAGCGCCCGATCGTGCGGTACAGCCGAGCCAGGGACTCCCGTGCGGCCCGTATTTCTTCCCCGGTGGCAGCCGTGCTGTCGGCGGCACGCTCGAACAACCGTATGGAGGAGGGGATGTCACCCTGATAGAAGTGCTCTATAGCGCGTGTGAGAAGACTGGACTCTGAAGCGGTCGACATGAACGACGCGAACACCGTAACGACAACGATGAAAAACAGGCGGTGTATGCGCATTATTCGGCGTCGATCCATCCTTTCGATTTCTCGACTGCGCGTTGCCAGCCGCGGTACAGGGTCTCCCTCGTACCCTGATCCAGCTCCGGTTCAAAGCGCCTGTCGATATCAAACGATTCCATGATTTCGGACCGGTCCTTCCAGAATCCCGTTGCGAGCCCTGCGAGAAAGGCAGATCCGCGTGCGGTCGCCTCAATGATGCGAGGTCGGAGAACGGGGATGCCGAGCATGTCCGACTGGAACTGCATGAGGAAATCGTTCGCGCTCGCACCACCGTCGACTTTGAGTTCTTTTGTCACTATGCCCGAATCCTCTTCCATACAGCGGATGACATCACGGGTCTGGTATGCAATTGACTCGAGAGTGGCGCGAACGATATGGCTCAGATTACTGCCCCGGCTCAGACCGACGATCGTTCCCCTGGCGTAGGGGTCCCAGTGCGGGGCACCGAGCCCGACGAAGGCCGGTACGAGGTAAATACCGCCGTTGTCTTCGACCTTACGCGCGAAATACTCGGTATCCTTTGCATCATTTATAATATGCAGCTCGTCCCGGAGCCACTGCACCGCGGCACCGGTAACGAATATCGAGCCTTCCAGGGCATATTCGACCGGATCGTCGCCTATACCCCATGCCATGGTCGTAAGCAGACCGGTCTTACTGGCAATCCGCTCTGTGCCGGTATTCATGAGCACGAAACTGCCTGTTCCGTACGTATTTTTCGCCATTCCACGTTCGAAGCATGCCTGCCCGAACAGCGCGCCCTGCTGGTCGCCGATCGCCGCTGCGACCGGAATTTTCGCAGCACCAAACGTGTGTTCGTCGGTAACGCCGTAGATGGTACTCGAGGGCTTCACGGAGGGAAGCATCGCGCGAGGAATCCCGAGTTCATTCAGGATGCGGTCGTCCCAGTCGAGTGTATTGATGTCAAACATCATGGTTCTCGATGCGTTCGAGTAGTCTGTGACGTGCACGTCGCCGCGGGTAAGATTCCAGATGAGCCAGGTGTCGACCGTACCGAAGAGCACCTTGCCTGAGTCCGCCTTTTCCTTGACACCGTCAACATTGTCGAGGATCCACTTGACCTTCGTTGCCGAAAAGTACGCGTCGATCACCAGCCCTGTTGTCGCCCGGATGTGGTCTTCCCAGCCCTGTTCGCGCAAATCGTCGCAGATTCCGGCGGTCCGCCGGTCCTGCCAGACGATGGCGTTGTGCACCGGCCGTCCCGATTCGGCATCCCAGACAACGACGGTCTCACGCTGATTGGTAATACCTATTGCCGCCACCTGATCGGGGCGTACTCCCGCCCGCTCGAGCACCTGACGCGCTACGCCGCTCTGCGTTGCCCAGATATCCATGGGGTTATGCTCGACCCAGCCCGGTTTCGGATAAATCTGGGGGAACT
The DNA here is from genome assembly GCA_007128315.1 of Spirochaetaceae bacterium. Classification (GTDB taxonomy): domain Bacteria; phylum Spirochaetota; class Spirochaetia; order DSM-27196; family SKKC01; genus SKKC01. The sequence continues at coordinate 9,794 of SKXQ01000076.1, read as the reverse complement.
CCTGCTGAGCGACCGCGTGAATCTCTCCGGCGTGATCAAAAAGAATCGCCCTGTTGCTGGTCGTACCAGCATCAAACGCCATTACATACTGTCTGCTCATAAAACTCATGTCTCCTGGAACCGATCGACCAGGATGCGGGCGGTCGGCTCGTCGATAATCAGCTCGTTCAGAAATCCTGCCTCGAGTGCCGCGTGGAGTCCTTCCACTTTGGCGCGGCCGGAAACAACACACACAGCGCGCTTGACCCGCTTGTAGAGGTCAAGAGATGGTCCGGTCGAACGGGCGTTGATTGCAATGTCCTCGTACGTGCCGTCTGCACGGTAGAACACTGTCGCGAGATCGCCGACGGCACCAGCCGAGCGGAGCTCCCCGAGGTCGTGTTCCTCGAGATACTCACCGCTGTATACGTGACTTGGTACACCGCCGGAAACTGCACCGATGCTGTAGAGCAGAATATCCGCGTTCTGCTGCATTTCCAGAATGCGGTTTATACTCCGTTCTTTCCACATGGCGGTCTTTGTCTCCCGAAAGTCGAAAAACGTCGGCACGGGAAACAGGTATACGCGGGCACCGTAGTTATCAGCAAAGGTCTGCAGGATCTGGGCGGCGTAGCGGTTATCGTAGGTGTGGGTGTTGCCTGACCCGTTCAGTTGCACGAGACGAAGATCCGGTACAGGTTTGGGGATCAGTCGCTGCGCAATCGCACTGATTGTCGTTCCCCAGGCACAGCCGACGGTCATTCCCGACGACAGGATGGTGTTCAGGTAGTTGGCAGTAAACTCGGCGACTCGTTCGAGCCACACCACTTCGCCGAGGACTTCAGGAACCGATACGACGTGAACCGCCTGAAGCTGGAAGCGTCCGACGATAGCGTCGCTCAGAGGCGCAACGTTGCGCTCGGTATCGTGTATGGTTATTTCCACCAGCCCCTGCTCGCGAGCGAAGTTCAACAGTCGCGAAACTTTCGGTCGCGAAACACCGCGTTCCTTAGCAATCTTCTCGGTGGTCAGACCGTGATAGTAATATAACTTCGCTACTTCAAGCGCATCCCGGATGCGCGCTTCAGGGTTTCTCATAAGGTCTCTTCTCCTACAGGATACTTCATCGCTGAAAATCGTCAAGCTTGGGCATAAAAAAACCGGGATGTATGTGCTACACCCCGGTTCAAGCGGTCATCTATCTGTCTGTTCCGCCGTCTTACAGAGCTTCGGCGCACTTCATGTCAATAATCAGCACGTGTGCGAAACCCGCCGCGAGGATCGATCTGACAGCTTTCGCCTGTGCAGCTCCCGTTGCCACGATAGCGACGTTGCGGACGTGTCGGATTTCATCAATATCAACACAGAGTATCCTGTCTACATACGGGTTTTCGATGAGCTGACCATCCGCATCCAGAACGCTCCCGTTCAGTACACATACCCCTCCGAGAGCTTTGAGTTCTTTCTGCTGTTCAGCCGAGTAGAAACCGCCGCCTTTACCGTCGAGTGACTCAACATTCAGTATGACGGTGTCAAGTCGGTTCCACAGCCGGCGTACCGGACTGAACTCGCTGCTTCGCAGGAGGCTGTTCCGCTCGCTGCCAGAGGCTGCCATTGCAGGGATCGTGACGTTGTGTACGTCAGAGTCAATATGCTCGTGCAGACGCGCCGCGATCGACGTCGGTTGTACCGCTTCGCCGAGATGCTCAATGACTCCTGCCACGGGAACAATATCGATGCGACCGACGCTCGCCCTTCCTATGTTCTGTGCGAGACCGCGCAGATCGCTTCCCCAGCCGATGCCAAGCACATCGTCGCGTTTCAGGAGGCGGGCCAGCAACCCCGTTGCCATCGACGCCATATCAGCGTACACGTCGTCCTTGCTGTCGAAGCGGCCGCCAACCATGCATTCGCGGATGTTGTATCGTCGCTCGAGATCGATCTCGATGCGATGAAACTCTTCGCGGGTCTCTTCTATCGAAATCTGTACGATATTCAGGTCTTTCGCCTTCGACAGCGCCCGCGAAACACTTGCAACCGAAATATTCAGCTGCTCTGCGATCTGACGCTGGTTCATGTCTTCTATGTAGTACAGGCGAGCGATCTTGGCGAAAAGATCACGCCTGGCATCTCCAAAATCATCGTTCAAGTCCATAACAGAGTCACTCGCGGTAGCCATAGGCATACACCTCTCTTGCTTGATTATATCACCAAAAACGCGTTCCGAAAATAATTGCAGCTTTTAGTTGCGGTTTCTACGGAAAATTCCTACGTATCTTCTACGCATACAAAAATGTACCGTTGGGACGGTCTTTATGCAATACGATCACACCGAATTGTATGAACTCATAGTCGACGAGAGCTCTATTCTCTGTGTATTATCCATTTATGGGTCCTATTACCAGACTGCATGTGTTATATGAAGATGAGACGAACGAGCAGTTTCGCCGGAAGGCGCCGAACGTACTGATTGCGTCGGTGCTGGTGCTGCTCATGATGCCTCTGGTCATCTTCAATTCGCTCCGCGGCGGCAACTACGCCACCTTACCGCTTCACGGAGTGCTGATTCTGCTTTTCGTGATGGTCATCGCTATTCTGTACCGCGGGAAGTTCGCCGCCGCTTCGACACTGGCTATCACAGGATCACCGGTGGTCATGGCAATGCTTCTCTTTAATACCAGTAACATCGACACGACGGCGCCGTTCATGTCGGCTCTGTACATGGTGACACCGCTTCTGTTTGTACTTGCCATCAACTGGAAGCCCTGGCATCTGCTGTTTGCAGCACTGTTCGGTTTCGCGGCTCATCTGGTGTTTTATTACACCGTCGCGGTGCCGCAGGTTCCGGAGGCTGCCGGATCGCTGTTCAGCAGCCTCGTTCTGTACATCATTATCGCAGGTTTTGCACTACGCACCGACATTGTCGGTCGGAACATGGTCCGCGACATCGGTGAGCAGCACGCGGTGTCGGTAAAGCGCCTCGAAGAGCTTTCGAAGGTCATGGAGGCGACCCGGGAGAATGCAGGTACTGTCGAACGCGTTTCCGAAGGTTTTTCCGATTCGGAACGGAAGATCGATGCCTCCATCGAAGAAATACGCGCCCTCTCGGGCAGCATGTCGGAGCTCGGAACGAGTCTGTCCACCGCGCTTTCTTCGGTCCGTTCCATAGCGGGGAGTCTTCAGGTGTTCAATAACCAGGTGAGCGATGAAGCGAGTGCAATCGAGCAGTCGAGTGCAGCCGTGCACCAGATGTTTGCCAGTCTCCAGTCTGTGGAGGAAATTACCCGTACCAAGAACAAGGCCATAGAAACGCTCGTTGCCCGGGCGGAACGGGGGCTAGAGAGCATGGCGGCAACCGAGCAGGTTTTCGAAGAAACGAACCACAAAATGCAGGACGTGCTCGAGGTCAATGGTATCATCAGCGGTATTGCGGCACAGACCGATCTGCTGTCGATGAATGCTGCTATCGAGGCTGCTCACGCAGGAGAAGCCGGACGGGGGTTCAGTGTCGTCGCCGAGGAAATACGCAAACTCGCGGAGTCTGCTTCGGAAAACTCGACCATGATCAGCAGGAGCGTCCGTGACCTTATGGAAACGATAGAGCGGAGTAACAGCCGTTTTTCCGAGACCTCGAAGACCTTCAGTGAGATGCACGTGGAAATCGGAGCCCTTGCCGAGGCCCTCGCTGAGATTTCGAACAGTGCGGCCGAACTCACAACGGGTGGTCAGCAGATTCTCGAGGGAATGCAGTTGCTCACCAATGCCTCACACGAGGTGCAGGAGCAGTCACGACGCATTGAAGAAGAGCAGGGTCGGGTCACGCAGGAAGTCACCTCGGTCGGGGTCACGGTCGAGCAACTCGATCGCACGACCGACACCGTAGCTCAGGATCTTTCCCGCGTGCGCGATGATATCGCTGAGGTCGGAAGTGCGATCGCCGAGGCGAACCGCGCCTCCCGCTTGCTGTATGAGCGCGTGCAGGATCTCCTGTAAAGGTCGTTTCTAAACGGACGGGACAATCAACGCGATCGCGAGGACTGCGATCAGCCCCGCTGTATAGAGCTTGAATATCGAGAGGATAGTCCCCATGGAAGGTCCCTTTGTCTCGTGACTGAAGCCTCGCCGGTGCATGCGGCGGTACCGAAGAAAGACCGGAGGTGTCATAACTGCCACCATGACAAGCCCCGGTACGGTCGGCAGGATACCCGCAACACTGTAGACCGCAAGAAGGCTGAAACTGACTGCTCCGAGCGCATAGATTATCCCGGCACCGACCGAGGGGCCGAACACGATACTCAGCGTCTTTCTCCCCGCCACCCGGTCACCTTCGACATCGCAGGTATTGTTAACCGTGAGGATACTCGCGACCAGGAGCAACGAAGGAATCGAGATGAGCAGGCTGTGGAAACTCAGTCGTTGCGTCTGCACGTAGTAACTCAGGAGAAGAAGCCCTCCTCCGAGGAAGCCTCCCGCAAAGAGTTCGCCGAGGGGGGTTCGTGAAAGGGGGAGGGGGCCGCCGTTATACAGATACCCGACCGCCATGCATGCTGCTCCGACGAAGATGATCTCCCAGCCGGCGAGATAGCCGATAACGAGTCCTACGGGCATGGCCAGGACAAAACACGCCGCCCCGATGAGAAAAGCCTGAAGCGGATGTACGTCTTTCTGGTGCACGAGTACCTTGTCCTGTTCCCTGTTATGCGCAGCGGTATCGACGCCGCCGGTGTAGTCAAAGTATGTGTTGAACGCTGTCGTTCCCATATCAACGAGCAGGGTCGCCAGAGCCATGAGCACGAAAAGCGTCAGATCGAACGATCCAGCTTCCCATGCTGCGAATCCTGTTCCGAGCAAAAGGGCGGAAACGCTGACCACCTTGGTGCGAATCTCGACAATCCGTAGAAAACGTTCCATGAGAAATCTCCTCAATCTGAGCTCAGCCGATCGGAGCGTACCCAACCGGCACCGTCCTGTGCGGTCTGTACGCGAAACCACAGTTCCGATGCACCAGTGTGTTCGTCAATACGATGATACGCCTCTATCGCGCGAACCCTCGCTTCGGCCTCGAGCGCAGGGACGTCGCGCGTGCTGCCTCCGGGTGAATCGTGGAGCGCAGCCGCTTCGCTGCCGACCGTATACAGCCGGGGGAACGTGTCGTGCCAGAGTTGTGTCACCGATTGTGTCGGTTGGAACGGGCCGTCCGAGCGGAAAAAGCTTCGCATCTGAAGTCGATACCTCGTGGACGAACCCATTGGGGTCATGAAGAGGGCAAACTCATCGATAAACGCCGCACGCGACGCTCCGGTGTGTTCGTCCCCAGCGCGGGAGACGAATCGTCCGTCTGCGTCGCGTATTCTGTGCCGGGCCGTGTACACGAATCCATCCGGATACCGAAGCTCGCGGATCAGAACCGCAATCGGCAGCATGGATCCGTGTTCAATGTTCAGCAGCATGGTCGCCCGGGACGTGTGGGAGTACAGGCGTTCGAGGCCGGGGAGGAACTGCACCGAGAGCGCAATCACGGAGTCACCAAACACATCGTCGAAGCGGGCGTTCTCCACCGCCATGGGGAGGAAACCCGCGCCAGTGCTCCCGGTACCCGAGGTCGCGGCGATGTACCAGTCGTACAGATACCCGATATCAAGCAGCACCCGTTCCCCGTCACGTTCAACGTACAGGGTACCGTAGCTCAAATCCGCCAGCCAGAGGGTCGCCGGGCCGTCATCGTTCGCCGCCACCATTGCAAACGGTACCGTTTCGTTTCGGGGAAGCTGCCCGATACTGATCCCGTCGCGTTCGGAGAGGATGCGATACACGCCGATTCGCCGCCCGTCATCCGTGAAAAGATCATGATCGGCGGCATCATCATCCAGAACAGAAGGAAACCCCCCGAACACATAGGTCTCATCGGCTTCCATCGGGTCGCCGGAAAAGGCATTCGGCCGCAGGACCGTCTGCACGTCGGGTATGAAGCGGATACCCGCACTGTACTCGCCGGGCAGGGCAAAGAGAGACAGAGCAAGCCAGAACATGAACGACAGGATGATGAGCGTATACCGTCTCATGACGTGCGCAGTCGCTCGAATGGCCAGGATGCTTCTCGTATGAGCTCGAGAAGCGTTTCCACTGCCGAGAGGGCCCGTGTCCGCTCGTGGTCAGGAAGCGGAAGGGCATCGAATTCGTCCGCATCGAGAATCATGTGCTCGCCGGCCGGATTGACCGAAATATCGAGTGCGAGGTCATCGGCCCTGATTTCCGTGTCGGTAACCACTGCAGGGCGTGTGATGTTGCAGTAATAACCCTTCAGCGTACCGTCAGAGGACGAAACCTCAAACACGTTGTAATAGCGATTTCCGAAAAAATGCTCCACCATGCGGTCACCTTTCCTCAGTTCAAAGGTTCCAGCATCGGCTGAATCCAGCGCGAAAATCGCCGACACGGCTATATGGCCGTGTTCCGCGTCGCGCGTGAGCAATTCAGCAGGATAATGCAATTTCTCCCTGCCGGTATGGTCGAGTTTGTAGACTGTATAGGTGCCGTGCATGCCTGCTCCGATAGCTTTGTGTACCTGTTTTCGGGTATACTGTTCAAGGCGGGTACTTAAGATGGAACAACGCAGTCCCACCGGTCAGAAATCCCGTTCTCGCCGACGACCATCGTTCTGGACCTATCCCATATCCAATTTCTACCCCGGATACGGTGACAGCGACGGTCGCCTCGAGCGCATCGAGCCTATCTCCGCTGTCAGCATGCAGCGTATTCTTCCTCGCTACGACCTGTCGACGTCAAGAACCCGCACCACGGGGCTGGGTCCGGCCCTCATCGAGACCCCGGTGTTCTTTCAGAACCGTGTCAATACCGAGCGTCGGGCCGCCGAAGACCCCGACGACATGCATACCGGGGCAGACGAAACGGTAGTGTATTTTGAGGATGACGACACCGGACATATCATCGACGTTGATGCCTGAGAACCCCTCACCGGCTATAGTTTGCATTCTTCCATGACATTCGTTAGACTTCGGGTATGGTACAGCAGATAGCACAGGCACAGACATCCCTACAGCAGGCTCAGCTTCAGAATGAGGCGTCCGCTGCGACCATGCGAATGGCCCTCGATACTGCTGAGCAGCAGGGAGACGGCATAGAACGTCTTATGTCGGACAGCATGCAGGTTGCCGCAACCATACAGGATCCTGCCCTCGGAAACACCATCGACGTACAGGCGTGACCCCGGCGACCTGACGGATTGTCTTGCGGCAGCAGCGGAAGACCCCTTACACTGAAACATGCGTATCGCCGTTTTCAGTGACATACACGATAACATCTGGAATCTCGAGAAAGCCCTGAAACAGCTTCAGTCCTGCGACGCCCGGATCATGTGTTTTCTTGGCGATTTCTGTGCTCCCTTTACCCTGAAACAGCTCGCCGAAGGGTTTTCCGGGTCCATACACGTGGTGTTCGGGAACAACGACGGGGATCAGTTTCTGCTTGCACGGATCGCGTCGGGCTTCGAACACGTGACCCTGCACGGGCAGTTCGGCGAAATAAGCGCTGATCACCGCGTGATCGCCCTGAACCATTATCCCGAAATTGCGAAACCCATAGCGCAGAGCAGCGACTACGACGCGGTTTTCAGCGGCCACGACCACAGAAAGTACGTACACCGCTTCGACAATACGCTCTGGGCGAACCCCGGCGAAATCATGGGCCGCTTCGGCGAACCGAGTTTCGGAATCTACGATACTGAGGCGGATGAGTTCGAGCATGTGGACATCGAGACGACGTAATGAGCGTTCTGTATTGCGTCGAAAAAAGGGAGGAGAAATGGTCCCTGGTTTTACCCCATAGCGAATGCGCGGGGTGAACCGCTTTCCTTCATGGATGGAGCCTGGTTTCGAATCTCACCCTTTGTGTCGGGCACCTGTGCCAGTAAAGATCAGGACTGTGCCTACGGGTTAATCCGGTCCGAATTTTCGATGTCCGTACGCAGCACCTGCCCCCGCTCGAGAAGCCTCTTTTCGAGCGCGCCGTAGCCGATCTCCTGAACCGTGCGGCCGGTGTCGACCGCCATACACGCGGCAACGGCGCTCGATTCGGCAAGTATCATAAACACCGGCTCCATGCGAACCGAGCCGAATGCTATGTGACTCGCCGACAGGCAGACCGGTACGTAGAGGTTCGTGCACGACCCGACCGGCGGCACGATCGCCTTGTAGGAGATGCCATACGGCGCCGGAAGTTTGACCTGAACGTCGCCTTCGTTTCGTACGAGACCGCCGAACGAACGCCGGTTGCAGTTGTGAGAGTCCATCTGATACGCGGCCATACCGATTGGATCGTCGCAGCGACGGCGACCCATGCACTCGTGCTCGGTGACAACCGCGTCGCCGAGGATTCTTCGCGCCTCGCGGATATAGAGTTGATGCGGCCAGTTTCCGGTCGCCGTGAACTCGTCGTTGGAAAGTCCCCACGCCGCGTACCGTGTTCGAATCTCTTCGGGCACCGCCGGGTCGTTGGCCATGAACCAGTGCAACCCCATCTGGTAGAGGACGTGCTCCTGAAATATGAGCTCGCGAGTCGCAAAGTCGGCTTCCGGAAAGGCGTGATTTCCACCGATGAAGTCGGTCGATACCGCGCCGTGGTTGTTGGTATCGGTTTTGGTTTCGGTGACCATATCGAACTTGCGAAAGATGTCCTCCGATGTCGACCGCAGCCAGCGTTCCGCGAGAACGTAGTGCGACCGCTCGTAGCCGGCCGGCTTCGGAAACGGGATACGGAGCTCGGGAGCCTTTGTCATGCAGACACGAAAGTTGTACGCCTGGACCGAAGCGTCGGCGGCTCCAATCGGGGCATCCTCTGGACGCGCCAGACCGGTATGACGCACATTCGGCAGATAGCCCGACTGAGGATTTCCAGCTTCGACGAACGGACTGACATCGACATCGAACTGGTGGCTCTTGTGAATCTGCACCCCGGCGTACTGCTCGTCGTACGTGTCGCGCGATTCGCGACCGACGGTGTAGGGCACCTCGGCCGAAGCAGCGAGGTCGCCCTCGTAGCCTGCGTCTATATAGACCTGCGCGGCGACCCGAAGCCCGTTGGTACAGGCGATCTCGGTAATGCGCCCGGGCGTGCCGCCCGAGGCGTTGCGGCGCCCGGTGCCGGTCGCGTGCGATCCGTCACCGTCGCGGGTGACACTCGCGAGAAAGCACCCCCGCCGCACCTCCACCTTCGATGCGGCGAGCATTCGCGAAAGCTCCTCGGCCGCAACGTGTGGCTCGAAGGTCCAGGCGATCTCTTTGCCATAGTGGCTGCCAAGCCGCTCGTAAAAGCGTCTCGCCGAGCCGCCTATCGCGTGCGCGTTTCCGAGGTCGGTATAGCTTAATCCGCCGGTGGTCATGCCGCCGAGAATGTGGCCAGGGTGCAACAGTACGCAGCTTTTGCCCTCTTCGGCGGCGGTCACCGCGGCAACGACGCCTGCGGCGGTTCCGCCATAAACGCACACCTCGGGAGAAAGCAGCTCGTCGGTCGGGATGCACCAGCTGTTGTCGTAGTAGCGAAGATTCGGATGATAACACGGCATAACGGCAACCAGACTATCACGGCCGAGCGCCGCCGTGCCATACGCGGCGGATTCTCTGTTGCGACGAGTGCCCCCTCGGCGGCAGCAGGGCTACCGTGGTCGGAGTGAAACATCACAGCCGTATCATCCCACAGATCACGACTCTTCAACTCTCCGAAGAGTCTGCCGAGTTGATAGTCGATGAATGTCTGTTGCGCGTAGTAAAAGCGTCGTGTTTCGTTGATCCATTCTGGTG
>SKXQ01000108.1 GCA_007128315.1 Spirochaetaceae bacterium | reverse complement strand
TTCTCCAACGACCAATAGAACCTCTTTTGCTTGATCACTACTCAGCCAACCTTTAGAAGCGCGTTATCGTGTTCGAATGGCCGCCGTCCTGACGGACGGCGGCCATATCCACAAGGCTTATTCCGAGAAATCGACGTCGGCAAACTCATCCTGAATGCGCTGCATTACCGCTGCAGGATCAACATCTGTCGATGCGATCTCAGACAGTCCAACGATAAGCGCTTCGCGGAGATCCAGAAAGTTCGCGGAGGCCGGATCCGTCCGTCCGTTGGCGAGCACTTCCATGACGACAGGCAGGAACGGAGCAGTCTCGAGAACTTCCGGGTCGTTCGCGATTGACGTTACCGCGCTGATCTGCTGGTTCATCAGAGTCATCTGCTTCTCGGTGTCGGGGCTCGTAAGCCAGCTGATGAGCTGAAATGATGCGTCGGGATCCGGTGCATTCGCGGGAATCGCCCATACCCAGAAATTGTTATTTGCCGCCGCGTGCCCATCGGGACCGGCAATCCCTGCGTACCCGACCGTGTCGACGATCAACGACCGCTCGGGATCGGAAAACTGATTCGCGAGTCCGCTCATGACCGTCCCGATCGGCGCTCTCTGCATCCGGACGGCTTCGGCTGTCTCGTCATGATGCCACGTGAGCGTTCCTTCTACCGAGTACTCGACCAGCTGGCTATAGACCGTTGCTGCGTAGATACTTTCGTCAGACGTCAGATCGAGATTGCCGTCGTCATCGAAGTAGTACGCACCCTGCGAAAAGAGCAGCTGTGAGTAGAGATTTACCGCCGCTCCACCCTGACGTGCCGGCACTGCAATCCCGGTTCCTTCGTTCTCATAGAAATAGCGTGCGACCTCGACGAGCTCTTCGGATGTCGCCGGCGGTTCAAGCCCGGCTCGTTCGAAGGCCTCAGTATCGTACGCGAGTATCAGAGTCTGAGCAAAGGTCGGCAGTCCGTACGTGTTTCCGTAAAACTGGGCGCCTTCCAGCAAACCGTCGGCGTAGATGCTGAGGTCGAGACCGTGCTCAGCGGCGAGATCGTCGATCGCGATGATGTAACCGGCGTCAACATACTCTTTCATCCACTGGCTCGCGACCCAGACAGCGTCATAGCTGCCTCGTCCACTGGCAGCCTGGAACGACGTCTGATGCCTCTGGCGCAGGCTGCCGAAGTCGATGTCGTCGACGACGATGTCGGCAGCACCGTACTCCCGGACGACGTCTTTCGTGTCGTCGGCATGCGGTCCTGCCCATCGGCTGATGACCAGCTCATTCCGGCTTGCCTCTCGTGATCCCCCGGCGAACACGCCGGTCACGACGACAACCATTGCAAGTAGCACTCCAAGGCCACGTGCGATCAATTTATAGTTCATATTCTCCTCCAAAGTATCCTGAAGATATCTTGCCTGTCACACGAGGTGGCAAGCAGCCAGACGGCTCCTGTCCTCTCCTTTTCCTTCTTTCTGCGCTCAAATAACCTCCTTTATCCCACAAGTACGATTCGAGTATTCCCGGCAGTTCATTCTTCATTCCGAAGCTTATGTATAATTGCCGGGAACCGAAGCGTCGGTCGGGGACTCTACACCGTGAATTTCTGAACGCCGCTCCCTGGTCGGCCCCGCTGCCGATACAAGCACTGTAAGGCGGTCTGACCGTGCGCGCTTCTTTTGTAATGACGAGTTGTTTGTGCTACGTTGACATCACCGAAGGGAGGATGGGTACGGTGTCCGCCTGCAAACGTCTGTATCTTGAAAAACGGGCGTCTGTAACCGCAGTCATTACACAGGGCGGTCCTGCTGTGACGTTCGTTACTATTTTCGCCTATAATACGCCGAATCTCAGAACAACAGAGGAGCACAGAGCATGCCTGACGCAGGATGGACGCATATTAACGATATTGAAGCGACTACCTATTCGGACCGACGGTCCGCCAATCTGATCGGCACCGACGCGATCCCCACTACCTCCAACTTCAACCTCGGCGTCGCCTGGTATACCGCTGCGACTTTCGGTGAACCGCACGTACACGACGACCAGGAGGCACTCTATGTGTTATCGGGTGAAGGCGAACTACTGTTGGGTGACAAAATTGTCTCGCTGACGCCGGGAACAGCGGTTTTTGTTCCGCCCGGTACCCCGCACGGAGGGCGTCGAGTCGCCGAAGCGCCGGTTGCTGTTGTCTACACCCACGGTGCGGTTTGAGTCGTCGACGAGAATCAAGCGTAAGGACGAAAAGGCTGCCATTGCAACTGATGTCTGAGGCTTACCGCACTTCGGCTGTGCCGTCTCCCCGCGGATCGGCACCGGCCTGTATGGAGCCAGTTTCGGAATCGAAAACCAGCATAGCAGCAGATCCGGCAAGCACTCCCTCGCCGATAACGTGTCCCCGCGCTTCCAGATCGCGTATCACACGCTCGGCAAACCCGTCCTCGAAGCGAAGATCGTTGTGAACAACGTACGGTGGTACACCCTGCGGGAACGCGCGTGACTCGAAGCGGTAGCGCTCGACGGCTTCCTGGGCCGTTACACCAAAATCGACGACGGCAACGAACTGCTGGACCTGGCCCTGTGACTGCATGTCGTTCCCGGTATTGCCTCCGAGTATGTAAGGCCTCCCGTCCCGAAGCGCCATGTATGGATTGCTGGTATGGCGAACTTTCTTTCCCGGCTCCATGAAGTTCGGTTCATCGGGATCTATGGAGAACATCCGCATTCGGTTGTTCAGGTGTATGCCGGTGTCACCGACGACCATGAGCTGATATCCGAGGCTTGTGGTCACTGCGGCCGCGTTGCCCTCCGCGTCGATCACGTGGAAGGTCGTGGTGTTTCCATCCTCCGGGTGCATGTCAACGATCACCGACAACCGGTCAGCAGCGAGTCGACTCTCAAGCGGCCACTCTAGCACCGAATCCATACTGATGCGTTGCCGCTGCACGCTCGCGTAGTCGTCGGAGAGCAGTCCGGCAACGGGTATCTCGACGAAGTCCGGGTCCCCGATGTGATGATAGCGATCGGCAAACGCAAGCTTGATCGCTTCAACCTGCAGATGAACTGCGTCGGCGGAGTCCATCTCGAACTGGCTCAGGTCATAGTCCTTGAGAATGTTCAGCGCCAGCAGCTGGGTAATACCCTGACTGTTTGGCGGATTCTGAAACACCTCGATACCGTTATAATCGATTGATATGGGCTCGACGATCTGCGCCTCGAAGCCGTGAAAGTCCTCTACGGTCAGATAACCGCCAAGCTCGTCGGTGAATGCGACAATCGCTTCGGCAAACGGTCCACGGTAGAAGTGATCGCGTGCAGCCTGCAAAGCCGCGTCACGGCCGCCCATAAGGCCGTCGTTGTAGACAGCAACCAGCTCCCGGAAGGTCTGTGCCATGTCGGGGATGCGGATCGTGTCTCCCTCCTCGGGGATGCGTCCACCTTCCTGAAGATAAGTAGCCGCGGTGTCGGGCCACATCTCTATGTTCTGTTGCCGTGCACGGAACCGGGACGCCATAACCTCCGTTACAGGAAATCCGTCCTCTGCGAAACGCATGGCCGGGGCGAGGACATCGCCCAGATCGAGGCGTCCGTATTCTCCAAGCCAGAGCATCCAGCCGTCCCATGCGCCGGGAACAATGGCCTGGTGCGCTCCAAACTCGCCTGCCCGTTCGGCGTAGTGTTCGACGTCGAGTAAAGATCCCGTCGGTCCAACCGCATCGAGGCTGGTGACTTCTCCGGTCGCAGCGTTGTAATACAGGGCCCAGGTTCCACCTCCGAGCACGCTTGAGAGATAGGGGTCAACAACACTCAGCGCGGAGGCAACGGCGATTGCCGCGTCCGCTGCCGTGCCTCCGGCCTCGAGGATTTCCATTCCCGCCTCAGTTGCAAGGTAGTGAGCACTCGTGACGGCATAGGTGCCGATCGATGGAGGCTCCGGCATCGACACTTCGTCGGAATCGGAAGCAACCGCGTCGTTGCCGCATCCGGCAAGCAACAGCAGCAGCACCGAGGCCATGCAAAAAAATACGGCCGTACGCAGCCAGGAGGTATTCGGTTGAATCATAGTACAATTCTGTGTCTGAGACTGATCCCTGTCAACCGGAATCAGAAAATCGCCCGGTCACCACCCACTCAGGCTCGAAGCCGATGAGGCTACGGGCCCGTCCAATCGAGACAATGGAGTCATCACCAGGCAGAACCGGCCGCAGGTCCGGTTTATCGGGAGCGTAGAGCTTTGCGAGCTCGGCAAGCGGGAGTCCCAGAGCGTTTCGGTGCGAGTTGATGAACAGGGCATGACTTCCGGAATATGTGGTTGTAAGGCCGCGGAGTATGGCCTGCGCCGAGTCGAGTTCGTCCACATAGGTGAAAAAATTCACCTTGTGGTGCATGAATCTCAGTTCGTCGACACTCAGTGCGCATTCACGATCGGGCTCGGCCCACCACCCGGTACCACGGTGTTCGTCGCAGCGGTTGCGGCGGCGGTACGCATCATACTCGGTCTGCAACCGTTCCAGGTCCTTTTTCCGTCGCTGCACGGGCATCGCGAGCAGCCGCTCCACGACCCTCATGTCGTAGTCGGCGTATCGCTCCACATCATTGACGATATCGTCGTGCGGTATGACTCCCGGAAGGCGGAGCATCACGCTCGTTATACCGTCTCGCTCCCAGAAGTAGCGCCCGATCGCCTCCATGGACTGTTTCGAGAAACTGTACGCGTCGGTAGCCCGAACCGGATGATCTTCGTCAATCGGAAGATACTCGAGCTTGACGCCGCGGTCACCGAAAAAGTACCCGACGGCGTTGATTGAACTGGCACCGACAATACGTGGTATTCCAAGCAAAGCCGCTGCCTCGAATACGTTGAAGGTACCGAGAGCGTTCACCCGGAACACCTCGCGGCCGACCAGACCGACCGGCGAATTACGGGCGGCAAGATGAACGATGGCATCGTGTCCCTTCGCGACCGAGCAGAGCGTAGTGTAGTCTGTGACATCGCAGGTCACGTAGTGGCCGCCAGACAGCGAAAGCTCCTTCTGGCGCCCGACGACGGTGACCTCGTGTCCATACCCTGCAAGCAGCGGTATCACCGCCTGTCCAACCGCTCCGGTTCCCCCGGTTACCAGAACCTTCATGATGCCCTCCTGTGGCGATGCACTTCCCGGAAAAACAGCGCACAGCTCGGGGCTTCCACCTCGAGCGATGTTCTGCAGGCTGTGGCCATTCCTGTACTCTTATCTATCGTGAACGAGCAGACCCGGTTGCTTCGTTCGTTTGCCACCAGGAGATGGCTGCCTGATTCATCAATCTGAAAATGCCTCGGCCACGAACCACCGGTACGAAATGATCCCGCGGGCGCGAGTGCTCCGGTATCGGGGTTTCGCCTGAAAACAGAAATAAGATCCGGGCCGCGTACCGAAGCATACAGATAGCGGCCGTCCGGGTGCAGCTGTATTTCAGCGGCAAGAGCGTCGCCCCGGTGCCCTTCCGGAAGCAGCGGGAGTTCCTGCACGGGGTTCAGCACTCCCGTTCGTGCGTCACGGGAGCAGGCGAGCACCGTGTTGGCAAGTTCGGTGATGACATACACGTTCCGTCCGTCGTCTGAAAACGCAAGGTGGCGCGGGCCTGAACCCGGGCGCAGCTTCAGCACCGTAGCTCCGGATCCGCGTCCGGCGCCCAGCTCCGAAAGCTCGTATCGCACGACCGCATCGGTGCCGAGATCGCAGACGCAGACGGTCTTCCTTTCCGGATCAATGTGTGCCGAGTGCGCGTGGGCAGCCTCCTGCCGCGCCGGATTGGGCCCCTGTCCCTCGTGCTGTATGCACGCCCGCTGCTCCCCGAACGCTCCCGCTCTGGTCAGCGCGTATACGACGACACTGCCGCTTGTGTAGTTCGCCGCAACGAGCAGGCGGTTCTTCCGGTCTACGGCGAGATGGCAGGGAGCTGCTCCGCAACTGTCCGCCTCCGAGACGAGGGTCAGACAGCCGGCGTCGTCAAGACGGAATGCCGCGAGCCTGCCGGAGTCCGTGGCGGTGGCGCCTGTTTCCACGGTTGCATACAGCATGCCGGTCCCGGCGACCCAGGCGACAAACGAGGCGTTTGCAGGGGTCCTGACCGAGGTCATCACGCGCATCGCCCCGTTTGAGGGATCGAGGTCGGCGAGATGAAGATCCGCCCCGTATCCGCCAATAAAAAATTTCATGCTTGACGCCTCCTGGTTTCGAGTTACGGGTACAGGAGCGTTCCGTCAGGCCCACGGGTCCGGGTCCACTTCGGTGGTTCCAGGCGCGGCGGATATTCGCGGGCGAGATCCTCGACGAAGTCGACACCAAGCCCCGGGCGCTGAGGTGGCAACACGGCTCCGTCGTGCACCTCAGGCAGCCCCGGAAACACCGCGCTCATGACCGGCGTCGGCTCATACATCTCCTGTATACCAAAGTTTGGTACGGCAAAGTCGAGATGTATATTTGCCGCGTGTCCGAACGGTGAGCAGTCGCCCGGTCCGTGCCAGGCGGTCCGGATTCCGTATGCATCACACAGCGCGGCAAGCTTCCGCGCAGGGGTAATACCGCCAATGTGGCTCAGATGCACGCGTATGAAATCGATGAGCCGTTCCTGAATAGCGGGCATCCACTGCTCGGGGCCTGTGTAGAGCTCTCCGAGTGCAATGGGGGTAGCGCTGTGTCTGCGAATCTCGCGCAACCACGGCCACTGATCCGGTGGTACCGGATCCTCGAGGAAGAACAGCCCCACCGGGTCAAGCTGTGACGCGAAACGGGCGATTTCACCGACAGGAACACGCTCGTGTACGTCGTGGAGCAGGGCGACATCCGGCCCCAGCGCAGCGCGGGCTTGAGTGAGCATTTCGACGGTGAGGCGCATGTACCGGGTCGGGTCTATGGTCACGCGATCGTCAGGCTCATGTTCCGGACCGGGTGAGACCGTAGGAAAGGTGCTTCCAGCCGGACCTGCGGTATCCCGGCGACGAGGTGACGGCCCGAGTCCCTGCGACTCCGTCGAACTCTCAGCGTCGGCAGATCGGGTCATGGCTCCGGCTGCGCCATACCCGCCGAGCTGACAGCGGACGTAGCGATGCCCTGAAACGACCAGATCACGAGCTCGCTGTACGAGCTCCAGCACCGACGACCCGTCCGCGTGACGATACACTTCGACCCGATCGCGACACGCACCACCCAGGAGCTGATATACCGGCATATCGGCCATCTTGCCCTTAATATCCCAAAGAGCCATATCAACCCCGCCGATCGCATTGTTGAGAACCGGTCCACTGCGCCAGTAGCTGTTTGCATGCATGAGCCGCCAGAGGTCTTCAATGGCCGACACGTCACGTCCGACCAGCAGCGGTTTCAGGTAGCGTTCGACCACCTCCGCAACTGCGCTCGCACGCTGGGTAAAGGTTGCACATCCGTAACCGACCATGCCGGGAACCGATGTCTCTACTACCGTGACCACCAGGTCGATGCCTTCGGGCGCGGTCAGCACGGCGCGAACGTCGCTGATTCTGTTCATGAGTGGGCAACTCCTTGCCGCATTGTAGGGTATGGGAAAGGATTTGAGAATTGCGTACCGGGTCTGTAATCCCGTATATGAAACGATCGATGCAGAATGAATAGGACATGCGTTACGCATAGCACACGTCCGCGAAATCGGTCGATGTATACGGTCGTTATTGAATAACTATTATCGTCTTGCATGAAAATGCAGGGTTCTCGTTGGCACGCTTCTTGCGATATGAATGCCATAATGAACAGAACGACAGATCAGCAAATGCTTTACAACCTCGCACGCACCGCGCCTGCGATATTTTTCCGCTTCGAAGCCGGACACGACAGCTCCATGGGGTTTCCGTATGTCTCGGAAGCATTCGAAGCCCTGCTGGGGCTCAGGCCCGAAGATGTCGAACACGACGTTTCCCGAGCCCTTGCCCTGGTGCACGGTGATGACAGACCTGCGCTGCTCGAGAGCATGGCACGTGCCATCTCGAACGCTTCAGACTGGAGCCATGAGTTCCGCGCCGTCACATCCTCAGGCGACACCATATGGTTCGACGGGTCTGCAGAATGTGTCGGCTACGTTGACGACCGATTGCGCTTTGAGGGCTACCTGTGGAATATCAGTCGACGAAAAGACGCAGAGGCGGCAACCCGAAAGCAGATTCGTGAGAACGAGCTGCTGCTGAGCGAGTTAAAGCACCGGTTCAAGAACAACATGGCGACGATCCTGAGTCTTCTCGAACTCCAGAAGTCGACCGCATCCAGCCCGGCAGTCGTGTCCGCATTACAGACGGTGCAGGGGCGTGTTCGTTCGGTACTAATGATGTACGATGGCATCGAGTCGACAGAGCAGGCTGGCAGCGTCCGGGCGGACTCGTATCTGACCCGGTTCGTACCCCAGGTAGTCGCCGGACTGACTCACCGGGAGTCGCTTGATCTCGACATTGTCGTTGAACCTCTGCAGGTCGACGGCAAGCTGATGTCGGTTCTCGCACTCATCATAAACGAGAGCGTTACAAACGCCCTGAAGTATGCCTTCCAGGACGACGCCCCAAAGCGCATACAGGTGCACTTCGGCAGAACCGATCGCGGCACCCTGATGCTGACAGTCAGTGATAACGGTCAGGGTTTCGCAGACGACAGCAACGAAGGTCTCGGCATTACCATAATTCGCTCGCTGAGCGACCAGATTAACGCGACGCTTTCGATACAGAGCGAGCAAGGGATCTCGATTCAGCTCGAGATTCCCGAATCGGCCTGACTCGCGCACGCTCGCCCCGGGGTTGAGTCAACTGCAATGAGGGCTGAACCGTATCCACACTAAGGCAGGAGTACCCGAGTCCGTCACCCGGCTGCCGCCGAGTTCCTCGATCAAGTTCCGGATCATGATCAGCGCCATCGCGTCGAGTTCCGGAAGCTGTTCGTCCGGGACCGCTGCGTCTTCGTTCTGTCTTATGCGAAATTCGGCACGGTCTTGGACCGACGCGAGTTCAATAAGTAGCTGCTGATCCCCGGATCCGAGCCCTCGTACCGCACATGCAGATAGAATTTCTGTTGCCAGAAGCGTCACGCTCACCGCCTCTCTGACGCCGATAACGGTATCATCTGCACGCAGAACGATCCGACCGTCCGTTGCTCCCGCCCCGTTGAGTACACGTGTGAAGTGCTGTTCGAGTCGCTGCAGGAGTTCAATCGCCTCTATGCAGCCCTCGGTCATCGTCTCGGCCAGGAATCGATGAACCTCTGTGGCGGCCGCAAGTCTGGATGCGGTGCGCTCCAGATGTGTCGCCAGGGGGGCCGCGTCGAGCGTCATCGTCTGCACTTTCATCATCCTGTCGATAAAACTGATCGCATTGCTGACGGCGCGGTCGGCCTGGGTTTGAGGAAGGTCCATGAGTACCCAGCCGAGCGAAATAGTCAGAATAAAAAGAGCCGAAAGCTCGGTATCGGTCCAGTGTCTTTTATGAGAACAATCATCGAAACCGACAAAGCCGTACAGGCTCCCCCCGGTAAAAACAGGCAGAATAAGCAATGACTGTATACCCTGCGCCTGCAGGATCGCTCGCTCCGACTCGGGAAACGACGATACCGGACCGTGTACCGGTTTATACGCCTGAAAGTGATCGAGCCAGCGTGTGTACCCCGATTCATACAGCGGAATACCGTGCAGATCAGGATTATCAATCTGCGCCGTGACACCGGATGCACACCACTCGTACCGCTGTGAGGCGCAGACGTCGTGCTCGTTGTTCACATGGATTTCGAAGAGATACACCCGGTCAACCCGTAAAGCCTCGCCCACTATCCCGAAGGCGCGCGCGATAGTGGTCTCAAGACGATCTCCTTTCAAAAGTATGCGTCGTGCGTCCAGCACGTGAGAAATCAGATCCTTGTCGCTGTGCGTATAACCGTCACTCATGACGCGTCCCATAATAGTCCCCGGTTTCCGTTCCCGCAATGCGTCGAAATGAAGAAAACAGATGACAACCGGAAAGGCAGCGCGTACACTGCCTCTGTCATGAACATACCAGATCAGACCGGTTTCACCGTTCCTCCGACCCTTCCGATGTGGCGAAAGATATGCTTTGCCCTCGGACAGCTCGGTTGGTCTCTCGGCTCCTACGGCGTCCTGAACCTGATCAATTACTTCTACAATCCACCGACCGCGACCGGTGGTGGTCGACTCTTCCCGCTCTACATTGGCTCGGCAGCTGCCCTCGGGATTGTGACCGCAGGTGGGCGCCTTTTTGACGGAATAACAGATCCGCTTCTTGCGGGTCTGTCCGACCGGTCCCGGTCCCGCTTTGGCAGGCGACGAAGCTTCATGGCCGTCGGAGCGATACCTTTCGCAGTGCTCGGCGTGCTGGTTTTCGTGCCACCGTCGGACGGAACAGGCGCTCTTAATATCGCGTGGCTGTTCGTGATGTCATTTCTGTTCTACCTCTTCATGACCATGTACGTGACGCCGTACTTCGCCCTTATGAGCGAACTGGGACACTCGCCCGAGGAGCGGCTGCAGTTATCGACAATGATCTCGATTACCTGGGCTCTCGGGTTCATGCTCGGAAGTCAGGTGTATCTCCTGCAGGACATATTCGAAGCTTTCGCGGCACCGGAGCAGGCGCTGCAGATGTCGCTCTCAGTTTTCGCAGCAGTATCGCTGATTCTGATGCTTCTTCCGATTCTGCTCATCGATGAACGGAAGTACTGCGAAAACAGGGTGAACAGCGAACCGCTTCTCGCCTCCCTTCGAACCGCCCTTGCCAACCGGAACTTCCGGTACTTCGTGCTTTCGGATCTGAGCTACTGGCTCGCAATCACCTTCGTGCAGACCGGGATCAGTTTTTACGTTATCATGCTCCTTGGACTCGACGGGGCAGCGGCAAGCGGGTTCCTGCTCGTAATGTTTCTCGCCAGCTTCGTGTTTTACGTGCCAATCGGCATCGTCGCGGCAAAGCTCGGCAAAAAACGCGTGCTTCTTGCCGCCTTCGTGCTCTTCATACTGGCCGCGTTGCTCATGGTCTCCTGGGGCCTGATTGCGATGCCGCCACTCCTGCACGGATATCTGGTCATGATTATGTCCGCACTGCCGATCGCCATTTTCGGGATACTGCCGAATGCGATCATAGCTGATGTCGCCGAGGCCGACGGGATGCGCACCGGTAATCACAAGGCCGCTATATTTTTCGGCGCGCGTACTCTCATGCAGAAGATAGGCACGTCGATCACACTCCTGATCTTTCCTTTCATTTCAACGATAGGTGGAGACGCGGCCACGGTAGTCGGCGTTCGAGCGACGCTGCTCGTGGGCGCGGCCGGCCTTGCGCTCGGCTGGTGGCTGTTCCGGAAATACGATGAAGCGGAGGTACTCAAGACCCTGCAAGGTTCATGAGCGCATGCAGGTCATGAAGTGGCAGCGGCCGGTGGAAATGATAACCCTGGAACGCAAGACAGTTCTTGTCGGTGAAGTAATCGAACTGCTCGGCCGTCTCAACTCCCTCGGCAATGATTTCGAGGCCGAGAGACTGCCCGAGGTTTATGATCGCTCGGACGATTTTCTCGTTACTCTTGTCAAACAGCTTTCTGACAAACGAAAGATCGATCTTGATGATATCCGCCGGGAGGCGACTGAGATAACTCAGTGATGAGTACCCGGTCCCGAAGTCGTCAATCGCGACAGAAAGACCGGGGTAGCGTTCCTTCAGAGCCTCCAGGGTCGCGATACTCTTTTCCGGAGCTGTCATGATGCAACTTTCGGTAAGTTCGAGAATCACTCTGCTCGGGTCGATCCGGGTCTGCTGCATTACCCTCGCGATGGTATCGAGCAGGTCCGAACGGTCGAACTGCCTTGGTGAAAGGTTGACCGAAACGGCAAGATCCCGCCCTCCGACTCGAGGCCACGCCACCGCGTCTCGCAACGCGGTCTCAAGTGCCCAGCCGCCGAGAGGAACGACCATTCCTGTCTCTTCGGCGATAGGCATGAACACCGAGGGTGATACGGGTCCGTGTTCTTCGCTGTACCAGCGAAGCAGTGCTTCTGCTCCGATCAGCGCGCCGTTTCCGTCAACGAGGGGTTGATAGTGCATTTCGAACTCCCGCCGCTCGAGTGACCGGCGGATTCCCTGCTCGATTCTCCACCGATCGGACGCCTTTATATCGAGTCCGGTGTCGTAAAACGCATAGCAGTTCTTTCCGGACTCCTTGGCCGAGTACATTGCAAGATCAGCTGCTTTCGTCACTTCTGCCAGAGACGTCCCGTCGTCCG
Organism: Spirochaetaceae bacterium; assembly: GCA_007128315.1. GTDB lineage: Bacteria > Spirochaetota > Spirochaetia > DSM-27196 > SKKC01 > SKKC01. The sequence continues at coordinate 1,582 of SKXQ01000108.1, read as the reverse complement.
GGATGATCGCAATTCCAATGCTTACCCCGACACTTGCGCTTACGGGCGACTCCTGCGCGATGTCGAGCGTAAACGGTCGTCTGATCTCGGCGAGGATATTGTTTGCGACAACCGCCGCTCCTTTCCGGTCATGAATGAACGACAGCAGTACGACAAACTCATCCCCGCCAAATCGATACACTGCGTCGTTTTCTCTGAGTGTCTTTCTGAGGCGGGAAGCAGTTTCAACGAGCAGCTGATCTCCGGCGTCGTGACCGATCGTGTCGTTGACCTGTTTGAAGCGGTCGAGATCGAGAAACATCAACGCGGCAAAGCCGGCATCGAAAATCTCGGAGGTTCCGAGCAGACGCCTCATATCATCGTCGAAGAGCTCCCGGTTGCCAAGGCCAGTCAGCTGATCGTGGTAGGCAAGCTGGCGCAACCTTCGCTCCACATTCTTTCGCAGGGTAATGTCACGGATCAAACAGGTGAGGGTTCGCCCCCGATACTCTTTCGAGTTTCCAAACGAGACTTCCATAGGTGCAACGCCGCGGTTCTTATGGTGACCAAGAATCTCGATGGTCTTTTCAAGCCCCAGCCCTTCGCGGTCAGCTTCATCGACAAAGAAGTACTTCCGGAAACTTTCCTCATTTCGCGCGTACACGGAACCGGGAAAAAGGGTTCCGAATGGCTGGCCGCGCAGTTCTCCGGGCTCGAATCCAAACGTCGTGCGTACCGCACTGTTTGCAAACACGATGGTCATGTTCTCGTCGATTCGTACGATCGCCTCCGTTATGGTTTCCGAGAGGGCATCGTAGTTGTCCCTGCTCTCCTGAAGCTCTTCGACGAGATCGCGATTCAGGGACAGGTCCTGCATTACCAGAGCGAACGCTGCGTCGGGAACGTCGCTGGCGACGAGAAGGGCTGCAACCGATACCGATCGGTCATCCGGAGTACGCAGGCGCAGAAAGAGCACATCAGACGGCAGTTTCAGTCCGTCCGATGCCTCTACAGCACGATGCAGGGCTGATTCGAGCACGGTCGCGTGGGAAACATCGAGATACTCGTAAAAGCTAGATTCATGAAACGCTTCGAGGGGTTGTCTGAAACGGTCTGCGAGGCGCGCGTTTACCCGTATGACGGTGCCGGAGGCGGTCATGAGACACAGCAGGTCCGGAGTTGTATCGGCGTGTTCGTCAATCCAGGCGGAAATATCGCCGGTGTCCGGCCCTGCCTCGGAGAGCCCCTGAATTACCCGCTCGAGCAGCGTCTCGAAAAGCGATTCACCAACCAGAGCGGCCCTGTGAACGAGCGAGTGGTTTGACCGGTGCGAGTTCCTGATCGCGCTCATAGCTTCGGTCACACGGTCTTCGAGATAGCGTAGTCGTTCATGAATACGTGCTGTCGGTTGTCTCTGATTCACGTTTTTTACACCCTGCGTACCGGGCAGCATAAACCATACAGCGATAATATACGAGGTTTTTTTCTCCGGCACTGATTCCGCCTATTGAGACCCCTCATACGATGCGATATCATCCTATCCAGTAATAAGTATTTTTTTATCTATAATACAACATAGGAAAAATGCAATGACGAAAGAAAC
>SKXQ01000077.1 GCA_007128315.1 Spirochaetaceae bacterium | reverse complement strand
TAACGGCTGTCTGCGAAAGCGAGTAAACCGAACCCGAGAGAATAAACGCGCCGAAGAGATACACGACACCAACGACAAGCGCCGCCCGCGTGGCAAACTGCCTCGGGTCAGCCTGTACGGACACCGCATTCGGAGTCGCTCCACCGGCCATTATTCTGAATGCGCGCAGGTAATACGGTACGGAAACCACGCCACCGAACGCAACGATGACCGCTGCGACGAGCGACCCCGCCTGCACGAGCTGCACGATAATGGCCCACTTGCTTGCGAATCCGGCCGTCGGCGGCACCCCGATCAGCGCGAGCATGAACACCGCGCACGCGACCGTTTCAAGCGGCTTTCCGCGCAGATACCCACCGAGGGCACGTATGCGGTCACCGCCCCGCTCGGCACGGGCGCCTGCGGCGAGAAAGAACATGCCGCTTTTCATGACTGCATGGTTCATGGCGTGAAACAGAAGCGCGGCTACCGCCGCCGTCGTCGAGACCGAGAGTGCAAGGAGCATGACGCCGAAATGCCCAACGCTGGAGTACGCGAGCATGCGGGTCAGTCTGCTCTGCACCAGCGCGAGACTATGGCCCACGACCACGCTCGCCAGCCCGAGCGTGAACAGTACACCCTTCAGCGGTTCGGCAATCGCCCGTCCGACCAGATCAACGCTTCCAAGGCCACCGAGACCGACAAGCACGCGTAGAAGCAGTACGAGCGCCGCGCTGAGCACGACCCCGGAAAGCGTACCGGCAACCGCCGACGGCGCTCCTGAGAGCCCGTCCGGCTTCCAGGTATGAAACGGTACAATGGCAAGCTTCACGAACAGACCGCAGACAATGAGCGCAAGACCTGCTGCCACCAGTGGTCCCGGTGCATCGCCAAGGCGTTCGACAAGTATCGACAGCGACAGGGTACCAGTCGACGCGAAAAGTGCGATGATTCCCCAGAGCAGAAAGGCGCTCCCGACGAGGCCTGCAACCAGGTACTTGAACGCGCTCTCAAACGCGTAGCCGTCACCGCGATACGCAACAAGTGCGTGCGAACAGATCGAAGTGATTTCCAGAAACACGTAAGCGTTGAACAGATCCGATGTCACGACCAGACCGTTCGTTCCGGCGGCGAGCAGAAACCACAGCGGAAAAAAGGGTATGGGCACATGCTCACTCGGTTTGTACCCTATGGAAGCACCGAGCAGAATGACGGTATTCATGACCGGCAGCAGGAGTGCAGCAACCATGTCCAGCCCGAGCACGATGCCGAGCTCCGGATCCCAGTTTCCCATGTACGCGAGAAGCGGAAGCTCGAGATCAAACACAATCCGGCCCAGCAAAGGCACCCACGACAGCAGGGTCACGAGACCAAGACCCGGAATCGCGAAGGCACGGACTGACCAGTGGAGCTTGAATACAAAGAATGAGATCGGAACAAGCAGAAGCGGAACGGCAATAAGAAATACGGGAAACTGATCCATGCTCATCCGCGCCACCGCCTGAGCTGATCAAGGTAGACCGTTCCGCGGAGCCGATACACACGAACCGCGTATCCGAGCATGAGTGCCGTCGTACACGCACTGATAACGATCGCCGTCAGCGAAAGCGCGTGAGGCAGGCCCAGAACGTACTCGACATCGGCTGCCCGAACGATCGGGGCCACCGCGTCCTCCCGGTATCCAAGCAGTACGATCACAAGGAGCACCGCCGAGTCCAGAATGTTCAGGCTGATAACGAGGCGGATCATGTGACGATGCGTTATCAGACCGTAGAACGCGCAGACGGTCAGAATTATAGCTCCGATCAGAATGGATTGTGTCATGACATCGCTACTCTGCGAACAGGCTGATAATAATGAGCGCGAGGCCCATGCCGACTTTAAAACCGCTTGCAAGGTTCAGATACGGGATGATTCCCCCGCTCAGGAGGGTTCCCGCTTCGCCGAGCCCGATTCCGGTCGCCGCATTCGCAAGAAATGCCCCCCCTGTTCCGAGCGTCAGAAATCCGATCGCGACAAACACGAGCATCGCGCCGTTCTCGATATATTTCTTCGCGAGTACGGGTATAACGAAGCTCTGCTGCCCACCGACCGAATATGCAATCGCAAATATCACTACACTCGAGGAGAGCATGACTCCGCCGGTGAAACCGCCTCCCGGCGACACATGCCCGAAAATGATTGTGCTGAATCCGAACACCATTAGAAAGGGAAGAAGAATGGCTATGCCGTAGAGTATGAGCATGGACAGACGAACCGAAAGCATCGATGCGTGCGACCGTGGGGCGAGAAATGCAAGCACCGCGCTCGCGGTAAAAATGACGGTAGCCTCCCCGAGCGTATCGAGTCCGCGATAATCGAACAGAATTGCGGTGACGACATTCACCGCCCCGGTGTCCTGCACGACACGCAGCGCGTAGTCGATCTGAAGCGTTGCCGACGGCATAGGACCGGAACCCCAAAGCGTAACCATGGCGAGAACCCCCACGGCGGCTGCAACCGTCAACCCGATGAGCGTGCGCGTCACTCTGCTCCCTCCGTATCGTCGGTATTGGTCTTGTCGAGTGCGATGACAAAAAACGCTGTCGTGAGTCCCGCGCCGACCACCGCCTGTGTCATGGCAACGTCCGGTGCCTGCAGTACCACGAAGATGACACTCACGACAAAGCTGAAGACCCCGACGGCAACAATGGCTGCCACGAGCGACCTGCTGAGTACCGCATAGATTGCGATCACAACGAGCAGGATCACAAGCCCGATCGTCGCGTAGATCATGTGCGCTCCTCTGCCGAGGCATCCGGGTGCATACGCGGTCGCGGATCGAACGCTGTTCCTGCCATACTGTTCTCTTCGAGCGTGTTCAGCTCAACGCCGGCATGGTGCGAACTCCGGGTAATCGCGTGTGTACCGAGCGCGCTGGTAAACAGCAGAAGCAGCATCGCGATAAACAGTCTGAACGCTGCTGCGGGTGTCGGTGCTACGACCAGGTACGCAAGAATCACCGACAAGGCTCCGCCGGTAAGACACTTGCCTGCTATGTGCAGGCGTGCATACACAGTCCGGAATCGAAACAGACCGACCGTTGTAACGAAAAAAAAGAACATTGACACAATGAGAAACCCGGTCGATGCCGCCTGTGCTATCGTACTCACGCGACCCTCCGGTGCCGCCCGAGATACTTGGCGTAGATCAGCATGTCGGCGAAATGGAGCACCGAATACACCAGCGCCACGTCGATCATCATCGGCTCTTCGAGAAAAAGGCCAAAAAGCAGGATAAGCGCGAAGAGCATCGTACCGACAACCGAACCGGCAATGATACGATCAACCAGCGTAGGTCCCCGCATGAGTCTGACGAAACACACCAGAGACGCGGCTACCGTGAACACCAGCGTGACCTCTATCATGACACGGCCCTCAACAGCGAAACCTCAAGAACCCGGACACTTCGTATAACATCCTCAGTCGTCGTGCCCACAGGTGCAAGTGCGTGTATGTGCAGTACTCCCTCAATGCGGTCAAGCTCTACAGAAATCGTCCCGGGGGTAAGCGTAACCGCGGTGGAAAGCAGGAGCAGACCAAGGCGGTCTTCTATCTCGGTCGGATACGCAAAAATCCAGCTCCGAAGATCGTGCTTCAGGTCGAGCGTCCACTTCGCGACGGTAAACGCCGCCTTTACCATTTCCACCGCCGTTCGCACGAAGAACGGAACGACAAGAAGAATGTGGAGCGGTATCGGAGAACTCGCGAGCGCTCGATAGGTCCAGCGAAACAGCACGATCGGAACGAGAACCACCGGTATACCGACAATCAGAATCGGGAGGCTCACGCCACCGGCAACAATCAGCCAGAATCCGTATAAGAGAAGTGAGAAAAAACCGTACGCGACCCTGTTTCCACTCAACCGTAACGTTGAGGAGAGTTTTTCTACCATGATACGTGTAAGCCCTTGGGCAAAGACCGTAGCATGAACTGCACCTTCCTTCAACGAAACTCGAAAAAAACGGGACAAACACCGTTCGGGCGTGTATAGTTCCATGAATGCTTTTCCCGGGGATAGCTGCACTTCACATCTGGTATATCCTGCTGTACTTCCTTCCCGTACTGCTTCTTGCTCCCGACATGATATCCTCACGCTTTGCATTGCAGGTGCTTATCGTCGGTTCCACTGAAGAGCTTGCCAAATTCGTCGCGCGCATACCGCGACAACGCAGGAGTACAGGCCATGCCTCCCGGTGACAGCATCAGCCGATTGGTAAACCGCCTTATGAGCCGTCCACATCTGCCGCGAAGGCTCGCTGAAACACCGGGCGATCGCCTGCTCCTGCACGTCAGTGACACCCCGTATGAGATCTACGGTTTTCTCCGAGCGCTTATCAGGCGGCTGCAGCCGGCGATTATCGTTCATACCGGTGACCTGGTCGACGACATGAAACTCGAATATGACGCGCAGAAAACGCAACGCTACGCGAAGCGGGCAGCAGAGCTCATTCGCCTTCTTGAACAGCCACCGGCTGCTGATATTTTCATCACGGCCGGCAACCACGACAATCCCGAAATTCTTCGCAGCCTCCTGCAGCGATCAACCATCCTTCCCGCGGGGCTGCACACGATAGCCGGCCGGAAGGTCTGGATTGACCACTACGGTGATGTACGCACCGCTCGTGCGGCGTGGGACCTGTTCGGACACGAGAGGCATCCGCCCTCCGGACCGACCGACCACGGCCTGCGTCTGAACGGGCTTACGCATGCGAACATCATCGACGTGTCCGTCGCACGGGTATACCATGTTGAGTATCCTATGGATGTCGACCGCTATCGGCGACTGGAACGGAGCAGGCAGGGAATGTAGCAGTGTTTCTTCTGCGAACCGGACCACGATTCCTGTTTTTCCGGACATCTCGGGTCGACATGCTGCAGCAGCGCCTCCTGTCGATGGCGCACACCGAACTCCTTGGATTACGCGAAGGTCTTGACCGTTCCGGTGAGGACAGCGTGCTGTGCTTGATCCGCGATCCGTCTGAACCGGCGCCCGGTCCCGGTCCCGGGGAGCTGTCGGCGATTCTTGTTCAGCAGGAAATCGGTGCATTTCTCGCGCGCATTATCAGCGACGCGGTCCTGAAACACCTGCAGACAGACCTTACCCCCGGTCCGGCAAGCGTGATTCTACGCTGCGCCGGAGATCCTGCCGCCCTCCTGCACAGACTTGAACGCGAGTTCGCCGCTCGCGTCGAAAGCTGGACCGGGGCGTTGCAGACCGGAACGCAGGGAGACACGATTCTTGGTCTCACAACAAGACCTGTCAGCGCCGCACTCCATGAAGCCGATCTGGCGGGTCCGTGTCTTCTGATCCCCATGCCGGGACACACCCTGCAGCAGCGACTCAGATCGGAGGCAATTCTGTACATCACCGAAAACCTCGAGGACCACAGCTGGCGCGAACTGCGCATAAGTATCTTTGACAGCACAGGCAACCATCTCCTGAACTACGAGCGGCTTCTCTGCGCCATCCGCGATCTGGAAACCGGCATGATTCTTGCGGAGCAGTGGACTCACGACAATGCCTTTACACTCATGGCAGTTCCGACATTCGAGATCCGATTCTTTACCTTCGAACCGATCCGGGATATCAAGCGTGTACTTATGGGACTTGAGTATGATGATGACGGCACACGCCTCGTTGACCTTGATCTCTTCGCGCAGAACCGGAAGATTCCGTGGGTTCAGGCCGCCCGCGGACGCGACGACGCGACAGACCAGGACACGAGGAACTGGCTCGTCCGGTGCTTATCCCCCGCCTCTCGTCACTGCACGGGCAGGAAAGAACTTGCCGCGCAGTGCCGCAACGAACTGCTTGCACGCCTGAGTGCGAACGCGGCGAGGGAGTTGCGGAGTCTCGATCGTCGACTGCGCGAAAGACATAATGACGCGCCTTGAGCGATCTGCATAAGGAACGCATAATAACACAATCGAACGTGGCAAAGGGGGAACATATGCCTGATCTGAAAGGACGCGAAAACTGGGCCAGCCGGCTCGGGTTTATTCTCGCTGCAGCAGGGTCTGCGGTCGGACTCGGGAACATCTGGCGCTTTCCGTTTGTCGTCGGAACAAACGGTGGTGCGGTGTTCGTGCTGATCTATCTGGTCATTGTCATTTTTATCGGGTATCCGCTCATGGTCACCGAGACGGTCGTGGGCCGTGCCGGGAAGCGGAACCCCGTTGGTGCATTCCAGGCGCTTGCGCCGAACTCTCCGTGGTGGCTCGCCGGGGCGCTCGGGGTGTTCACCGGTTTTCTGATTCTCTCATATTATTCGGTTGTCGGCGGATGGTCGCTCGCCTACGTCATCAAGGCGCTTACCGGTGAGTTCACGTCGGATACGGACTTTGTCGCTCTGTTTACCGGACACATCAGCCTGACAATCGCGCCGATCATCTGGCACGCGGTGTTCATGGTGCTCACCGTAGCGATCATCGCCGGCGGCGTCGTAAAGGGCATACAGCGCTGGGTACAGGTCCTGTGGCCCGTCATGGCTGTTCTGATCGTCATTCTGATTATACGCGCCCTGACGCTCGAAGGCTCCGGCGCCGGAATAGCGTTCCTGTTCAGACCGGATTTTTCCGAGATTACCGCGCGAACCTTTCTCGACGCGATTGCTCAGTCTTTCTTTACCCTGAGTCTCGGCATGGGTGTGTTTATAACCTACGGCAGTTACTTGAGCGACCGCGACAATGTTCCCGGCAGTGCAGCGACCGTTGTCGGCCTTGACACCGGAATCGCAATTCTCGCAGGGCTGGTGATATTCCCTGCAGTATTCGCCTTTGGTTTTGAACCGGGTGCCGGGGCCGGACTTGCCTTTATTACCCTGCCCGCAGTCTTCGCAGAAATGCCGGTCGGCACACTGTTTGGAACCTTGTTCTTTCTGCTGCTGAGCCTTGCGGCGCTTACTTCAGCGATCTCGCTGCTCGAAGTTGTCGCGTCCTGGCTCATCGATGAAAAAGGATGGACGCGCAAGTCCGCATCTGCGGTACTCGGTGCGGTCATTTTCGTTGTCGGAATTCCGGCAAGCCTCGGATTCAGCGCGTTCAGCGATTTCGCGATTCCGGGCATAGGTGATCTCTTTGACACCTACGACTGGATTGCCAACAGCATACTGCTGCCTCTGGGAGGGCTTCTGACAGCGGTGTTTGCCGGATACGTGTGGAAAGCGAAATCTGCCCGCGCGGAAGCAAACAGGGACAACATGGGCATGAAGATCGGTGAATGGTACGGACCGGTGCTGCGCTACATAGTCCCGCTGGCCATTATTCTGGTTATGGCCTTCGGCATTATCGATACCTTCGTCTGATCTTCATGAATGAGGCGTCAGGTCTTTCTTCCCTTCTCGCGTCAGGTCAGTTTTTGCATCCTGTGGACTCCTCGGTTCCGAACTCGGTCGACCTTGTCCGGGCGATTGCGCGGGCGTCGGGCAGTACGACCGTGGATCATCTGTCCGGAACGACGCATCACGTCCAGACGCTCAGCGAACAAATCGGGAGCGCCGACCACATCCTGTTCGTGCTGATTGATGGCCTCGGTATGTCGATCATGGAGCATCATCTGGAAGTTGACGGGTTTCTCCGCAGCGGATTCAGACGCGAGCTGCGTGCGGTATTCCCGTCGACGACTACAGTCGCGCTGACATCACTCGCGTCGGGTACATGGCCGGGCACGCATGGGCTGACTGGTTGGTGGACCCACTTTCCGGACACCTCCGTTACCATGGCGCTGCTGCCCTTCCGGGAGCGATTTACCCACCGCGACATGCGCGAAGGAGGCGCCGAAGCAGCCGGGCTGATACACGCACAGGCCCTGTGGGGTGGCAGCGGCCGCGACGTGCACATCGTGCTGCCCCGCTCGATCCGAGGTGGCAGCTATAACGAGTGGTTCAATGCCGGGGCTGTGAGCGGCGAGTCGGTGCGCACGAAGAAACTCGCGAAGCGTGTGAGACAGCTCGTTCGAGCCTCCCGGGGGCCAACACTCACCTACATATACCTTCCACAGGTCGACAGCAACTCGCACCGATGCGGCCCGTACTCCGACGAGACAGGCGAAGCGGCGCGGGAGGTAGAGCGAACCTGTGGTCAGGTCCTCAAACAGGCCCGGGCGGCTTCGCGGGGCAGCGTGTCAATGATCGTCACTGCCGACCACGGACAGATCGCGACACCGCCGGAACGGGAGCTGCTGATCCGCCACGACGACCCGGTAACCCGGTACTTCCGCGTACCTCCCAGCGGCGACGCACGGGCGTGCCAGCTTTGGCTCAACACGGACCGCCCCGCATCCGAACAGCTTCCTGAAGTTGAAGAACTGCTTCGGCGGCGGCTTTCCGCGATACCCGGCGGCGACAGCCAGTACACCCTTGTAGGAACCGACGAACTGATACAGACAGGCCTGCTCGGCCCGGTCGATCCGTCCGCGGTGGTACGCGCGCGCTGGGGGGACGCTGTGCTGCTCTCTGCCGGCGATCTCGCCGTCGAGTTCGTGGCCGAGGACGGCTCGTTCCATGGATTCCAGGGTAACCACAGCGGTCTGAGTCCCGAGGAAATGCGCGTGCCTCTGATTATTCTCTAAGCCACGCGTTTCCGGCTACACTTCAGATAATATGGAATTGCAAACAAACGATCTGATCCTGTTTCAGGGTGACAGCATTACCGACGCAGGTCGGGATAAGAACGATAGTTCGCATCTCGGCTGCGGATATGCCCGGGTAGCAGCAAGCATGCTCGGAGCGAAGCATCCGGAACTGCGCCCTCGTTTCCTCAATCGTGGTGTTTCGGGAGACCGGACGAAGGACCTCGTTGCCCGCTGGCAGGATGACTGTCTGTCGATCAAACCAGACGTGCTTTCGATCATGATCGGAATCAACAACGTGTGGCGTCGCTACGATCAGAACGACCCGACCGATGTGTCGACGTTCGAGTTCGAGTACCGTGCAGTCCTTGCACGGTCGCGGAAATCAGGGATCAGGGAAATCCTTCTTCTGGAGCCCTTTATTGTGCCGGTAAGCAAAGAGTGGGAGTTACGCCGGGAGGATCTTGATCCGAAGATACAGATCGTCCGCCGTCTCGCTCGAGAGTTTCAGGCATACCTTGTACCCCTCGACGGGATCTTCGCCGCCGCCTGCACACAGGCGGCACCCGAGTACTGGGCTGCGGATGGCGTGCACCCGACAGCCGCAGGTCACGGACTTATCGCAGACGCGTGGCTCAACGCAACAGGAGCGAAGAAATGAAAAAACGGACGATACGGAACAGGCTCCTGCTCGTGTGCATCGTGTGTTGCGCAGCCGCAGCCGGCCATGCCCAAAGCTATACCTTTGACGCACTGGAACTCGGATTTTTCTCCAGCCCGAAGATCGGAGGTGGCAGCACCTCTCAGGGTTACCTCCGGTACCGGTGGTCCGACACGCAGTCAAGCAGCGTCGGGTTTACCTACGCGACTGAATCCTTCAACGCGGCGTTCGAGTCACCCGAGATCGATGACTCGCTCGTTCTGGTCGTGAACAACCTCTACAGGCTCAATCTCGTTCCCTGGGAACGGCGGCTTGGACCACACACATTGTCCCTGGGTATCAACACGAGCGTCGAGTCGGTCTACGAATACGGTTTTTTTGCGACAAATGCAGACTCTGCGTTTGGCGAAGACGTAATCGCCTTCGAAGAATTCCTCATGCGGGTCTTCGTCTCACCGCGCGTCGGGTGGCGCAGCCGATGGGACGGTTCTTTCCTCAGCCTGCAGGGCTCTGTATGGTTTGCTCCGGTTTTTCTCGCACTCGCAGCAGAAGACTACATGTTTCGAAGCGGCGCAGACCGGGAAACGGTTGAGGAGTCAGTCGATGGGGTCGGTTTCGGTTTTCCGGAGGTAGAGATCGACCTGTCCGCGACAATAGCGGATCGCCTGCAGCTTGAGGTAAGCAGCGTGTACCGGTATTTTGTCCTCGAAGAGCTCATTCTTGACCTGACATCGGGTGGCACAGGCGGCGATTTCCAGTTCGTTGACACCGAGTACGACAGTCTGCGACTTCTTGCCGCCGCGAGTTTTCCCTTCGCGTTGCAGAACAACAGTCGTTTCCGCGTCGGTGGCGGGCTGCTTCTCTTCGCCGAGCGCAATCTGAGCGATCAGACAATGCGACTCGAACCAGGGTTCTCGATCCTGTTCGGAGTCGAGCCCTAAAGCCCGAGCCCTACCAGAACAGAAAACCCGCCAGGGCGAGTGCGATCAAGGCCATGGAAAACAGGATTACCGGGTTTGTCTTGAACAGATCGCGAGCCTCGGTCATGCGGGATGCTTCACGTATCCCGCCTATGATCAGGAAGGCCGCGAAGAAACCAAGCGCGTAGCCGCCGGCTGATGCAACCACCAGCGAAAACTCCCCTTGCCCGGCCACCATGACCTGAAGGCCCACCAGCGGAGCAGCGGCGAGAACCATGGCTGGCATGCCAAGCCAGTCGCGTCGGAGTTCGCCCCAGAGTCGCAGCAGAACAATGGCAATCAGCGCGACCGAGATGTAGACGACCGGTGCAATAAGCTCGCCCACAGCGAGCGAGAAGACCCCGCCGGTCAGCATGCTGAAAAAGAAGACAACTCCGTAGCGTGCGGCAGGCGTAAACGATCGGCGGGCCGAAGGCGGCAGGACCGTGACCATAAGAGCGCCGACAAAGGTCATAAATACCGGATTCTGAATAAGCAGACTGTCAAAAAATAATCGTGTTGTTTCCGTCATGACACAGCTCCCGATCGCTCACCCTGTAGCGAGGTGTATACCCGCGCAAGAAGAATAACTGTCGCTGGTACGATGAACGCGCCAACAGGAGACGAGAAGAAGTCTGCCGGTATCGCCCACCCCGAGAATAATAGAAATCCGGCAATGGTACCGCGCCCGAGAACTTCCCTGAGAAGACCGGTCGCAAGCACAACCATGCCGAAAATAATCCATGACCGGAGCGATTCGGTCTTCCAGTCCGTTGTGCCTGATACGCGGGCAGCGTCAGCGTGGAAGATGATCGGCATGAGACCGGAAATCCGCAGAAAGAGCTGCGCGCGCTCGGGTATCGGCAGGATCCACGGAGCGATCGATCCGAGTATCCACGACACGGCGAAACCGACCGCAATCAGTATGCTCCACCGGATGGCAGGAGTCATGGTGTCGGTTTGACGGAGAAAAGGTCCGATACCGCAGACAAAGATCGCCGCGGCAGCCGAGACGACCAGAGCGGCAACGGCGGTATACACCGTCACCGTGGCACCGAGGACGGTAACAAGCCCCATGAGTACCACTTGTTCTACTTTGTTCTTATCATCCATCTCAGTCTCCTAACGCGTTCCGTATCGCGCCAATTACGCCACGGCTCGTGCCGGTCGCACCCGAGACCATATCGACGTCCAGGCTCTGCCGGTCAATCACAGCCTCGGAGATCCGCTCAAGCGCCGGCTCGCCTATGTCAGGCGACTCGCTGTGCGAAAGAATTCCGATAGCAGTTACCTCACCACCTTCAACAGTGACCTGGACGCGGATTCGTCCGTTATAGCCCGATCCCGTTCCTTCATACTCACCGTCCTCGCCTGTTTCAATGCGACCTGCCGGCGCCGGTGGCGCAACTCTGAAGGAAAGCGCCTCCCGCACCGCCGTAGCGACCGCTCGCGAAGAAACGGTGGCTCCGCTTATGACGTCGAGTGAGTCCACAACTGCATCGGGGTTGTCCGTGGTCCGACGCAGAAACTGGTTCAGGAACGAGGGACGCCGGACCAGGGCTCCGAGCGTTGCACTTTCGTTGTGATCCGCGACCCTGATACCGATGATTCTGTCCTCCGTATCGAGGGCAAGCACCATATCGATGCGGCTCTTGTATCCGTATTCCGAAGCGTAGACAAGATAACCGGCGGGTTCACGGTTCAGAAAAACCTGTTCTACCCGAACCCCGTCCCGCTCGCTGTCGTAGCGATGGACGTGTCGCGCGCCGGGGAAGAACAAGGCGAGATCCTGTCGGGTTGTACCGTCGACGTAAAAACTGTCGACAAAGCTCCCGAGCGCGCCGGTTCCAAACGCAACTCCGACGGCCACCAGAAGGACCGCGGCCGACGCACCGGCAACCATGAACCGGCGGCCACGCTTCACGACATCCCCGAAGAAGGTCTGCACAACCGTCGCGTTAATGAGCGGAGTCAGCCCGTTCATGATCAGAACCGCGTAAGTCGTTCCTTCCGGAAGGATGGTCAGTTCCCGTATCGTCACGGTTAGAACACCACAGCCGATTCCGTATATGAGCTGTGGAAATCTGGCCACAGGAGACGTCACCATGTCGGAGGCCATGAAAAGAGCCGCAAACATGATACTTCCGGCAAGAATCGTGAACAGCGGATCGACTCCGAGAATCAGGGCGGTGACGACCGCCGCACCCAGGTAACCGATCGTAACCCGCCATCCCAGTATGCCGCGCACGAGAAGGTACGCAGCGCCGATCAGCAACGCCAGGGCGGAAACCTCGCCGATACTGCCCGGAATGTATCCGAGAAAAAGCTCGAGATAGTCGGCGCCTGCCCCGGTGAGCGGCGTCGCCGTGGTAACCGCGTCGTACTCAAGGGGTACCCGCCAACCTGTGGAAAGACCGGGATAAGCCGCCAGAAGAATCGCCCGGGCAACGAGCGCCGGGTTGAAGAAATTGTGCCCGAGACCACCGAAGGCCTGCTTGGCGACAACTACAATCATGACGGCACCGAAAATCGGGATCCACCACGGTGAACCTGGTGCCAGGGTCAATCCGAACAGAAGCCCGGCCAGAAAAGCGCTGCCGTCGCCAAGCGGATTACGCCATGAGAGCTGCTTCCAGACAAAGGGTATCTCGACTATGGCGGTCGCGAATGCAGACGCAAAAATCAGATACAGCGCCCATGGTCCGAAGAATATGCCAGCCGCGGCAATAACCGGGATCAGCGCAATAGACACGTCCCACATCGCGCGCTTCACGGTATCCCGACTCTCGATATGTGGTCCCGAGCTTCGTACAGTCGTACTCATGAGAGTTTCCTTATTTCCTTATCGTCTTACGGGAGAAACCAGCGACCTGCCCTTCTTGATCCACTCCACAAGCGGACGTTTGGAGGGACAGACGAACTGACACGCGCCACACAGAATACAGGCGTGCAGGCCCGCATTCGTAGCCTCTTCGAGCATGTTTGCATTTACATACGCAGTCATGCGACTCGGGGGCAGATACATGGGACAGACCTCGACACACTTCCCGCAGTTGATACACGCCATGTGTACATTGCCCGCGTGCTCTTCAGTCGTGAGAAGGACGATTCCTCCAGTGGCCTTGGTCATGGGTATTGCGCGGTTGCTGATTTCGAGTCCCGTCATAGGCCCGCCGACCACAATGACAGGATCGGTGACGGCGTCGCCACCGCAGAAGTCTATCGCGTCACCAATCGTGGCCCCGACCGGAACCAGCAGATTCTTTGGCTCAACGACGCCATGCCCGCTCACCGTGACAACCCGGTGCGTCAGCGGGCGACCGGTATCAACCGCCTCGGCAATAGCGATAACCGTCTGCACATTATTTACGAGCACGCCAACCGATGACGGGAGCGCCCGCAGGGGTACTTCGCGGTCGAGCACGGCCTTGATCAGATGCTTCTCGGCACCATGCGGATATCGGGTATCCAGAGCCTGTGCCTCAATGTGTGGAAAGTTTTCCGCCATTTCGCGGATTTTCCGCAAGGCGTCCGGCTTGTTGATTTCGCACGCGACGATGCCGCGTTGCGCGCCGACAGTCCGCCGTACGATTTCAAGACCACGAAACACCGCGTCGGCACGTTCCTGCATGAGCCGGTCGTCAACGGTAATATAGGGCTCGCACTCGGCGCCGTTAATAACAACGGTATCGACCGGGTCTTCGAGACCAAGTTTGATGTGCGTCGGAAACGTCGCCCCTCCAAGACCGACAATACCGGCCTCCTCAACGCGTGCGATGACAGCGGCGCGGTAGTCTTGTGGCGAAAGGCCTTCAAGGTCCAGAGGCTTCATTAAGGTCTCTTCGGTCTGTGCAGACTGATCCGGTCGTATTCGCACCGCGTGAACGGTCGAACCGTCCGGCATCGGTGCGTCCTCAAACCCGAGAACCTCACCGGTTACGCTTGAATGTACGATGGCCCTGATACCGGTCTGTATCCGGTGACCGAGCACATCGCCGCGACGCACCCGGTCTCCAACCTTTACGTCCGGCTCAACTGAAGCTCCCAGATGCTGCTTGAGCGGAATGAGCACCTCGGCAGGTACGGGAAGGGGCGTAATTGCGACGTGTGTGGTGAGTTCCTTTTCTTCGGGAAGATGAGTCCCGCCGACAGGAAACTTCTTGATTGAAGTATTGTCCATCAAAACCGCCCGATAATAACATCGTCTTCAGAGATAACTCCGGCATCCACGAGGGCTCGCTGATAGGAGGTTGATTCCCTCGACATGCGAACCGTCGCACCGGCTATGCCGTCAACAGTCGAAAGCTGTGCCGTACGCGTCGCACCGGTTTCAACGTCAACACCAAACTGGTTCTGATCGTTGATCGAGCGCTGATACCGCTCGGCAGTCCAGTCGACAAGCGACGTCACGTCACGTGCATTCTGTCCGATCAGATAGTTTGCTATTGCGGTGTAGTTGCCCGCCCAGCCCCCAATACCGAAGTACCCGTATGCGACTGCCTGCGGCTGCGGTGTCACACCCGAAAACTCGACGCCCATAGCTTCAAGAAATTCCTGCACCGTAGAGTTTCCATCCATCCCCTCAAAAATGCCCTGGTTCGTCAGGACGCGTGAATACTGATGGAGATCAAACAGATGTTCGTCGGCCAGTTCGTCCCACGAGTCCGGCAGGAGGAAGTTACCGCCAGCGGTTCGTCGCGTCGGCACGGCCATACCGCTTCCTATCGTAAGGGCAGCCATTCTCGTACCGAAGTCGTAGCCGGGTTCGAACTTCATTTCGAACTGAAACCGCGTCAGTGGCTCAACAAGTGCCACGGCGACCGTCCCGTCGTCATCGACCGCGACTGCATACAGGGACATGACGCTGACGGTGAAAATGTCGAACATGGAAACGCCTGCTGCATAGCCACCTTCAAGCGTCGACGAGACCGGCGTGACGTCGGAATCGACGTCGATGCGAGCCTGTCCCGACTGTCGTGTGGTCCAGTAGCCGTCTACCCGCTGAAAATAACGCATTTCAGCGTCGAGAATGTTTGCATCTTCATCTAACAGTAGAATCGTCTCGATGTACGCACCCGCGTCGTCAAAGGCGTTTCCTCCTGCTTCGCCGGCCCACGAGTAGCCGACGTGATAGCCGTCAAAGCCGGCAGCACCAGCCTCTATGGTAACGCGCTCGGATTCGCAGGCGGTAACGAGAAGCAGCAGCGCTGTTGTAATGGTAATAAGCCAGGGCAAATTTCTTTTCATTGTACGAACTCCATGCCTGTACATGTGTAGTTTTGGACAGAGTAGCACCGATCACAAAATTCTGCGAGCACCGAAATCGGCATTTAAAGGCAATTTGTGCGGAAATATTGTGAACAAGGAATTATAAAAAAAAAGGGAGTCCCTCAGGACCCCCTACGTTAACCGCGAACGCTGCGAAAAACTACCAGCTCGTGATCTCGCTGATAAAAAGAACCGCAGGAGCTGTACTCGAACCGTAGGTGCCGACCCAGATATTGTACATACCGCTCTGTGGGCTGTCGAAAACGACCGCGGGATTCAGTCCGTAACCGGGATAATCGTCGTTAAAATGCCATGACCCGTCAGGTGCATTGACCAGCAGAACCAGATCTGAGTCAGACTCCGCACGAATAACGAGCGGCCAGGTGCTGCTTGCCTCGTAGATCAGATCAACGTCGGGTGCATCCGCCACGTAACCCCAGTATCCGAGACCGTCAAGACTGATGTTGCCACCGGCGACAAGCTCGGTGCGATTCGGATCGGGAACAAACCCTGCCCGAAGTTCCACGGTCCCGAACGCCGGTTCCAGCCTCCAGTCCTGCGCCACTGCCACCGAAGAAACGATGACGATCAAAGCCACCGTGAACACTACTACTCGCTTCATAAGAAGTCCCCCTCAGATTCGGAAATTTTCCGAATGGATTAATTGCCTCGATTGTGGCACGTTTTTGAGAAAATAACCTGCAATATCAAAGAAATTTCGTTAAAAGTCATCGTTTTTCCGTTCGGCCGGTCTCCGATATTAGAAATTGGCTATTTGGTGATTTCGAAGTACACTGCTTCCATCATGGCTAAAAACGAAACCACCCTGCCGAAAGGCTTCTATCGAATCACCGTTCTTATCGGACTCGGGTTTTTCACCATGGGTCTGATGGACCCGCTGTACGACACCTACGTGCCAATCTTTCTCGAGGATTTTCTGAGTTCCCGCTTCCTGATCGGGTCTATCATGACCCTCGACAATCTCCTGGCGCTGTTTCTCATTCCAATCGTATCGAACCTTTCGGACAGCACGCATACACGCATCGGTCGTCGCATGCCATGGATTCTCGTAACCGTGCCCCTGTCGGGTATTTTCTTCGCACTCGTCCCGTACGGCGCGCTGCCGACCGGAAGCCTGTTACTGCTGATCATCATCATCTTCGTGCTGAACCTCGCCAAGCAGGCAGCCCGCGGCCCGGTGGTCGCGCTGATGCCCGATACGATACCCGGCGAGTACCGCAGTGAGGCAAACGGAGTCATTAACACCATGGGGGCGATTGCAGCGATCGTCGGTACGATCGTTCTCGCCCCGCTCATGGACCTCGATATTACGCTGCCGCTCATTGGCTCGACACAGCGACGGCTTCCCTTCCTCATTTCGGGCCTTCTGGTCGTTGTCGCTACGATACTTCTTTTTACTTTCGTCCGTGAGAGCGCCGAGGCGAAACAGAAACGCGAGCGTACGAAACTCCTTGATTCGCTGAAACTGGTCTTCGGGGGAGAAGACCGAAGCGCGATGCTGATCCTGCTGTCTCTGTTCTTCTGGTTCCTCGGCTATCAGGGCGTCCTTCCCTTTATGGGAATCTACAGCCGACAGGTGCTCGGAGTCAGCGAAGGTCTGGCCGGGCTTTCACCCGGTGCGGTAGCGATCGGATACATGATCATGGCTATACCTTCGGGCGTAATCGCACACCGTTTCGGCAGAAAACGGGTCATCCGGTTCTGTCTCGGTGGAATCATCATCAGCCTGGCACTGATGTTCTTTCATGATCCTCTCATGACGCTGCTCGGCGTCGCGCCCACCCCCGCATGGATCGTGTTTCTGGTGTTTCTGTTCATCTTTGGCATGTGCTGGGGATCGGTTATCACGAACTCCTTTCCAATGCTGTGGCAGATGGCGCACTTCGGCAACATGGGCATCTATACCGGATTGTACTACTTTTTCAGCCAGGGTGCGGCGATTACGTCCCCTCCGCTCAGCGGTGCCGTGATCGACCTCTTTACCTTCGCGTTCGGAGGAACGGTGGGGCTGCGCATGATATTCCTGTATTCGGCGGTTATGATGACCGTCGCACGTATCATCATGGGTCGTGTCCACGGTGGTGAGGCCGGTCAGGCACCTGCGGGGGAAGACGATACGGTCGAGGCATAGGGGATGCGCTATACTCCGTGCATGAGAGTTCACCGTTTCGTGCCTGCCCTGCTTGTTCTCCTCGTGTCTGCTGTCGCCGTTCCGGCCCAGCAGGCACCGGGCACACGGGGACAGTACGCGGTCCGTGAACCCGGTTCAACGGTATCCATCCCGCTGCAGAGTGTCGAATCGGGCCGTGTGGTCATTACGACAACGGGATCGGTCGACACCGTCCTCGCGGTGTACGACCGCGACCGCACGCTCCTCGCCTGGAACGATGACTACGACGATCTTCTGACCTCGCAGGTCATTCTCGATGTCGAAGGTGGACGGAAGTACGAGCTTGCGGTGCACCTGTATGCGCCGTGGGCAACCGGCGTGTTCGGGATTGATGTGTCCGACATTATTGATACCTCTATCGATGATTTCGGTGGCCGCGACGATCCGGGCAGTTACACCCTCGGCAGCACGGTACCGGCACGTATGGACTATGTCGGGGACGTCGACGCCTTCGCGTTCGTCCCCGAACAGACCGGCGTGTACCGGGTCGAGACGGTCGGAACCCTTGATACCGTCATGGCCCTGCTCGATGAGCAGGGCCGGGTCATGTTTGAAGCGGATGATACCGGTAAAGGCCTGAACCCGGCGATCGAGACCGAACTGTACGCCGGGCGCCGGTACACGGTGCTCGTGCAGGCCTATGATCCGTGGATAACGGGTCCCTACGAACTGACCTCGTCGCTCGTCCAGGATGGAACACGATTGCGGCCGACTGCACATTACCACGGGGGCGACGTATACGCGGTCATAGTCGGTGCGGCCGACTACCGGGGATTGGGAGATCTTGTCGGAACCCTGACCGACAGCTATAACATGTACCGCTACGTGCGATACGTGCTCGGGGCACCGGCAGAAAACGTCATTCTGCTGCAGGACCAGCTCGGACGCATCGATGACACCGTATCTTCCAGTATGGTGCAGGACGCGCTTTCGGACATCGCAACCCGCGCAGGACCCGAGGACCAGGTAATCTTCTACTATTCCGGTCACGGTGATGAGCGCGACGGAGTCTTTTATTTAAGCCTGCCCGAAGGTGAACTCAACGGCCCGGAGCTGGCCGACACCATCGAGCAGATCGAGGCCGATAAAGTGCTGCTGATCTTCGACTCCTGCAACGCCGGAGGTTTCGGAGAGCTTCTTGTAGACGACCGGCGATCCATTCTGTCGGCCAGCGGAAGCGATGAGCTGTCCTACGTCTACGAGGCGGGTGCGGCACCCCGCACCCTCGGCAGCGTGTTTACGAGCTGGTTCGCCGATCATCTGCTCTACTCAGGAGTTGACCTTACCCTTGAGCAGGCATTCAACCGGACTGTGGATGACCTGTTGAGCGTGCAGGCCACGCAGAACCCGCAGCTTTTTACACAGCGGGCGGAATTTCGCGTACGATAGACCGGAGAAGCAATGGACGAAAAGAAGATCTGTAACCGGGAGATTATTCCGTACGCACCGCGTACCCCAACGGTGTCGACAGACTCACGGATTAAGGTCGCTGCGAGCAATGCGCGTACTGCTTACCGGTCCTGACGGACTGCTCGGAAGCGCAGTAGCGCGGTGCCTGCTCGAAGACGGTCACGACACGCGCGTACTCGTGCAACCCGGCCGGAAGATCGGCACGCTCAGTGGACTGTCGGTGGAGTTCCGCGCTGGTGACATCCTTGACGCTGCAGCGGTCCGAGAAGCGGTCCGCGGCGCGGAAGCGGTTATTCACGCTGCGGCGAGCACGAGCATCTGGCCGCCTCGGTCGCCCCTGGTACGCCAGGTGAATATCGAAGGCACCCGGAATCTCCTGGATGCAGCTGAACAGGCAGGAGTCCGTCGATTCGTACACATTGGCACAGCGAACTCCTTCGCACCCGGGTCGAAAGAACAGCCGGGGAACGAAGACAGCGCCTATGCGGGAGCCCGTTACGGCCTTGACTACATGGACAGCAAGTACGCGGCACAGAAGCTCGTACTCGCGCGAGCATCCGACGGTCGACTCCCCGCGCTGACGGTGAACCCGACCTTCATGATCGGACCCTACGACTCGACCCCGAGTTCCGGGACCATGCTGATCCGTCTGTACCAGGGACGCATCCCCGGATATACCTCAGGCGGAAAATCCTGGGTCGATTCACGGGATGTTGCCCGGGCTGCCTGTAACGCGCTGACCCTGGGTAACGCTGGGGAGAGCTATATCGCGGGGAACGAGAACCTGAGTTATCGCGAGTTTTTCGAGAAAGCCGCATCAGTCATGAATGTACTGGCGCCACAGCGGGCGATACCACGAAGTATTTCCCTGTTTCTGGGACTGCTTTCGTCCGGTGTTTCTTCGGTGACGCGAAAACCTCCGCTTATCAGCCGGGCGGTCGCAAGACTCGGAACCGAAGATCATTACTACAGCGCGGCGAAAGCCCGACGTGTACTTGCGATGCCCGCGACGCCGGTGGAACGCGCGGTGGAGGACTGCTTTGCGTGGTTGCGGGATCACGGGTATCTCGAGGGAGAACGCTGATGTACGCGTACCGATGGACAGATCTGCATGGGATGATCGGCATGCCCGGCTTCAGGCTCGGGCTTCTGTACGTGCTGTGCATCGCTGCCTACCTTGCCTACTGGTTTGCCGTCGAACACGAACAGGTACACGCCTGGTTTCAACGCCGGTACGGCCCTGCATGGAGACGCAGGCTTTTTGTTTCCAACAAACTCTGGGGAAGTCTTCTGTTCTCGCTTGTACTGTTCGCAAGTCTGGTGTTGTTCCCCGGATACCGGGGTGCCACGCCTGGTCTGAGCATTACACGCGAGGCACTGATCCCGACCCTGCTCTGGAGCCTTGGTCTGATACCCCTGGCAGCAGTCATTACCGGGCTTCAGAACAGAAAACTCTTCAGGCAAGGCAAACTGCCGACGCGCTATCCGGAAGCTGGAGCAGACGGATGGAACCGGAGGTCACTGGTCATACACATCGTCTTCTGGAGCATTTACCTCACGGCCTACGAGATTGTGTTCCGCGGGGTGCTGCTGATTATTCCTGCGGCCATGACAGGACCCTGGGCCGCGGTGGGAATGAACGTTGCTCTCTACAGCGCTGTGCACATGCCCAAGGGAGCACAGGAAGCATCCGGAGCGCTCGTACTCGGGACGCTGCTCTGCCTTGTGACGCTTACAACCGGAAACGTGTACACCGCGGTTTCAGTACACATTGCTCTGGCCGTGTCCAACGGTCTGTGGGCAAAAGTCGTGCACGACCGGATGGCTGTGTAGGTCCGAAGGCGCAGTTATGCTTCCATCATCGGTGGAAGAATGCGCACACTCCGAAGAACTGCCTCAAACTGTGGAAGAAACGTCTCCCCGCACTCCGTTCGGGTCGCCGCATTCACGACATACATCCGGTACCGGTCCGCCTGAATCAGCGCCTGCATCTGTGTGAAGCGCAAACCGGGTTCGGCGTCCCACTCGAACCACAGGACATCAGCCAGGCAGAGGCTTGAAAGCATGAAGCGATCGTGGCGATTGAGCGTGAAACCGTCAAACTGCTTCCGGGTGTTTTCCAGGCGTCCTTCGCAGAAACGGTCAAACCATTCCTCACCGTATCCTTCAGGTTCACCGCAGGTGATGCTGAGTGTCGGCCGGTATCCGTCAAGCCCGGGTTGCGGCGGTGCAAAATAGCGCATACCGATCGTCGTTGATACCTGCCCTTCGCGAGCAACGCTGTCTATACGCGTCGCTTCCCAGGGGTCCGGAAGATTCGCAGATACCAGAAGCTGAACACCGGGATCATCCGGAAGAACGAAACGCATGGTGCGAAGTGCGCGCGTGAACGCAGACTCATAGCGTTCCGCGTCTTCGGCGAACGCGAGACACACAACGGAAAACAGCACGTTTTCGACTTGTGCACAGCACTCGGTTCGCACGACATCCGCCTCGATCTCGGGCTGGTGGTACCGCACCTGCTGAGTTGCCGC
The DNA here is from genome assembly GCA_007128315.1 of Spirochaetaceae bacterium. Classification (GTDB taxonomy): domain Bacteria; phylum Spirochaetota; class Spirochaetia; order DSM-27196; family SKKC01; genus SKKC01. The sequence continues at coordinate 15,239 of SKXQ01000077.1, read as the reverse complement.
CGGATAGCCGCCAATATCGAACGCTTCCGGCGTCACGGAAGTACTGCCAGCAAGCTGCGCCGACTGCTCGAGCATCTGCAGATGTGCGTCCTCCACCGCCTCGGAAACAGCGGTGGCCTTCACCAGAACACGGGCACCCGGCTCATCATCCTCGTCCAGATCGTTGGCGTAGATGACTGATGAGGTATCCTCGTCGTATGACTCTTCCTCGAATCCTGTCGGAAGCTCAATCGAGACTCGCGTAGTCCAGCTGAAGTGATGTATGTAGTCGGGAAATGTGTTCATAGAGCGTAGTCTACACCCACAGCGCGCTCACCGGTATCCCCGAATTTTCGTGACCGATGGTGAGCGCGAGCCGGGCAGGATCGGTAAAGTGTATGGCGGACAGCCCCGCCGCACGGGCGCCTTCGACGTTGTGCGGAAGGTCATCGAGAAACAGTATACATTCAGGCGCCACGCCGGCTTGTCTGACCGCTTCAGAAAAAATGCGCCGGTCAGGCTTGTTAACCCCGACTCTTGCCGAGACGACGAGCGTGTCCATATGCCGCATCCATGCGGCAGGCGCAAGTGCCATTTCGAATGTCTCAATGGCCATGTTCGAGATAAGCATCAGCCGGTATCCTGAGGCTTTAAGCTCCTGCATCCAGCCGACTATCTGCGGCCTTACCCGGGTCCAGCCGGTTGCATCGAGTATCAGCAGCCGATCGATAAGGCCGTCGATATCAGACGGCAGCTGATCGACCGCGTCTTGTATGACAAGACGCCAGTACTCCGCAGCACCGTGTTCGCCGGAGTCGTATCCCCCGCGGTGCTCCCACAGGGCGTGTACAAAGCGTTCATGCGACGCACCGAAAACATGCGACATCTGCTGCGTGACCTCCGGGCTTATGAACTCGGCGATCACCCCGCCATAATCGAAAGCGATGACTTCAATCACCTGCCGCGTTCCCGCAAACCGCTGAAGATCCGCTCAAGGTCATTCCGGTGCGGCGTCACCGCAGCGACATCGGCTGCAGGCGCATCAAAGGGAATGACGAGATTCCGCTCGGCAAAATCAAGCTGTTCAAGCATCATGGTTCGCTGTTGCGCCGACAGGTTCGGATTCGATTCGATCTCCCGCCGCTGTTCCTGCAGTTGCGCCCGTGCTGCCGGGATTTCCTCGCTCATCATGAGATAGACAAACCCAGCCCATATCCGGGTCCAGACGCGTCCCCAGGATGCGGCGTCGGCAAATCCATGCCGGCGAATAACCTGGCTCATAGCCGGAACCGTCCCGATGACAGACCCGGTGATCTGATCGAAGTTCGGTGCATCGTAGATGCTTGCCATGAGCATGGAAAGCGGTGCATCTGCGACGCCGGTCGCCTGGAGGTCCTCCATTGACGCAATCCATCGCTCTACATCCTGCGAGCGCAACTGCGTTTCCTGCGCGCTGAGCGCACTGGTACAGAAAAGCAGAACAAGCAGAAAACCTGCACCCGGCGACAAACGGTACATTTTACGCATGATTCTATTCCTCACGGTGTACGCACCGGTTCTACCTGCAAGGTAAAGTCTCCGACAGGGTCGCTGCGCCATCCCCGGGCGATGATCCGCATGGTGCCACTGGTACGTGGCGTCGTCTGCAGTCGCGCGTCGAAGCCGTCGCCGCCATCATCGTCGAATTCCCGTGTGCCGTCGGGGTGAAACACCACCACGTATGCGTCAAAATCGTCCGACATGACGTCAACCTGATAGGTGACGTTCGCACGTACCGGAAGCTCGTATTCGACCCCGGTATACCCTTCGTACCGGGCAGCACGTGAGTCAATGGTTCCCTCATGAGTTCCGGGACCGATGGAAATTGCGGGGACAGTAACTATCTCGTCAGGCTGTACATCGAGCGTGTAGTCGCCAACCGGTTCGCGATGCCAGCTGCGGGCGAAGATGCGCATGACACCGTTACCGCGGGCCGTCGTGCGAAGCTGGGCGTCGAGACCGAACCCGCCATCGTCGTTGAACTCCCTGGTGCCGTCCGGATGCAGAACCACTACGTAGGCGTCAAAATCATCCGACATGACGTCGATCTGCAGACCCTGACCATTCCGCACCCGCAGATGGTATTCGTCGGCCCGGTAATCCTCGTAATAACCTGAGCCTGCCCCGAGCGTCCCGTAAAAGGTCCCCAGATCGATCTCCTGTATCCCTGCTGCGCCTCCACCGGCGGACGCCACTTCGAGCAGATAGTTTCCCACCGGATCGCGGCGCCACCCGCGGGCAATGACGCGCATGATACCGCTGGTCTCCGGTGTCACAACGATGCGGGCGTTCAGCCCCTCGCCCCCGTCGTCGTTGAACTCCCGCGTTCCGTCCGGGTGGAAGACAACCACATAGGCGTCAAAATCCTCCGACATCACGTCAATCTGATACGAGTTGTCTGCCTCGACCGGGATGAGATACTCCTGACCACGATGGCCGTCAAACTCGCTGAGTCCCTCGTGCATATAGCCGAAAATCATTCCCGGTTCGACCCGGATAGCCTGCTGCGTAAAAGCGAGCGTCGCGGTGAGCGTCAGCAGCACCGCAATTGATAGATTTTTTTTCATTGTTGTTCCCCCACACGTTTCAATACTGACTATTCTACACCCGTACGAGATATATTTCTTCGATAAAGCCATGAAGATACACCTGATTCTTTCCCTGATGATGATGATTGTCCCCTCCGCGGTGCACACCCAGTGGCAGGAACTCTCGACCCCGCGATTTCGCATTGTGTTCGAAGAAGCCGACCGGTACACCGCCGAGCGTGTGCGGGACATGGCAGAGCGCGTGTTCGAAACGACCACAGGGCTTATGGACTACGAACCGGGAGAACGAATACCCGTGGTCCTGTACGGATATACTGCCGAGGCAAACGGCTTCTTTACCAGTTATCCGCCGCATATCGCGCTCTTTGTCGCAAGCCCGACCGGCCCATGGCTTGGCGCCCGCACCGACTGGATGGAGACCCTGTTCGTGCACGAGCTTGTTCACTACCTCCACCTGACGCAGCCCACAGGCTTTTTCGGCAGTGTGCGACCGGTCATCGGTCCGGCAGCACCATCACCGAGCCTGATCTTCATGCCGGGCTGGGCTCTGGAGGGACCGACCGTGTACGCTGAAACTGCGCTGGCCGCCGGCGGACGCGGAGAGAACCCCTTCTTCGAGATACAGCACGCAGCCCCCGTTCTGGAAGGCAGGATGTACAGCTACGACCAGGCCGGCGTCAGTTCTCCCTTTGCGCCAGGCGGCCGTTTCTACGCCTCGGGCTATCTGATCGTCGACCACCTGTTACGCGAGTACGGAGAAGATACCTTCAACGAACTGAACCGCCACTTCCAGCGATGGCCCTTCCTGGGCATGCGACGGGCAGTGCGACGGACCACCGGTCTGAGCGCACCTGAGCTCTGGAAACATGTGGTTACCGAACTCGAGGACAGATGGGCCTACCGGCAGGAAATACCGAGCGGTGATCTCGTGACCCCTGCGGGACCGGGTAACTGGCAGCTGCCGGTGGAGACCGACCGCGGGTTTGTGACCTTCGCCTCGGGGGCGTATCAGGTTCCGGGGCTGTATCTGGACGGTGCAGGTACCGCCGAAGCCGGTCCGGTCTCTCGCGGCGATTCTGTGAACCCTGATGGCTGGCAGCTGCTCGCGCCGCTTCAACCCACAGACGAGTATTCGTGGACGGTCGATGCACGTGGCACGACAGCGGTCGTTGCCGTCGTATCCCGTGAGCGCGCCGGGACGAGTGTGTTTTCCAACCGCATCCTCCCGAGCGTCTCGAATCTGTGGGTGCTTGACCTCACGGACAGCCCTCGCGGAGCGCGCCCGGCGCCTGCGCGACAGCTCACCGAAAACCGGCAGCTCGTTCATCCCCGGCTCACCCCTGACGGCACACGGCTCGTAGCCGTGGAACGCGAAGGAAGCTACAGCCGCCTCGTTGAGGTCGACCGTGCAAGCGGCGACGTCAGTCACCTCATTGCGGTTGAGCGGGGCATGATCCTGCACCCCGGCTTCAGCCCGGACGGCACAATGCTCGCCGCTACCGTCCGCGGTAATGGTCGCCAGCAGATCATTCTCGTCGACATGGAAGATCCCCACCGCATCATGGCAATCGGACCGGAAACATCGACCATGGCGGAAGTCCACATGCCGCGCATTGTCGACGGTGCCCACGGGCTGGAACTCTGGTACGGAGGCGCGTACCTTGCGCGACCGGAAAGTCAGCTCCTCAGCCTCTACCGCAGCCGGATACAGGTGCGAAACGGACCCGACGGCCGGACAGCAGAAATCGGCCCGCCGGAACTCGTGGTTGAAGACAGGATCGCCGCCTACGCCGGATTTCCCCTGCAGCCCGGGCAGGACAGCCGTGAGCCCGACGTCCTGTACGCGTCCTACAGTTCAGACGGCTTCGTTCTGCGCAGGACAATCGCAGAACCGGGTACACCGGGGGGCGCACACGCGATCCCGGCCGCTGCCGCGCACGCGCTGGTGGCCGGATCGGCCGTACCGGCAGGTGCATCACCAGAGTCGCGAACAGCCGAAAGCAGCCGCTACCGGGACGTCCCCCGCCCCATACTCTGGATACCGACCGGCAGCACCGCGATCGACACCGACGACAGCGATACCCTGCAATTCACAAACAGCACCGCCGGGGTCATGCTGCTCGCAGCGAGCAACCTCGTGCGGCACGAACTGGAGATACAGGCGCTCTGGCACATTCAGGGCAGACAGCCGGTTGGATCGCTTCAGTACATCTACACTCCAGGCCAGACGTCCCTGAGTCTCGGGTTCGACTATGATCTGGACGTGTTGGCGCTGGACCCGGGCGAAGAGCGAACAAGCAACAGCACGCTGTCCGCCACCGCCTCGCGAACGCTGTGGACCCGCTCGGCCCCCGGGGTGACCCGTTCCCTGTCCGCACGTCTGTCAGGCCGGTACGATCGGAGGCTTCGCGTTACATTGCAGGATGGTGTTTCCACAAGCGCGCCGTCTGTCGTTGAAACCGTGCAGACCGCAGCAGGAGTGAGCCTCGGCAGCTCGCAGGCAGGCTCAGCGCGCGACCGCAGCACCTCGACTCCCGGGGGTACGCTGTCGACGACCACGATCGTGTTGCCTCCCGTTCTATCAAATAATGATACCGTAATTCTGAACCTGAGCAGCGCCACCGCCCGCGTGAACCCCTTCCGGGAGCGCCGTGGCCTCGCAGGAGCCGTGCAGCTCGTACCCTCGCTGTCTGTTGTGTCAGGAAATACGAGTCGACCGGGACAGTATCTGCCCTATCGCACGGTTGATGCCAGCGTGACCGCGAGCGCCGACACGGATGCAGACTTTGCCGCCCTTGGCCGGGCCGAGCTCAGGCTCCCCCTACCCATTGCGGACGCCGCATGGCGCGCCCTCGGGTTTACGACCTCGGCGCTGCACGTATACGCTGAGCAGGCGCTGACCGCCGGAAGCGGCGGCACCGCGGGCTGGAGTCTTGAGCCCGTTGCCGAGACGATACTCGGTGCGGAGTTGAGCGTTCTCGGGAGGTTTAACCTGCTCGACGTGCCCGTGCGCGCCGGGCTGACCGCACGCATCCCGCACGCGACAGGCGCGGGAAACGCGGTCATCGGGGCGTACGCAGGGTTTTAGTCCCACGGGAGGAAGGGAAACAACACATGCGTGCAGAAAAGAGTCCTTCCTTACACGTACTGCTCAAACCGGTTGCCGAACGACTCGGCGTGGTGTGTACCGCCGTCGGAAGGCGTGTCAGCGGACCCGATGCGTCGGGTAATGCCCACGACCCTACGTAGACCGCCTTGATCCTGGGGATGCTCCTGCTGATACAGATGCTCCCGTCGGTGGTATTGCAAACTTTGTCCAGGACTTTCAGGTCCTGTACGGAAACGTAGCGGTGGCCGCATCGTTCGCGGCGGTACACGGACGCAGCCCGTTTCACAAGCCGAGAGCGTAGTCCCGGACCTTACGAAGCCATGCTTCGTGGTCCGCACGCGGGGCAATCCCGGCCAGCCCGAAGTTGAGCCACTCAGCCGATGCGATGCCGCAGAAGGCAAGCGTACCCTCACAGACCACCCGACGCGTCGGCTCGCCGTACAGAGTGCGGTGCAGATCATCCGGAGCGCCCGTGGTAGTAAGGACCGTCGCTGACGGTATGTGGGTCAGAAGCGGCTTCGGAACATCCCCAGGGGTAAACGCAAACCCCGGTAGAAACACCTTGTCGAACCACCCTTTCAACCGTGCCGGCATGACGCTCCACCAGACCGGGTATACGAACACAAGGTGCTGCGAATGCATTATGCGATTCTGATGCTCGCGCACTATGGGGTCATGGGAACCGCCTTCCGAATACACGGCGAGCTCAGCCGGAGAGACGACCGGATTGAACCCGATCGCGTTGAGGTCTATTACTTCGACGGTATGCCCGGCATCACCGGCGCCCGAAACAAATGCGTCAAGTACTGCGTAGTTAAAGCTTTCCTTCCAGGGATGATCAATGACAGCAAGGATGTTCATGGACTCGGATTATATCGGGGGGGAAAGCAGTGGGAAAGACGCGGGCGGGCGGTGGCAGACCGGCATATGTTGTAGACCGAGCTGTGGACACATAAAAAGGCCCGTCCGCAGACGGGCCACTGTTCTGTAAGGGTTCAGCTCCAGTTCCCGGGGGGAACCGTATCAGCGGGCCCGGTCAAGGATAGCCTCGTTGGCCCGAACAGCGAAGTTTGCGCTTGACGAAACCTCTTCGAGGGTGTCCACGGTAATGTTCCACTCGTTCTTCAGCTCCCCGTCGCTGTCGTACACCGCGAGGGTTACGACGTATTCGCTGTCGTCAATGCGGTCGAACAACGCCTGCTCGAAGGCCTCGAAATTGTCGGCTTCTACAAAGATATTGTCTCCGTAGCTGACTGTGAGCAGCATATTGGCTCCACGATGCTCACCGCCAATTTTGCCCTCAATTGTCGCAGCAGCGGAAACTTCAAACGCAGCCGAGTACGCTAAACGGACAAACTCGACCTCGTGTTCACTCATTTCCGACTCGAGGGCGGCGTTCAGATTCGCCGCGGCAGCAAAATAGCCGTCGAGTTCGACCCAGTCGTCATCGGGGTTTTCCGCGCGTATCACCTCGGTAATGTCGAGTTCAAACGAGCCGCTATTCTGTGTATCAAGCGAGAAAGAGCTGTCGGTTTCCTCGGACTCAACTGAGAGATCGAGACTCAGGACGACCTCAATGACTCCGTCCTCAAACGGATCCTCGGCGCCGAGGTTCACCGTGTCGGTCGCTGTCCCCTGAAGCAGAAAGCGGTTGTCTTCGTCGATGTAGGTAAAATTGTGTTCGTCGAGCCAGTCCTGAAACGGGTCGTTTCCATTGCTCGAAGACATGACCGATGTGTTCATTGAGCCGTCGTCCATACCTTCCAGCAGGAAGGGGAGCAGATCAAGCGCTTCAGCAAGGGTCTCCGGTGTATCAGCCTCGGAAGAAAGCGTTCCAAAATCGTCGGTACTCGCGGTTCGCGAAAGTGATACGTCGTCTACCTGTTCGACGGTCAGCGGTGTCTCGTCGGGCCCGAACATACCGCAGGATGCAAAGAGCACCAGAACTGCTGTTGCGAGCAGCGATCGCTGTATCTGTTTTTTGTTCATTTCGGTACCTCCATTTCCTGAAGGTAACACAGCTATATTTCATTATCAAATCTTTTGGTTATGAACTAAACGTAGACCGTATGCGTCAGCATGCTCCCGTCTTCATTCCAGCGATGCAGCTGAAAGCCGGGTGGTCCGTAGACGTATGCGACTCGTTTTCCTGTCGGGTCGGGTTCGAGACCGAAAGAGACGCTGACCGCCGGGCAGGTGCTGGCGGTCATACACCCGTGGTGGAACTCGACAGCCCGGTGGACATGCCCGGAAAGCAGGCGGTGCACTGCCGGTGCATCAGTGAGCACGTCGAGAACATCCGCGGCATTTTCAAGACCGTACTTGTCTATTCCGGGCAGGCCGATTGCGAACGGCGGATGGTGCATTGCCACCACCGTAGGCGTGTCGTGACCGGAGGCGAGCATATCCGAGAGCCAGCCAAGGCGCACGTCACACAGAACTCCGCCGTGGCTTCCATCCTTGAGCGTGTCGGTGACCACGATGCGATGGCTGCGGTCACTATTGTCCCGGGGCGACGTTTCAATCTCGTACTGCACGAATCCGCCACGGGTGCCCTGCCCCTCGCGCAGATACGCGTGATCGGCAAACTGCCTGCGCAGCATTTCGCGATCATCGTGGTTACCGACCATAAGAAAATACGGCATCGACAGCTCGTCAAGCAGCTCACGAAGGTAGGCATAGCGAGCCTGATCAGGGTCGCTGACGAGGTCTCCGCTCACAAGCACGAGTGCCGGCCGATGCGTGCATTGGTTTACGGCGTGTACGACCCGCCGAAGCCGGTCTCCGGAATCGATACCGAGGCGGCCGGGAATACCGGGGGTGTCCAGATGGATGTCGGAGATCTGTGCAAAAATCATGGAACATCCTGAAGCTGTCCCACATACTGTCCGAGAGCAGCGAGGTCAGGTACGGCAATATCAGGTTCAACAAGTTCGTCAGCACTGTTCTCCCGTGCGCGCAGCCCCGTACCGACAAGAATGGTCATGAGACCTGCCCTGCTTCCGCCCATAATGTCGGAGTCGATGGAGTCACCGACCATAACCGTCGTATCGCTCGAGAATCCGAAAACCGACAAGCCCGTTTCAAAAAAGTGAAGCGATGGTTTCCCGATCAGCTCGGCTTCCACCCCCCCGGCGACCGCCAGGGCGGCCGCAAGGATACCCGTTCCGGGGAGTGAGAACCTGCCGTCCGGCCCGGGTGCGCGCATGTCAAGATTCAGGGCAAGCAGCCGCGCCCCGGAATCGGTGGCCGCCATGGATGCGGTAACGTCGTCGTAGTCGAAATCGGGACTCCGTCCCACCACGACAGCCGACGCATGCTCCGGCCGGTCGACAACAGGTATCCCCGCATCCGTCAGAAAGCGCCTGACTGTATCACCGGCGACCACATACACGCTCGCCGACGGACCACTGAAAGCCTCGTGAAACGGAAGCACGCGCAGCGGCGAAAGAATATCGCCGCCGCTCGCGTCTATGCCGAGCAAACTCAGCCGATCCGCAATCTCGTCGGGCGTCTGGCTCGATATGTTTGTCGCAAACCGGACCTCGTATCCCGAACTTCGCAAGCTGCTGACCAGCTCGGCGGCACCGGGTGCGAGCCGGTCGCCGAACCAGATGCATCCGTCGAGATCGAAGAGAAAATTTCGTTTGCCGCTGAGACGGCGAGCATTGTCGGGAATCAAAATCACGTCACCTTCGCTCTGACTTTCGCCGACACCCACTCGGCAACAATGACCGTGGCAAGAATCGTTATAAGAATCACCACCGCCTGGTTCCACGCAAGCCGGTTAATCGCCGAGTTCAACAGGAATCCGATACCGCCGCCGCCGACAATACCAATGATCGTCGACTCGCGAATATTGATCTCCCACCGATACACGGTGATACCGACGAAGATCGGCATGAGTTGCGGTATATAGGCGTACACGAAGGTCTGCGCACGGCTCGCACCGGTTGCAAGCGTCGCCTCTATGGGTTCCCGGTTGATCTCTTCTATCGACTCGTAGAGCAGCTTGGAGATCATACCGACGGACCGGATACCGATTGCAAGCACTCCCGCGAAGAGTCCGGGTCCCGTGATCTGCACAATCAGCAACGCCCAGATCAGACTGTTTACCGAGCGCGATCCAACGATGACGGCGAGCGCCATGGCCCGCAGGGTCGGATGCGGCGTGGTGTTTTTTGCCGCGAGAATCGCGATCGGAATGGAAAAGACAATCGCGATCAGCGTACCGAACACCGCAATGTTAATGGTATCCCACAGTGCACCGATCGCACGGTTAAAGTAGCGCACATCGGGTGGGAACATTCGGGAAATGAAGTCCTGCGCCTGGCGAGGAGCGTCGAGCACAAAGATCCATATGGTCTGCCCGGATATATAGCGTGCGGCGAGGACAAACAGGAAGGCGGCACCAACCCATATCAGGTGTTCCCTGATGCGCTCTGAGCGCGACTTGCGCGTCCACTGTATAAGACCGTCTTTTTCTGTAAGAGGCATTACGTGAGCCTCCTTCGAATAGCGCTTGAAAGGTATTCACCACCGAGCACAAGACCGATAATGACGATCAGGATGCCAGCGGCCGTGTTGTAGTCGTAACGACCCATCGCGGTATCGAGAACCGCACCGATTCCGCCGGCACCGACAAGACCGATAACCGTTGACTGCCGGAAATTGATGTCCATGCGGTAGATCGAAATCCCTATAACGCGGGTTACAACCTGAGGCCAGACGCTGAACACGACAACCTGCGACCACGTAGCCCCGGTTGCGCGCACCGCTTCGAGTGATTCATCATCTATATTCTCTATTTCTTCTGACAGAAGCTTTCCGATAAAGCCCACGCTGTTGAGCACCAGCGTCAGCGCTCCGGCGAAGGGACCGAAGCCGAGCATAATGACAAAGAGGATGGCCAGCACCACGACGTGCAGGCTTCGTATCGTCACCAGAAATGCGCGGCACAAAAGATACACCGGAAGCGGAGAAATGTTACTCGCCGCACCGAGACTCAAGGGAATCGAGATCAGCACGCCAACCGCCGTTGCACCCACGGTCATGGCTATGCTCTCGATGACGCCTTCCCAGATCTGAGGACCTCGGGAAATAAAGTCCGGACGCAGGAACGCGCCGAATATCTCCCCCGCCCGGCCGAGCCCCCGTGCGATACGTGCGGGGTTAATACCGAAGGAGAGGACAGCGGTGACGATATACACGAGCACACCGGCTACGACGAGATACCTGAGCACCGGTGACTTGATAAGTGGAGGTTTGCTCCACGCCGCCTGTGTCTGGTTACTCACCGCTTCCTACCTCCGCGGCGGCAGGCTCCCCGCTGTCGGTATCCGCTTCCCAGTCTTCCTCGCCGTAGATCGCGGTCAATGCAGCGTGGTCGAGATCCGCCGGGGCCCCGTCGTACACAATGACGCCATCGCGAAGTCCTACGATACGCTCGGTAAACATCTTTGCCAGCTGCACATCATGAATGTTGATGATGGCAGAAAGACTTCGTTCACGCACGAGTTCCACGATCAGGCGCATGATCTGCCGAGCCGTTTTCGGATCAAGGCTTGCAGTCGGTTCATCTACCAGAAGCAGTTGCGGTTGCTGCACGAGCGCCCGGGCTATACCGACCCGCTGTCGCTGGCCGCCGGACAAGGCATCCGCGCGGGTGTCGACGTACTCCGACAGGCCGACCCGCTTGAGAAGTTTTAACGCATTCTCCACCACATCCTGCGGAAACTGCCTCCTCGCGCTCTTCCAGAACCCGACGTAGCCAAGCTGGCCGGAGAGCACGTTCTCCATGACGCTCAGCCGCTCCACCAGGGCATACTCCTGAAAGATCATGCCAATCGTACGGCGCGATGTTCTCAGAGCACGCGTGCTCAGCGACGTCATTTCGGTTCCGTTGAACTCGATCGAACCCTCAGTCGGATCGATGAGCCGGTTAATGCAGCGAATGAGGGTACTCTTGCCAGCACCTGACGGCCCGATGAGCGCGACAATCTGTCCATCTCCCACCGTAAGATCAACACCTTTCAGAGCCTGGGGCCCCTTCGGGTATTCCTTAATCAGTCCATGTATTTTCACCATATAGTACGCATCCTGATGATTCGGATTCTTTTTGACAGCGTAGCACGATCGTGTTATTCTTGCAAGGAATGAATATTATTTCATTTTAAGCAATCGAAGCCAAGGAGGATGTATGGCACTTCGAAAACTGTTTCTGATCGTGTTCGTGTTACTGGCGGTAAGCGGTATGGTGTTTGCCGGTGGTTCGGGCGAAGCACCGGTAGTCGATGAAGACTGTGTACCGGGCGAACTCGACAGCCGCTACTGCGACCGCACCGGAAACCTGGTGGCCGACCCGCCGCTGGATGAAAGCCAGTGGCTTGATCCTGACACCCTGATTTTCGCGTATGCACCCGTAGAGGATCCTGCCGTGTACCAGGAAGTCTTTGCGGAGTTCATTGATCATCTTGAGAATGAACTTGCCCGGCCCGTCCGCTGGTTCGGCGTACGCACCTACGCCGCACAGATCGAGGCCATGCGCGCAGGACGACTGCACATCTCGGGTTTTTCATCGGGCAGCGTGCAGAGCGCCGTAAACGAAGGCGGATTCGTCCCCCAGACCATCATGGGAAACGAAAACGGCTTTGTCGGATACCGAATGGAGATCATTTCGCACGTGAACAGCGGCATCGAGACCCCGGATGATCTGCGTGGTCGTGAGATCGCATTCGTGTCCGAGAGCTCAAACTCGGGCTACTTTGCACCACGCGCGATTCTCTACGAAGAGTTCGGCATGCTTCCGGGTGAAGACTACCGCACCGCGTTCTCCGGATCGCACGACAACTCGATTCTCGGCGTGTTCAACGAAGACTACGAAGCAGCGGCTATCGCGAACACCGTTGCTATCCGCATGTTCGAAGGCGGAAGGCTTCAGACTCTGGATAATTTCAACACCGTATACGCCTCCGATATCTTTCCGACCACTGCGTACGGCGTCGCACACAATCTTGCTCCCGAACTGCAGGAGCGGATCAAGCAGGCATTCCTGAGTTTCGACTGGGAAGGCACCATGCTCGACCAGGAGTGGGAAGCAGAAGACCGCTTCCTTGAAGTCGACTACGTCCGTGACTTTGAAGTCATGAGAACGGTTCGATCAGGTAGCAATACGGTCGCCGAAATCCTCGGAGACTGATCGCACCTACAGGTCAGCGGGCAGGCCGGGTCACGAGTGATCCTGCCTGCCTTTTTTTCGCAGCTCCTGCACCATGAGATCCGCCGTGTCACGATCGGTAATCAGTACATGTGCAAGGCCTGTCCGTGCAGCTGACAGAATAGCCTCCACCTTGTGAGGTGCTGCGGCAACAATAACAACGTGCGCAGTGTTTCGAAATCCCTCAGTCGTAACATTCAGGATCCGGTCCACATAGGGTGTCGCGAGCTCCCGCCCCTCTGCGTCAAAGAAACATGAGTTCATGGAACTGACCGCCCCGAGCGCCCGCAGCTCGGTAAGTTCGGCTTCGGTGTACATTCCGTCCTGCAGACTGATCGAGTCCCGAGGATCGAGCGCGCTGACCCCGGTAACAGCGATATCCAGATGTTCCCAGAGCTCGAAGACGGTCGCGTAGCGCGGGTCTTCAAAGAGCGAATCGCGCACATCTTTGCTCGTCGAAATCGCCGGCGCATTAACAAGATAGCTTACCCCGCCGGTCCGATCCGCGAACACCCGCGCCACCGAGTTCGGATATATGCCACGCTCGATTGTGCCGATTCCGCCAATGACGGGAACCACTTCAAGCCCCGAAAACGTCACACCAGGCTCGAGATTCTCTGCGACAACCTTGAGCGTTTCCCCCCAGCTGACCCCGAGTCGTATAGGCTGTGCGGTAAAACGCGAAAGAAACTCCCCTACCGGTCGGGCGAGCTCCCGGTAGGTCGCGTCGGTCGTCTCGCGCGACGGGACGACGATGCACTCGCGCAGACCAAGCCGCTCTTCGAGCGCGTGTTCCAGATCGCGGAACCCCTCGTCCGGATCGTGTATCCTGATCTCGACAATGCCCGAATCCCGCGCCTCGCTCAGCAGCCGCGAAATCTTGGCCATACTCATGTTCAGCCGAGCCGCAATCTCCCGCTGTCCGAGGCCCTCTATGTAATAGAGCCGCGAAACCTTTGCAACCTGATACGTTCGTTCCTGTCCCCGCCGTGAAACCATGTTCAGGTATTGTACAGGAAGCGAGAGGCGAAAAAAAGGTGCCGGTCTGCGGAAACAAGGCCCGCAACTGCGTGGCGAACTCTATACATCATACCCAGCTCTGCACCTCGAGCTCCTTGATCCGCTTTGAGTCACGATTTTCGGCAATATCTGCAAGCATGGTGTCGGCCTGAGTACTGTCGAGCAGGCCGGCGAAACGAAGCATATCGTTTTTCTCAGTCGTGTTCTTCTGAAAGAACCGCGTGATCGACTGCTCCACAATATCGGTCTTTGTCGTCGCTAAATCGTGACTCAGTTTTTCGAGAAGGCCGATCGTGTGTTCGTTCAATCTGAGATTTACCGCTTTTCATGGCACGCCCCGGTATCTTTACATATAGCATCTAGATTACTGATATTCGTAAAAATTCCAGTCTGCCTGCCTGGCCACCGAGGGTGCAGTCGGGAGCTGTGGCAATGCTCCGCAGCTGTCGGTCGTGAGGGTACTACGTTTCAAAAAGGGCACAAAAAAGGCCGCCGGGGAACCGGCGGCCGCTTCAGACGTTCTACCGAGCCTTACGGCATTGCGAAAATGGCCTGAATGGTAAAGTTCTCAAAGTCGAGCAGATTTGACGCGTTCAGAGCAAAATCAAGTCGGATCTCTTCGGTTATGTCGAAGTAGAACCCCATGTTGTGGGATATGCCGGCGATCCACTGCGACTCGACCGTGATTACTTTGCCCGGGTCCTGTTCGGTCGTGCGCACGTCACTCGTAACTGTTCCGTTCGCATCACGAGCGACGACGGTTGTCGTTTCACCCGGAGCGTTCATCTGCGTTCGTTCCCACATATGCGTCAGTTGTGGCCGCGCACCGAGCACGACACCGAAGGGAAGCCGATCTGAATCGATATCCAGCGCCATGGGAAGTCCAATGACCGTAAACCAGTCGTCGGTAAAACGGGGTGAACCTACCCGTTCGGCGGTTGTCGTCGTGGTCGAGGTCAGGTCACCGTTCGCGTCGTACGCACGGGTAACCTGCTCGCTTATGTATCGACGATCCGCTGCGAGAACGTCGCGAGTCCATCCAAACCCGAGACTCGGCTCGATACCGAAAATCGCGTTTGCACCTATGTCGTAGTAGAGCGGATGCGTTGCGAGCAGGCCAATCTCGAAGCCCAGTGCGCTCGAGTACGAGCGGTCTTCTTCAGTCTTCGTTATATTCCCTTCGACCGGATTGGCGTTCGGCGCGTAATCCACAAGCTGTGAGAACTGCCGGTCTTCGTAGCTGCCGCCCCACCAGGACAGTGCCAGGTCAAGGCTGACATTCAGCCGCTCGCCTTCGTCCGAACCGAGAACGCCAGGTAAACCCAGC
>SKXQ01000093.1 GCA_007128315.1 Spirochaetaceae bacterium | reverse complement strand
CTGGACTCAGGAGCAGTGTATTATAGAACACTCGCGTGCTTTGAACCCGCGTGATCGTGTCCGAGAGTGCAGCCTTCACGGCCGCATTCGTGGTTGAGTTGGCCTGCATGGATAAGAGGCTTTCGATATTCGCAATATTGTTTTTTACCCGGTGGTGAACTTCATGGAGAAGGAGTTCTTTTTCGGCAAGCTGCTTCTGTATTATGTCGTCCGCCTGCTTTCGCAGGCTTACGTCTTCGTGGGTTCCAAAGACCCACTCAGGCTGCCCGTCGGTGGTCCATGTCGCAACCTTTCCCCTATCACGAACCCATACCCAGTGCCCGTTTTTATGTCGCATGCGTACTACGGCCTCATAGAACCGGGCTTCACCGGAAAAATGTGAACGAAGCGCTTTTTCCGATTCCTGCAGGTCTGCAGGATGGACGAAGCATTCCCACGTTGTTATCGACACCGGCGAGATCTCTTCGAGTGTATACCCGATAAGTGACGCCCACCGTTCGTTAAACGTCGTCTCTCCAGTTTGCACATTCCATTCCCATGTACCTACATGCGTGCCCTCGATAATCGCCGAGAGTCTGAATCGCTCCTTCTCGAGCGCTTCTGTCTGGTACTTCTCTTCGGTTATGTCCTCGGCGTGTCCCTGAATGACGATCTCGCCGTCCTGTTCGGTTCTATCAATAAGCGTATCGCGAAGCCAGACCCAATCGCCGTCCCTGGTCTGTATTCGGTACTGAATTTCAAACGGTTCGCCCTGTATTGCAGCGGCGATTGCTGTATCGACCATTTGCTTGTCATCCGGGTGTATGGACTGGTTCCAGAGAAACGGCTTGCTCGAAACGGTTTCCGGATCAAGTCCGAGTATTCGTCGGGTTGCTTCGGACCAGAATATTCCTCCGCTTCTGGTTCCAAAAAGGTAGATGATATTCGGAGAATTGTTGACCAGAGACTGATATTGCGTGTGACTTGCCTCTAGTTCCTGTTGCATCGTTCGACGGTGTGTGATGTCGCGACAGAAACAGACAATGTATATACCTTCTTCCCGTTCAAAGCTGGAGGCGCTTATTTCGACTTCGAAAATCGTCCCGTCTTTTCGTCGATGTTTCGTCTCAAAGATCTCTGAACCTGCGCGTACGATTCGATTCAACCGTTCAACGGTTTCCTCAGGCGTTTCCACAGAGTCCAGATCGTTGATCTGCATCCGCTCCAGCTCGTCTTTGGTGTACCCCGACATTCGACAGTATGCAGAATTTGTATGCGTTAGCTGTTTGTCAGGTGTCACAACCCAGAACCCGTCCGGCGCGGTCTCAAGAATCGTCTCGAGGTACTGCTTCTGATGTACTACCGCGGACTCAATGAGCTTGCGTTCAGTAATATCCTGAACCATACCGATGGACTGGACAATGGCACCTGACTCATCGCGTTCATGATTGCACCGCTCATGGACATACCGAACACTGCCTGAGTCCCGTCGTACCATCCTGTGCTCGATCTCATACCCGTCCTTGCCTTCCTGCACTGATCGAGCATACGCGCTATCCACCGCAGTCCGGTCGTCGGGGTGGACGAAATCCAGAAAGCCCTCGTAGGTAGCTGGAAACTCCTGCGGTTCGCACCCGAAGATGCGATAGATCTCGTCCGACCACCAGAGGTGGTTTGTCAGAAGGTTCAGAGACCAGTTTCCGATGTGAGCGATCTCCTGAGCCCGGGACAACAGTTCTACGTTTTCGGCGAGAGCTCTCTCCGTCTTTTTCTGCTCGGTGATTACCTCTGTATAGACGATAATGCCTCCGATGCTCCCATCATGCTCGTACCACGGGCGGCATTCCCAACGTGTTATATCTGTTGTGCCATCTTTACGCTCGAACAGGTCGTTTTCGGCACGTAACACTTCACCTCTGAGGGCCCGTTGGTGGGCATCTCTCCATTTTTGCGGTAAATCGGGAAAGACCTCATAGTGGTGTCTGCCAATCAGGTCGCGTTCTTTTACCTTATAGCTGTCGAGATACTGCTGGCTGACATAGAGGTATTTCAGATCGCGGTCGTGAACGGCGATGGCGCTACGATTATGTTCGATTACGTAGCTCATGAATTCGTGCGAATACAACAGCGCTGTTTCTCGCTCGCGCAGTATCTGTTTCGCATCAAATAGCTTAAAGGCCATCTTTATCGATGCATCCAGGACGGCAATATTCGAGTTCTTCACGACGTACCCGTACGAGGTAATCTTCTCCGTTTTCTCGACCATTTCGTGATCGGTATGGGAAGAGAGGAAGACTATGGGAACATCCCGGTCTTTCAGAATGAGTTCAGCAGCCTGCGTACCGTCGATACCAGCCCCGAGATCAATGTCCATGAGGAACAAATCGATATCAGGTGAACTCTGCGCTACTTCGACAGCCTTTTCACCGGTTGCGACCGTTGTGACGATGTACCCGTATCTCTCGAGTTCCTTCTTTTCGCCGAGCGCAATCAGGAGTTCATCTTCTACGAGTACGATGTGTTATTTTACAGATTCTGACACGCTGACTCCCACCAAAAAAACGAGTCTATGGTGGGGTGAGTCTAGGGTCGGGGTATATCGATGTCAATCTATGTTAATGCCGCTGGCTGAGCAATAACGTGCTTTCATGCCTCGAGAACGACTGTAACGGTGGCTCCGTGGTCGCTCTGGAATACAGAGTCTCGGGAGCAATATCTATTTCGTCGCCCCAGCTTAAGACACCTATTTCCCGGTCAACGGAAAATGTTCTGAAGAAATCGATGTCGCGGAAGCGTTCAAACACACCGCCTGCGTCAAGGCAGGATGTAAAATCAATGATACCTTCGCGGCCGTTGTCGAAGGTCACCCTGAACCGGTAACCGTCGAGGTACTCCGCGATTACTACGTCGTGTATCATCGCAGGGTTCTCCTTTACGTCTACGTGTGAAAGGTTACCATCCATGACCCGCAACGTGTGAATGTCTATAGCGACGCGTTCGCTGCCGTACTCGAGCAGGTATTTCGGTGCACAATTAACGAGACTTCGAATACCGTTATGCAACAGAATTAAAAATCGACAAAAATAAACGCGTACGCTGAATGGCTGCTGTGGAGGAACAAAGCTATGGATGAGAATGCGCTGAAGAAGGCGATTGAACGCTACCACGATCACAGTATCCTGCTCGAAAAACAGGGCGGGCCGTCTGCAAACGGAGAACTTTTCGAAGAACTCATAGGTCTCATGGAGGATATTCTTGCGTGGTTCGGACTACCGCCAACGGGTGACAATCAGGACCTGCTCGAGTCCCTGGCCGCCGAGCGACTCGTACCAGCTGATATCATCATCACCCTTCTGAAAAAGAAAGCTTCGGGGGTGCCGAACCTGAGCCCGCTCGAGCATCTTGCGACGGGAATCGCAAACCGGGAGTCGCCGTTTAATGTGCTTCCGGCAATGGGGTTTTCGACCCATGTGTACACACTGTATCTGTACGATATCGCGCTGAAGCACCACGAGGCGCTTATTCCGGTATACAACGAGCTGTACCGGTCACAGAAGTACCTGAACGAGATAGGAAAACTCGATATCGAGGCGAAAAAGCTCAAAAGTTCGGGCTTGAGGTTCCTGAGCGGCTTTCTGCAGCGTAGCCTGGAGTGAGTACGTGGTGTGCCGATGGAGATGTCACAGACGAGAGGCTGGCGCGTTCCATCGGAAGGTGTGTGAGGTCCCGCCGTACCAGGGGTCGTCAGCGACACCGAGGTCAGTCATGCCAATCGCGCGGGCTACTCGTGCGGATGGCTCGTTGCCGGGCCACATGAGCGCCCAGACCTGCTCGAGGTGCATGGCCTTCGCGTGGTCGAGCAGGGCGGCGGCCGCCTCGCGGGCGTAGCCGCGACCGGTGGCATCGGGATCCAGAACCCAGCCGATTTCAATGTCACGGCTGTCTCCGGGAAGCGGACGCAAGCTGACCCAGCCGACTGCCGTGCTGGTG
>SKXQ01000134.1 GCA_007128315.1 Spirochaetaceae bacterium | reverse complement strand
CCTGATGCGCCGCTTCTCACGCGGAAGCTTTCGGAGTTCCTCTCCACGACTCCGGGCGGATACGTTGTCGACGCAATCATGGACGCCGAAGGCATGGGCGTTCTGCACCCCGCTATTCAGGAAATGATGTTCGGCGTGCTCACCCCGCAAGAGGTTGCCGAGCAATACGAAACCTGGGTAGCCGCGAACGATTCGGGCCGAATGTAGGTCCGGTCGTCCGACGGTAGAAAGATCGATAGCGTGTGCGGCGGTTCGACCGCCGCACACGCCTCAATCGGGCCTGCCGGCGATCCTGCCCCAGGAGAGAAGCCAATGAACAGCCTTGCCGAGAAACGTCGTGCGTATGCGGTCCTCGTAGGCCCGGCAGTACTCGTATACGCCGCTGTAATTCTGTTTCCGATACTCTTCAGCTTCACGCTGGGGTTCACACGGTGGAGTGGCTTCGGGACGCCCGAGTGGATCGGTCTTCAGAACTACACGCGCATGCTTTCCGATCCCGCCTTCCGCATCGGGCTTCGCAACAACATGCTCATCGTCGTAGTCTCGGTGTTCGGACAGATACCGTTCGGGTTTCTCCTCGCCTACATCATCTACCGCAAGATGGTCGGGGGCCACGGATTTTTCGAGACGGTCATTTTTCTGCCGATTACCGTGTCGGCTATCGTCGTTGCGAAGCTGTGGAACCAGATATTCTCGCCGGCGGGAGTCATTACCCAGCTCATGCGGCTGGTGCTCGACGAGCCGCGGTACGTATTCGCCGTCTTCGAGAACCGCGACATGGCCATCTACCCGATTCTGGCCGTCATATTCTGGTACTACACCGGAATCTACATGGTCATTTTCCTCGCAAATCTGCACAAGATTTCGCCCGACGTTATAGAGGCGTCGATCATGGACGGCGCGAAAGAACACCAGATACTCTTCCGCGTCATTCTCCCGCAGATGACGAACATCGTGTTCACCACTGCAGTGTTCGCTATCGCCGGGAGTCTCAGGAGCTTCGACCTCATTTTTGCGATGACAGGCGGCGGTCCTGCGCGCTACACCGAGGTAATCGCGATATACATGTACTTTAACACGTTCCGCTACTACAACTACGGATACGGGAGCGCGGTTTCAATGATGATCGTGTTTCTCAGTCTCGGGCTCATAACTATGTTGATGGGCGTCTCGCGTCGCTTCGAGCGTCGCTACTCTTGAGGGGGACGGGCATGAGCAGTACATCGCTTCGACACAGAAAAGATATGATCGCCTGGAGAGTCTTCTCCTACATCTTTATGGCGATTTTCACGTTCCTCGCCGTTGCTCCGCTCCTCTGGCTGACCTATAGCTCTCTGAAGCCGCACCCGGCGATTGTTCGGAATATCTTCGCCCTGCCGCAGGAGTTTTACTTCACGAACTACATCGTCGCCTGGCAACGCGGGCAGCTCGGGATGCTCATCAGCAACAGCGTCTTCTATTCGGTTGTCGCGACCGCCATCACCGTTGTGCTCGCGCTCATGGCCGGGTACGGGCTGGCAAAGTTCGGCTACCGCCTCTCCGGCCTCATCTATACGTTTTTCATCATGGGGCTACTGGTTACGGCACACTCGGTGCTGGTACCGCTGTTCGTAATGGAGACGCGCATGGGCATCGCCGATACCCGTTTCGGCGTCCTCCTGCCGTATGTGGGGTTCGGTCTGCCGTTTATGATCTATCTCGCCACCTCGTATATCCGCGGCATTCCCGACGCGCTCGAAGAGTCGGCCCGAATCGACGGAGCGACGTACCTGCAGACTTTCTGGCACGTCATTCGCCCTATCTCCGCCCCGGTTGTCGCGACAATGACTATCTTCGCGTTCCTCGCAAACTGGAACGAGTTTGTCTTCGTCTTTGTTCTGACGAGCAGGCAATCGCTCCGCAGCCTCCCTGTCGGCGTCAACGCGTTCGCAGGCGGCATGTCGCGCGACTACGGACTTCTCTTTGCCGCTCTGGTTATTGCAACCATTCCGATGATTCTGTTCTATCTGTTCTTTCACGAGCAGCTGAAACGCGGCTTCGCCGCCGGAGCGATAAAGGAGTAGACGAGCAGTTGCCGCCCGCCGGCGTGCTCCCTTGGACACATTTGACGTCCGGTATGTATACTTGTATACACAATGAACTACCCCATTGCGCTCCTCATCGGGCTTCTCGGAACATCGGTCATCCACGCTTCCAAAGGTATAATGAAACTTGGAATCCTCAGAATCCGGGCAGCCGGCGTCGAAGGGCGCTCGAAGCGTCGTGCATCCCTGTTGTACGGCGCAGGAATTGCCGCGAACTTCACCGCACCGTTCTGGGTAATGGTCGCCAATCTATTCGGTCCGACTGTGCTATATACATCGATGTACGGAGCGGGCCTTGTAGCACTCCTTCTGTTCTCGCGATTCATTCTTCACGAGCATCTGACGCGCAGGCATGTACTCGGAGCAGCGGTCATTATGGCAGGAACCGGTGTACTCGGATACGGTGAGGTAACGTGCGCATCACCTGCGCCCTCGCAGGAGCGAACGCTCCGAGAAGGCGGCTGGTGGATGCGCCATGTTATATTCGAACGCCACTTCGCCGACTTCTGCGAGCAATACGATAAGAAGTACGCCGTCATCGAGGATCCCGACGAGCTGAAGCGTATCCTCCGAAATCCAGGATGCAGGGCCGAGCAGCAGCCACAGGCTGCGACCAGGCGGATCAAGATCGGGCTGTCTCCACCGGGATTCGATTTCCTCCGTTACGCCCTTCGGGAGACGTGTATCCGTTTCGCGGTTGCGTTTGCGGATAACTTTTCCTGTAAATTGGATCCGCTGCATTACCACGCACGAAGAAACCGCAGCACCTCCCGAGATCGCGCATCGCTCAGGCAGCGCCTGCCTCATTGCTCACATCGCCATGAAGCTCAAACGCCCCGAACGGATCTGTGTAAGGCCATCATATACCCCATGGCATAGGCCATGCCGGCGTGCCATGGGGCGCCACACGTCATGTGCGGGGTGTGGTCGGGAATCAGGACGCCGTCGAACTCGAGCTCGTGGAGGATCGTCATGACCCGGTGCATGTCCAGATCGCCTTCGTCTATGAACACCTCGCGATAATCGGGAGCCTTCCCTACGACGTTACGAAAGTGAATATAGGCGACCCTGTTCTGGCCGACATAGCGCCGGATCGTCTCGTATATGTCCCCGTCGCTCATTTCCATGAGGGTTCCGAGGCAGAACTCAAGCGCGTTCGCGTCTGACGGCACGAGATCAAGCGCCTTCTGATACAGATCGTGCGTCCACACAAGGCGCGGTTGCCGCCGCACGCGCGAGACAGGCGGGTCGTCGGGATGGAGCGCGAGGCGAACGCCTGCTTCCTCGGCGACCGGAATCATGCGCGTAAGAAAGTACTCGAGGCGGTTCCACAGCTCGTCGTGGGAAATCTCGGGAAGTGTACCGCCGGTTCCGGAGACAACGCGATCCCGGTCCCAGACCATGTTCCACACCATGCCGTCGGGAATGGGAGTTTCATCGACTCCATTCATACCGACAGACACTGCCCCACCGCGGGCGAAGGAGCCGGGTATTCTCCCTGCGACACCGGCGAGGCTGAAGTTATAGCCTATTGTCTGAATACCGGCTCGCCCGGCATCCATGACAATTTGCTGAAGGTGGGCAATCTGCTCGTCCGGCTTTGGCCCGGCGAGAAGCACGTCGTGCCAGTGCACCGGGTCGAAATTTTCGATTGCGCTTAAGCGAAGGTCGTGGACTGCCATCGCGTCGCGTATTTCAACGAAGCGCTCGTAGGTCCACCATTCAGCAGTCGCACCGCACTACCGTGCGAAGCGGTAGTGGTCATTATTCAGCATGTGGTGGTAAAAACCGAAGCCAAGTTTCATGGGTGTATAATCCGTTTTTGTGTCTAGAATCCGATCGATACACCGCCGTCGACAGACAGGCAGGATCCGGTCACGAAACGTGCAGCGTCTGAGG
>SKXQ01000084.1 GCA_007128315.1 Spirochaetaceae bacterium | reverse complement strand
TTTACTGTCCACCACTCTGGTGTTTTTTCGTCGGTTTCAGCAATCAGACATCATGTTTTGCTGGTACTTAAAGAGGTGAGTTATCACCTGCAATCGCAAGCGTCGACCGAAAGACCGGAGGTGCCGCGCTTGTGGGTGAAGGCTCGGTTACATCTCATCGCCAAGGAGTATCCGGTATGCACGAACCTCCCTTCTGTCCGAATCATCACTGTCACTGCCATTACCCGATCGATGATCAGTCCCGGCGCCGGTGGTACTGCCGGGATGGATCGTTTGTGAGCGCACGCGAGGGGATTACCCGGCGCTTCAGCTGCCGCTACTGCGGCAAGCGTTTCAGCGAGGCTACCTTCAGCACAGACTATTACGCAAAGCGCCGCATCAACCTCTACCGGCTGAGACGGATGCTTGTCTCAGGGGTCAGTATAAGAGCCGCTTCCCGGCAGCTGTTCTGCGCTCCGGGTACGGTGGCCCGCAGGCTCGTCATCCTTGCCAGGCAGAGCATCGCGGCCCAGGCGGAGATCTGTGATCATCACACCAGTGGCGAACCGCTGGTAGCAGACGGGTTTCAGAGCTTCTGGGTGAGTCAGTATCACCCGAACAACTTCAATCTGCTGTGCGGCAGCGAGTCACAGTATGTCTATGCACTGACAAGTGTTAGCCTGAAACGATCAGGTCGCATGACCGACTGTCAACGTAGAACACGTGACCGCATCGAGTTGGAAGATCCAACCGACCCAGCCGCTCTTGAGCGATCCTTCGGTGAGCTTGTGAACGCTGCGGCGCGTTTGTGGCACAACCAGCGCGTAATCGGAGTACGACCGCCCGGGTCCTGTGTCCTGGTCACAGATGAACACCAGACCTACCCGAGATCGATTCTACCGTTTCGTGCATCAAGCAGCATCGAGCATCAGACGGTGAGCTCAAGGATCGCCCGCACGCGGGAGAACCCGATGTTCGCGGTGAACTATCTTGATCGGGAGATCAGAAAAGATATGGCAGAACATCACCGCGAGACCGTATGCTTTGCCCGTAATGCCGCACAGAGTGTTGCCCGGATGTGGATATACCTGGTGTGGCACAATCTGGAGAAGCCGTATCGCATCTCACCACGCTCGCAGCGTACGCATGCGGAAGTGTCGGGGGTATCACCGGTCACCGTACAGAGGCAGCGACGGAAGTTTTATCGAAAGCGGGCGTTTCTCTGCCGGTGTACGAAGCTCTCCGAGGCGCAGCGACGGGATTGGCTGCAGTTGCACTGGACCCCTGAACGAGAGATTCGGAGAAGTAGACGGGTAACTCCTTCCTACGCAGCCGCTTAGGAGGTAAACACCACCAGGGTGGTGGACAGTAAACAAAGTTTGACATACGAACACGAGCGCACTACGCTTAATGTCGGAGGATTAAGGATGCAAAAAACACTCCTTGTGTGCCTGGTACTGCTTGGCGCCCTGGCAGGACTGTTCGGACAGAACATGTACGAGGCAGAGACCGAGCATTATCGGGTGCTCTCATCTGTTTCTCCTGAGCACGCTCAGGAAACAGCGATGGCTGCCGAAGCACTCGCACACCTGTACAACCAGTATTTCCGTTTCGAGATGGATGAGCTTCCTTCGAGAATGACGGTACGGATATTCGCCGATCGGTCCGATTTCGACCGGCATCTGACCAGAATCATCGGAGAAACTCGAAACGAACCGGTGTATCTTCATTTCACCGATCATGCACGCAGCGAACTCGTCGCGTATATCATGGACGACTTCGAGCAATACCGCGCATCCCTGACTCATCAGAGTGTGATTCAGTTTTTCAGGGCCTTTGTTCAGAACCCGCCACTGTGGTTACGGGAAGGATTCGCCGTATATTTCGAGAACTCTTATTACGATGATGAACGCGGCGAGGCGGTGTTCCAGGCGAATACGGCGTGGCTCGAAACCCTTCAGCATCTGATGTCAGGCTCACTACCGGTCATGCCCTTGTCCACGGTACTTTCGGCGGACGTGGCAACAGCGCGTAGTCAGCTCGATACATTCTACCCGCAAACCTGGGGTATGATCACATTTCTGACGGAAAGCGAGAACAGACAGCATAATCGCATGCTCTGGGACGCCATCGCGGCTCTGGAGCCACAAGCATCGCTTGCACAGAACGTGGAACAGGTCGAGCGGCGTGTGCTTCGGTGGGTTAATACCGAAGATCTCGTCGATGAGTTCATCACATTCGTGTCGGAAATGCGCAGTTTCCGGCAGCTTGTAGAACAGGGTATCGAATACTACGGTGGTGGTGAGTACGAAGCGGCTGAAGAACAGTTCCGACGAGCCATTGCTCTGCGGGATGACAATCACGTGCCCTTCTACTACATCGGACTGATTCTGTACGGTCAGGGATTATACGAACAGGCAGAAGTGTACTACCGCGTTGCACTGGAACGGGGTGGCCCCGAAGGTCTTGTCTACTTTGCCCTCGGAGTGAACGCCTTTGCTGGCAGTATGTTCGACGATGCTGTACAGTTTCTCGAACGTGCTCTGGAACGCGACCCCGGCTCGTATGGCGACCGTGCCGAGCAGCTGATCGCGCGTATCGGAAACTGACAGTGCACAGGCTGTGCGGGACTGATTTCTCCCACACAGCCTGGCATCAGCATCCCGCCCAGTCAGTCGAACACCTTTTCGCTCATGTATCGCCGTTTCCTCTTCAGAAGAAACGCAACGCCGTGTTCAACGTCACGGTTTGCCGGAACGAGCGGTCGGAGAAACGCTTTTACCGTCGCAAATGCATCGGGAAACGAAACACGACGTTCGATATTCAGGCTCGAAAAGCCGAGTAGATAGTCGCCGCAGAGATACGCGATGCACATGTCACGCCCGGGTGTCTCGCGGACAGCCCGCTCGTCGAGTTTACCGATAGAGTAGAGAAGCCGACGTCGAAACTCTTTCTGTTTCAGATAATCTCCACATCCCGGCAGCAGAAAATGAAGCATGTCGTACTTTATGGCACGCTCAAATATCGCGTTGGCGCGACCCGACTGCAGGATCTTGAAGAGCTCTTCGGTCAAGCGGGATGGAGACACATCAGCCAACAGGTGGACGGACTTTACCAGAGCCCGATTCAAGGGTCTGACTATGCGAAATCCGGTCGAAACGGAATACTTGATCGCCCGAATCATGCGCACAGGGTCTTCGACAAAAATCCGTTCCACAGGAATGACAGGCTTGAGCTTACCCGCTTTAACGTCTTTGAATCCCCCGACGTAATCGACAATGATGTTCTTGATCGGACAGTAATACAGTGCATTCAGGCTGAAATCGCGTCTGAGCGCGTCCTCTTCGATGTCACCGTAGATATTCTGGAAACCTTCGCTGTCATGCGATCGGAAGGTTGAGACCTCAATGATTTTCTCACCGGTAAAGAACACGTGGACGAGACGGAAGCGTTTACCTATGACCCGCGAGTTCCGGAACAGTTTACGAATTCGACCGGGCGCCGCGTCGGTGGCTATATCGAAGTCCTTCGGTGTAACACCGACGAGCAGATCACGTACCGCTCCACCGACGATGTAGGCTTCATGTCCGCGTGAGTTTAGTCTCCGTACGATTTTAACGGCATCGGCATCAATACGTGACGGATCGATTCCGTGTTCGGCAGCGGTGTATACTTCGGCCTGTCGGACAGCCGACCCATTTTCAAGTGTTTTGTATCGTGTTAGCAAGGAGTTCCTACGCCCGTTTCAAGTTTTTGTCCAGAGTAACGCCATAATACACCGGCATCCGCCGGCACGGTCAAGGAACACTGACGGTTCTGCACGTCAGGATCGCCTCGCGATTTCCAGTCGCATGCTGTTAGTGAGGCTGTGCATGGCCAGAGCAGCAGGTCCCTCGGGATTTCGTCGGACAACGGGAATACCGGCATCCCCGGCAGGTACGACATCGCTGTCCATGGGTATGGTGCCAAGAAACGCTATTTCAAGCTCTGACGCTGCGGTCCGTCCTCCACCACTGCCGAATAGTTTTGGTCCGTCTGCGGGGTCACTCATGTTCTCCACCATGCCGAGAACAGGCACGCCGGCCTTCCGTGCGAAATCCACGCTTTTTCGTGCGTCGAGAACAGATACCGCCTGCGGGGTCGTTACGATAACAGAACCTGAAAGCTCAGGAATGTACTGACATACGGTCATGACCTCGTCGCCGGTGCCCGGTGGGGTATCGATAATGAGATAGTCGAGTTCGCCCCACTCCACATCTTCCAGAAACTGTTTAATGAGACCAAGTTTCATCGGACCCCGCCAGATAAGCGCACTGTCATGGTCATACCCGATAAGCCCTACGCTCGCAAGGCGTATCCCGCTTTCGGCCAGGATAGGCTCGATAACGGTGAGGGTATCCTCACCGTCGGACTCCTCGCGAGTTACAAAACGCGCACCTTCTACGCCCATCATTGTCGGAACATTAGGTCCATGAATATCGACATCAAGAATACCGACACGTGCACCGCTCTGAAC
This sequence comes from Spirochaetaceae bacterium, assembly GCA_007128315.1. Taxonomy (GTDB): domain Bacteria; phylum Spirochaetota; class Spirochaetia; order DSM-27196; family SKKC01; genus SKKC01. Next base: position 9,656 of record SKXQ01000084.1, on the reverse strand, counting down.
GAGCGCTTCTGCGATATTAACCGACACAGTACTCTTGCCGACGCCACCCTTGCCACTCATGACGGCAATCTTGTAGGTAATCCGCGACATTCGTTCAGTGATTTTTTGTGTTGGCCGTGGGACCATATATATGAACTCCGGAAGGGTCAGGGATTTACATTCGAGTGTAACCAGACCCTGAACCGTTCCCGAAAGGACCGTTCACGAGCCATCACCATGTACGAGACCGCAACAAAAAGAAGATACACGCTCACGACGAGGACCGCCAACCAGAACCACCGGATTTCTCCGCTGCTGTAGGCAAGGACCGGCAGATTAATGCTCAGGACAAGGGGTATCACTAAAGCGAACACGAGTCCGGAAGCATAGGCGTAATCAGTGGCAACCGGAGTCTCGAAATCCGGATCGAGGACGCGTAACAGAGCGAGTCCTGTTGTCAGCGTTCCAGTACTCGCTCCGTAGATCATAAGCATTCGCAGAAAGCGGTGATCATCCGGCCTGAATATTCGTGAACAGACCCAGGGGACGAGGACAATCGTCAGAAGCGCACCGGTACTGGCAAGGATGCTGATTGGAATAATGTACTCAAGTACAACAAGAAGCGATATTGCCCCAAGCGATGCGGTAACGAGGACATCGACAGCAAAACCGTTGATCCGGTTCAGGGTCTGCGTATCGGTGAGATGCTGGAGCTTCAGAGCATGAATTATGTGTTTGAAGAGAATCGCAATAAGAGCGGCAAAAATGAAACTCAGGCCCCAGAGATTCGTCGCAAGCTCCACTCCCAGTGGACCGATGAACGACAGCGCGTACTGCAAAGCGCTGAGGAAAAGAAAAGTCAGAAAATACACCAGAAACACGACGGCAGCGGTGAACGAAAGGCTGTCGATTGCCTCACTTTCAGTCACCATTCTTCCGCCGACTGGTTGACTGTCTTTCGGATAAACACCGGTCCGTACCCGTTCGGTGTCGAGAACTTTACTCTCCGCACGCGATATCCAGCCGTGGCGGATTCCGTAGTTGATCAGATAGACGCCACCGAAACAAGCGAGCAGAAATCCTATCGCGGCGAAGGTAAGACCGACGCTGCCCGCACCTTCAATGCCGGAACCTCGCCATCCTTCTCCGATCGAAAGTGCCTGCCCGGGCCCGAGTGCGAAGCCGAGAGGCAGCAGAAAGCCAAAGCTATGGTAGAGATCAGGCATGAAAGTGGATATCAGTGCAAAGGTCAGCATCAGACCTACAAAGGCCTGGACGGCATACTGGGAAAGGATGCCTATACCCATAGCAAAAATCCGTCCGTCGCCTCTCTCACCGGTTCGTGCTGTCGGTCGGAGGGTCATCGCGATGAATGCTATGCTGAGGAGGTGATAGGTCAACTCCTCAAGATTCCGTGTACCTACTCCCAGTGCCGGCATAATAAAGTTGTACAGTGGAAGCAACAGCAGGCCCGCCGTCAGTGCGTTCGGTATCAGATACTTCTGAAAGAAGCGGATGCGAGACCTGAGATACGTGGCTGCCAGCAACGCGACCCCGATCATTCCAAAGTCTACGAAAAGCGTCCAGGTAAATGACATCCCACTTTATACCCTGATTTCGAGTGTCTGGAAACCATTTTTCTACTGCGAAAAAATAACTACACCTGTATACTGCAGCCGATCATGGGACAGAATACACACAGCAGATCGGCTTCACCGATTTTTTTCCGATTTCTCCGATTAACCCTCGGACGATGGCTCAGGTGGAAGTTTCGCATCACATTTGAAAATCGACAGATTCCACGGGATCTTGCACCACCTTATCTGATCATCCCGAATCACATCGGATTCTGGGACCCCTTCCAGGTCGGATTACCCGTACCGCACCCGATTCACTATGTCGTCGCCGACGCGAACTTCAGGTCACCGGTGCTGCGATTCCTGCTCGGGCTTGTCAGCTCGATTCCGATCACCAAGTCAATGAGCGACCGCGATGCCGTCAAACGCATAATGGATGTACGACGCGATGGTGGTGTCATGTGCCTTTTTGCCGAGGGAAGGCGAACCTGGGATGGTCGCACCTTGCCGGTCATCGCCTCCACCGCGAAGTTGATCAAACTGTTGAAAATACCGGTTATTGTACCGGTACTGGAAGGAGCATTCTTCTCACATCCATGCTGGGGAACGTCGATTCGTCCCGGCACGCTGAACATACGGTATCAGAAGCTGTTCGAAGGTCCTGAACTTCGTTCGCTTTCGGCAGAGGAAGTGCATGAGAAACTGACTGCCGCAATGTGGCACGATGAATACGAGTGGCAGTCACGAAAACAGATACGCTATCGCAGTTCACGCAAAGCCGAAATGATCGAGCGTGTCCTGTACAGTTGTGACTCGTGCGGACAGACAGGCGGAATGAGGTCTGACGGAAATACGGTGAGTTGCACCCGCTGCGGTGCCGTCACCGAAATGAACGACCTGGGATATCTGCACCATATTGAAGGCCATGGTACGTCCCTTACGATTCCCGAGTGGAACGATCGGCAGACCGACCGGCTTCGACGGCTCATTAAGACATCTCACGCAGCACTCGCCGGAAGTACCGAAAGCACGCCCGTCTTTTCTGATGCACCAATTCGTTTGTACCTTGGTTCGCGACGCAGACCACTGGCGAAGGTCGGTAGCGGGCGACTGTATATGTTTCCGGACCGAATCGAGTACCGGTTGACCCGTACATCCCTCAAGCGTACCGGCGGAGAGGCTCTGCTCCTTTCCTCGAACGCGAATATTCCGGCGCTTGCCAAAGATGGTACTGTCACGCTCGTGTTCCCGATTTCAGAAATCGCGGGGGTCGGAGTGCATAACCACGAACGGCTGGAATGGTACTATCGTCGACGACTCTACCATTTCCGTGCCCACGGAGATACGCTTTCCGGCTACAAGTGGTATAGCGCCGTACGCATCGCTGCCGAATTCAACGGCTCAATTACGGACGCCTGAGTTCACCTTGTAAGACATTCGCCTCTGCCATACAGTACAGACAGGAGACAGCAATGAGCCTTATTGAACCACGAGTACTCAAAGGTTTTCGGGACATACTTCCCGGCCAGGAACTCGTTCGCCGCAGCCTGATCCGCGACCTCGAACAGGGATTTCGAACCTTCGGTTACGTTCCCATCGATACCCCGGTTCTCGAGTACACAGAGGTGCTGCTCGGAAAAGGTGGTGGGGAGACGGATAAACAGATTTTCCGTTTCACCGATCACGGTAACCGTGACGTCGCGATGCGCTTCGATCTTACCGTACCTTTCGCCCGCTACATGGCGGCTCACCTGAACGAGCTGTACCTGCCGTTCCGCCGATATCATATTGGTAAAGCCTATCGGGGCGAAAACACACAACGGGGTCGCTACCGGGAGTTCGTGCAATGTGATTTCGATATCGTCGGAACCGACACATCAAGCGCCGACCTGGACATTCTCCTGACGGTAGTCACTGCATTCGAGATACTTGGTGTCACTGAGGTATCGGTACACGTTGCACACCGCGGCCTTTTTAACCGCTTCCTTGCTCACGTGGACGCAGCAGAACAGAGTGAAGAGATACTTCGGACGGTCGACAAGCTGCGCAAGGTCGGGATGGAAAACACACGTGAAACACTTGCAGCCCTTCTCGACGACGTACGCGCACAGCAGATTATGGCCTTTGTAACGGCCGAAGGCGGTTTCGAGGACATCGTGTTGAAGCTTGAGACGCTTGCCGGCGGTCCAGGAGAAGACTCGGCTCGAATGCGGGCAGTCTATGCCGCAGCTGTGGAAGCAGGTGCTGCTGACAATCTCCAGTATGACCCGTCGATCACCCGCGGCCTCGACTATTATACGGGCATGGTCTTCGAAACCTTTCTGACAGAACTTCCGTCAATCGGGAGCGTATGCTCGGGCGGCAGATACAACGACCTCGCGAGTCTGTACACGAAACAGAGCCTGCCCGGTGTCGGGGGATCAATCGGTCTCGACCGCCTGCTTGCGGCCCTCGACGAACTCGATGCGTCCGGAGAAGCGGAATCGGCTGCCGATGTGCTGATTTTCTGCATTGACGAGTTACTGCTCGGATACTATCACGGTCTCGCCCGTGGTCTGCGTAAAGCCGGCCTTTCCTGTGAAGTCTATCCCGAAGCCCGAAAGATCTCGGCACAGTTCGGTTTCGCCGAAAAAAAAGGTATTCCAACTGCTATCATCTGCGGTCCGGATGAACGAGCCTCAGGAGTAATTAACGGCAAGAATCTAAGAAGCCGGGAAAGTTTCACGGCAGATGCTCTCCCGGCCGCAATACAGCTGCTTCAGGATATTCTTCGCACCTCATGAAAGCCCATGATCTTCCGGTCTACCGCGAACGAAGCCGAATCCTCGAATGCCTGTCGTCTTCGCAGGTAATGGTGGTCGAGAGTCCAACGGGAAGCGGTAAGACCACACAGATCCCTCTGATCCTCCACGAAGCGGGGTACGCTGAGCAGGGAAAGATTGGGGTCACACAACCGAGACGGATCGCGGCGGTATCGGTCTGCGACTATATTGCCCGTCAGACGGGTTCAACACCTCCCGATCTCGTAGGTTTCAAAATGCGTTTCGACGACCAGACGGATCGTACGACACGTATCAAGATCATGACTGACGGGATTCTGCTGCAGGAGATGAAGGCGAATCCGGGGCTTGACGAGTACAGCGTCATAGTTGTCGACGAGGCACACGAGCGGAGCCTGAACATCGATTTTATCCTCGGACTGCTCAAGACGGTACTTCGGAAGCGTCCGGAATTTCGCCTCATCATCAGCAGTGCGACCATCAACTCATCAGTTTTCAGTCAGTATTTTGACGACTGCCCGGTCCTGCACATCGACAGTCCGATGTATCCGGTCGAAGTGCGTTATACGCCACCTCCATCGGAGAACAGCGAAGATTCCCTGCTCTATCGCATTGTCACCGTCATGGGTGAAATCGTTGAGTCCGGGCACCCCGGTGATGCACTGGTTTTTCTCAGCGGTGAAATGTCAATAAAGAACTGTGTAGCCGAGCTTTCGCGTCAGTCGTACGCCGAAACGCTTCATATCCTGCCCCTGTACGGTCGTCTCTCGCGGGAAGAACAGGAACGCGTGTTCGATCCACCACCTCCCGGTAAACGGAAGGTTGTTGTATCGACGAACATTGCGGAGACCAGTGTAACGATAGAAGGCATCACCGCCGTCATCGATTCGGGTCTCGCGAAGCTGAACTTCTACAACCCGAAAACCTCTACGTCAAGTCTCATAGAAGGGCCGATTTCCCGTGCGAGTGCCAACCAGCGCAAAGGCCGTGCGGGCCGGACTCAGCCGGGTATCTGTTTCCGGCTCTACTCCGAAGCCGCCTTTAATGCGCGCGATCTCTTTACCACCGAAGAGATCTACCGCACCGATCTGTCCGAAGTGGTTCTTCGCATGGCTGAGCTGGGTATCAGGGACTTCGCCAGTTTTGACTTCCTCTCAGCACCCTCGTCGCGAGCACTTGTCGCAGCAGTCGAAACGCTTGAGCTGCTCGAAGCCCTCGACACCGACAACTCGCTCACGGAAATCGGAGCGCAGATGGCGAGATTTCCCCTGTCGCCGCGGCACAGCCGCATGATCGTTGAAGCGATACACCGCTATCCCGATGTCATAGAAGAAACGGTGATCGCTGCCGCGTTTCTTACCAGTCAGTCACCGTTTATCCTGCCGGAAGGCGAAGAAATACAGGCACGGCAGGCTCACCATACCTTTCGACACGAGTACGGTGATTTTGCAAGCTACCTGCGCTTGCTGGCTGCCTACGATACGGCGAGGCGAAAAGACCGGTTCTGCAGCACACATTACCTTGATCCTCGTGCCGTTGCAGAAATTCGTAATGTTGCCACACAGCTTGGTGACATCGTATCCGACATGGGAGTACCGATGGGAAGCGGTGGCCGCATTTCGGACTATCTCTGCGCAGTGGCCACGGGTCTCATACAGTTCGTCTGTGTACGCGACCGCAAGTTCACCTACGCCAGCCTCACGGCGGAACGCATACAGATTCACCCTGGAAGCGTCATGTTCCGAGAAACGCCCGATTACATCGTCGCCGGTGAAATCGTACGCACATCGAAAACATTCGCTCGCTCGGTTTCGCCACTGGAGCGAAGCTGGCTTGCACGGATCTCGCGCGATCTCGCGATTGGCCTTAAGGAAATAGGCAGGAGCTCGGACACGGGCAGAAAGGGTAAGTCCGGTAAGAACGAAGGCAAGAAGCGGGACACGACCTGGCAGGTGAGTATAGCGGGCCGAACCTTTCCGATCCGACAACAGAAGGGAAAGAAAAAGACCGTCGTGGTGTCCTGGGAAGCCCTCGACGAGCTGTCGAGCAACCGCAGACTGGAGGTCCCCGCAGCGCAAGGCAATATTCGCTGTGTCCTGACCTACCGCGGAGTCGATCTCATGGCTGGCGAAAAGCTTGAGACCGTGCTGCGACTCGTACGTCATATCCGTTTGCCCGATGACCTTGGATCCAACCGCCCGCTACAGCGGAGTTACACCGCACAGACTGATCTGGCAGCACTGCTTGAGACGATACCGGAGTGTCTTACCTTTTCACCGCTTCGGAAATCGAAAAAACAGCTCGGGGTCAAAGCCCTGTTCACCGACGGGAACGGGACATACTGGATCAGATCAGTGGGCCGGTACACTCAGGCGGTTGAAGAAACGCTTGGAAGTCTCGAATATCTGACTGACGAGATCCGGAACACGGATCCCGGTGCAGTTGAAGACGATGGTCTGAACTACGCGGCGCTCGGAGCCATGTACCGGCGTACAACCCGAATCTACGAGGATCTCTGACCTTCTAACTCCTTGTACCGGCCTCCAGAAGCTCGTCCCTGAGATCTGCGGTTTCAACCGGTACGACGGTTGTGTCACCGACACCACGGGACAGCACAAATCGCGGCTGGCCTTCAAGACGTTTCTTATCCTGCGACATGGCTCGCATCAGCGCCTCCACATCGACGCCTGCATCGCCGGTGCGATACGAGTACACATCGAGTACGGCCCGTATCCGCTCGGCGTGTTCATGCGGAGTCAGCCCGATGCGTTCCCCCAGCCCGACCGCCCGCGCCATTCCCCACGCCACAGCAGCACCGTGGGTCCAGTTGCCAAATCCGGCGACCGTCTCGAGTGCGTGCGCAAACGTATGTCCGAAGTTGAGAAAGGCCCGGGTACCGCGCTCGCGATAGTCGTCGCGGACAACATCCGCCTTGACTCGTACGGACCGGCGGCAGATTTCCGTCAGAATCTTCAGGTCGCGATCGCGTATCCGTGGAACCTCTGTCTCGAATCTGATCATGAGTTCTTCGTCACCGAGGACCGCTGCCTTGATTGCCTCAGCGAGTCCGCTGTAATACTCGGCGTCGGAGAGGCTCAAGAGGTAGTCTTCACAAATTCGGACTTCAGCGGCGGTATGAAAGGTTCCGACCATGTTCTTGTATCCAAGGAAGTTGATCCCGGTCTTTCCACCGACAGCCGCATCAACCATGGCCAGAAGCGATGTCGGGATGAGTACGACACGCAACCCGCGCAGATATACGCTCGCGGCGAAGGCCGCCAGATCACACACGACCCCGCCACCAAACGCAACGAAAGTCGCATTCCGATCGAGCCCCCGCCTCACCGCCTCGGTGAGTACCGCTTCCACCTGTGTCCATGCCTTGGATGACTCACCTGCCGGGATAACCACGCAGTCGGTAACATCTACGTCCGACGGGAGGAGTGTCACCGTGTTGGTATCACACACCCAGAGTGCAGTCTCAAGCCCCTGTGCTATGCGAACCCGAGGCACACGACCGACAGTGCTGCTGATCTGTCCTGTATCGATGCGTTCCCAGACATCCAGATGATCTTCAAGCATTTGGCCGACGCCTCAGGACTCAAGATCGTCGTCGACCGCTGTTCGGGCCAGCTCTCCGAACTCGCTTTTCAGCGAGAGGATGAGTCGCCTGATATAGGGGTCTGTGATCGAGTAAATCCGTCGGTTCCCCTGCACCTCAGAACTTACGATTCCCCGTTCCTTGAGAACGGCCAGATGCTGGGAAACAACGGGCTGCGGCTGTCGGACGCAGACCCAGAGTTCCGAAACGCAGGGTTCCTGCTCTTTTGCGATTGCACAGAGAAGCTCAAGACGAACGGGGTGTCCGCAGACCTTCAGCTTCTGTGATACATCTCTTAATGTCTCCTCACGCTGTGAGGCGATGGTCCGTATATTTGCCGTTTCCATGCAGCTTTCCCCCCTGCGAGCAGTCTCACGCGTTCAAGCGGTCTTCGCCTCGCTCGTACCGGTAGAAGAAGGTGCTGCTTCGGTGCTTTTTGCCGGCGAAGTCTTTTTCTTGTCCGAAGCGCTCCCGGAAGCAGAACGGCTGTCGTTTACGTAAAATCCACTGCCCTTGAAGATGATCCCCATTCCACCGCCGATGAGCCTGCGCAGCGAGAGCTTCCCGCAGGAAGGGCATTTTTTCAGGGGAGCGTCAGACATGTACTGAAACTCTTCGAAGCTGTGACCACAGGACTTGCACTCATAATCATAACTGGGCATACCGGCAAATCTCCTATACCAGACAATTTATATATTGTTTCATCATATTATAGCGAGGAGTTGATCCATCGGCAACTGAGTCCGGTCATTTACCAGCGACGTCGCACGGGAATCGACTGAGCCTGCATTTCCGCTTTTATATCACTGACCGTGTAGTCGCCATAATGCACCATACTCGCAACAAGGGCAGCATCGGCCCTTCCCTCGGCGAAAACTTCCGATACGTGGCCCGGCACACCAGCTCCTCCGCTGGCTACGACCGGAACCGTTACTGCCTCGCTTATCATGCTCGTAAGCCGCAGCTCGTACCCGTCTCGGGTGCCATCTGCATCGATGCTGTTCAGTACGATTTCCCCGGCGCCGCGCTCCACCGCTTCCAGAGCCCACGCTCGTGCATCCAGCTCGGTGCGGGTACGCCCACCATTAATCACGACCCGATACCCGCTTGGCATCGACGGGTCGCGCAACGCGTCCATCCCCAGTACGATGCACTGCTGTCCGAAACGGCGTGCGCCTTCATCGATGATCGAGGGATTTCTGACAGCCTGACTGTTAACACTGATCTTTTCCGCACCGGCGAGGAGAACTTCGCGCATGGCAGATACGTCGGCAATACCCCCGCCTACGCTGAACGGAATGAATATCTGCGATGCGACACGACGCACAACATCAATCATTATTCCGCGGTCTTCCGCACTGGCTGTTATGTCGTAGAAGACCAGTTCATCTGCCCCTTCCTCGTAATACCGTCGCGCCATCTCGACAGGATCGCCGATGTCAACGTTTCCCTCAAAGCGAACCCCTTTCGTGGTTCTCCCGTCGCGAACGTCAAGACAGACAATTACACGTTTTTCCAGCACGTTTCACCTCGTTTCAGTCGGTGCAGTCCAGGTAACTCTGGAGCATGGACAAGCCGAATCGTCCACTCTTCTCGGGGTGAAACTGGACCGCCCAGGTGTTTTCCCTTCGAATTGCCGACGCAAAATCGATGCTTGCGTAGTGGGTCCGGGAGAGCACGAACTGTTCGTTCTCCGGGACGGGATAATATGAGTGCACG
>SKXQ01000170.1 GCA_007128315.1 Spirochaetaceae bacterium | reverse complement strand
TCGCTTCCGCGTTTCTCTTTTCGTGTCTGTCGTGCCATGTCCGCTCCTTAGAGTGATTCCTGCTGCAGGAAGATCCTCCGGTAGAAGCCTTCCTCGCTCTTGAGTTTGTCGTGCGTCCCCTGCTGAACGATGCGACCATGGTCCAGGACGATGATCCGGTCGCAGTTGCGCGCCGTGGCGATCCGCTGGGTAATGATTATGCTCGTCCTTCCCTCAAGCGCCTGATCCAGCGTCGTTCTGATTCTGGCCTCGGTCTCGGCATCGAGCGCGCTTGTCGTGTCGTCGAGCAGCAGAACCTCAGGTCGGGTGAGCAGCGCCGTTGCGAGCGCGAGACGCTGCCGCTGTCCGCCGGAGAGCGATATTCCATTCTGTCCGACCTCGGTCTCATATTTGACCGGCAGCGTCATAATGAAGTCGTGGAGTTCCGCCTGCCGTGCTGCAGCCATGATTGCGCCTGGTTTGGAATCTGTTCTCCCGTAGACAATGTTTTCTGCGACGGTACCCGAAAAAACCACCGGTTCCTGCTGAACGAGTACGACGTGGCGACGGACCGAGGTCGGGTCGGCGTTCACGAGGTTGATCCCATCGATCTGTACGGATCCCTCGTGCGGGTCGTAGAAGCGAAGTATAAGGTTGAAGATCGTTGTTTTTCCTGCACCCGAGGGGCCCATGAGTGCGACCTTCTCGCCTGGTGCGATGTAAAACGAGATGTTCTCGAGCGCTCCGCTCGACTGCTCCGGGTACCTGAAGCTTACGCCGTCGAAGTGGATGCGACCGGTGATCCCGTCGAGCTTGATTTTCCCCGGGCTTACGTCCACATCTTCGTCGAGAAGACTGAATACCCGCTTGATAACGACGAATACGGCCTGCATCTGAACAAAAACGTTACTGAGCGTGTTGATCTGCATGAACAGCCGCGGCATGACGTTCATGAAAAAGACCACCTCGCCGACCGAGATCCGGCCAGACCGTGCCCAGCTGAAACCGACATAGATGACCACCCCGCTGGTGAGCGCGGTTATTGCCCCTGCCGCTGCGACCATTCCGCCCTGGTAGTTGATCACGCGCATCGCAAGCCGGACGTAGTTGTTCATGCGTTGCCGGAAGTCGAGGGTCTCGCGGCGTTCCTGGTCGAAGGCTTTCACGAGCGATACCGCGCCAATGCGTTCCTGGCTTCTACCGTACATCCCCGCGTTCAGTCTGCGCATCGCGATGTTGAGCCGTCGTATTGCCGGACGAATCTGGACAAAGGCCCAGAAGTACACTGGCATGCTCACGATAATGATGAGGGTGAGTTGCCAGTTGACCCAGACGGCGACCGCGACGCCGACTAATAGCTGGAAGACCGCAGCGAGAATGTTCACCGCGTGAGTTGTCGACCATTCGCGGATAATCCACACATCCTCGAGCACTCGGCTCATGAGTTTTCCTGTTTCCTGCCGTTCGAAATAGCCGATGTGAAGAACCTGAAGCTTCTCATGAAGCTGTGTCCGCAGCTTGTAGACGAGTGACTGACCGACACCCAGAATAAGCCGGTCGCGAAGCCATTGTGTGATTACAACAACGGTCCAGGTCCCGAGTATGATACCTGCCCAGAGATAGAACCCGGGCAACTGTTCTTCCAGCGTTATCGGAATTCCGGTGCCGAGTCTGATCACATCGTCGACAAGAAACCGGGTTGCCAGGGCGAACACATACCCGTGGGTACTCCATACGAGGGTTATCGCGAACGCACCGAAGATCCGCCACCGGTACTGCTTCAGGTACTGTCCCCACAGACGACCAAGGTCATCGCTGACCCGCCCGTCATAGCCTTCGCTGTCCTTCATGAGCAGCGCCATGAGGGCCCCGGCTCGTGCACGCTGTGCGCGCAGGGTCGTAATCAGGCGACTCACGATGGGCCTCCTGAGGTGTGCGTCGGGGTTGTCTCCTTCGCCTGCCCTCGAAGCTCTTCGTACAGCTGCCGGTAGTGACCATTGGGGATGGTCAGGAGCTCATTGTGCGTACCCGTTTCGACGATAGCACCAGCGTCCATTACTACGATTGCATCGGCCTTGGTGATCGTCGAGAGTCGGTGTGCCACCACGAAACTCGTTCGACCCTCGAGAACGCGTTCGAGCGCTCGCTGTATGAGCGCTTCTGACTCGCTGTCGAGGCTGCTTGTCGCCTCGTCCATAATCAGAATGAGAGGGTCTTTGAGAATCGCCCGGGCGATCGAAACCCGCTGTTTCTCGCCGACCGAGAGTTTTATGCCGTGGGTTCCCACGATCGTGTCGTACCCCTCCGGCAGCCGGGAAACGAGGTCGCCGAGTTCGGCCGCCTGAGCCGCATCATTAATGAGCACTTCAGGTGCGTCGTGCCACCCGTAGGCTATGTTCTCACCGAGAGTTCCGTCAAAGACGACCGGATCCTGAAGCACCACACCGAAAATACGCCGCAGGGAACGCAGTTCGACGGTACTGATGTCCTGACCATCGATTCTGATGGCTCCGGAGTCGACGTCCCAGTGGCGCATAAGCAGCGTCGTGAGCGTCGTCTTGCCGCAGCCGGTGTGCCCCACGAGTGCTACCGTTGAACCTGAAGCAACCTGCAGGTTCAATCCGCGATAGAGCGGGGTGTCCGGAACGTAGGAGAAGTACACGTTGTCGAACTCCACGCTTCCTTCGCCGCGAACAAGAGTTGGTGCGCCTGAGTTACTCGTGACCGTCGGGGTTTCGTCGAGGACCTCCACGACCCGCCGAACCGAAACGAATGTTTCGGTCAACTGTCCCGCCATGTTCGTGATTCGTATGGCAGGGTTGAGCGCCATCCAGACAAAGGTGTTTACGGCAAAGACGTCGCCATACTGAAGGCGACCCTGCAGCACCTGCTGCAGCCCGATGATCATGACTGCAGCACTGCCGAATCCGGCGATGAAGGTGCACGCGGTGCTGAGACCTACTGAACCGAGTCTGCTGTGCAGCGCGTGCTCGAGACTCTGTTCGGTGCGCGCGACGAAGCTCGTGTTCTCCAGCAGTTCCCTGTTATAGATCCGGACATGCCGTACGCCCGCAATTGTCTCCTGGAGCCGTTCCGAGATGGTGTCCTGCATCCGTCGGTACGAGGTGCTCCGGTTTCTGATCCTGCTGGCGAACCCTCGGTACGCGAGAACATAGAGGATGAGCGTCGTCAGCAGCACTGCGCTGAGCACAGGGGCGATCGCGAACACGACGCCCATTGCGACCCCGAAGATGATCACGTCAATGAAAAGCGTAACCGTGTCTCCGGTAATCAGCCGCTGTATCATGTTGACGTCGTCCATCATGCGGTTTACGAGTACGCCGGACGAATGGTCCTGGTGAAACTTCATGGAAAGCGCGAGGATCTTCTCGTACATGTCCAGGCGAATGTCTGAGATCATCCCGTAGCCTGCCCGCATGATTATGCGCTGGTTCAGGAACTGAAACGCACTGGCAATGAAAGGTGCCGCGGCGATCAGGAGTACGACCACGGGAAGAAGTTCCCATCGGTTCACCTCCACGACGTCGTTGAACAGGTAGCGCATGAGCAGAGGCTGCGCGAGGGTGAGTCCGGTGAACAGGCTCATTCCGAGCAGGCCTGCGAGCAATCGTTTGCCGTGGCGTTTGAGATACGGGAACAGTCGTTTGAATACGTCCACTGACACCTCCTTGTCCGGGGAATTCGGTTGTCAGGGCGTTGTAGGTGTATTCGGGCGGGGTGTCTGAGCTGCGGGACCGGAACGGGGCAGGTTCACCATTATCAACTCCGGGCTGCTGGTTGCAGCGCCGGGGAACAGTACTTCGTCTGAAGTGGTGAGGTCAACATCGCGCCGAGCTCTTCTCCTCCCGGGGGATACACTTTAGCGACTTTTTCCGAAAAGCACCGTCGATCGAAGGGTCTATTATAGCGCAGGGGATTGAACTTCAGTCGGGATGTGCGGTTCTGGTTTCGGTGGCCGCCCGGGCCGCCAGCACACGAGAGACCCTCGTGGGGGCAGCCCGTATCTGTTTCCGGCCCGACCCGGGATATCAGCTGTCTTCTATGAGCTCAACGGAGAAATCGTCGCCGTCCTTACCGATCCGGATCGTATAGAACGTTTCGCTTTCTACTGACCACGACTCCGCTCCCGGAAATTCGGTCCAGTCGCCGTCGACGGTCAGTTTTCGCTCGAGGGTGTCGGTAACAACCGCGGTTGTGCGGAGATATGTGGATCCCGACGGGACCACTGATCCGTTCGCGAACGAGTTGTCGTCGAACTCGTGTTCCGCGTCTCCAAAGCGTATCGCAGCAAGCGTGATGTCTTCACCGGTTTCGTTCGCGAATCGGACATTTCCGAAACCGAGCAGGAGCTGACACGAACCGAGAAGCACCAGCAGGCCGACTGCCATCAGCGTGATAGTTCCGAGTTTCGCAATTTCTTGTTTCCTGTACATGGTACGTACCTCCTGATCCTGAGATGGTCTGGTTTCTGCTACCGACCTCACAGGATGTACATAATGTTTATGCTTATCGAGAAATTCCGTAGAGTCCGCTGGTTACTCTCGGTAAAGTCATCCGGGCCGAATCCGGAGAACTGCTCGGAATACCGGAATGCCACGGACGCCACCGAAGGTCCGTCATCTGTTCCCGGTGTCTCGATTGCCAGTCCGACGATGTAGCTGTAAGCAGTGGTTCTCCAGTCGTCCGAAACAGGATCTCCATCTATACCCTGAACGGAATCGGGATCGGCAGCAAACTCCGTCGAGTTGCGCGGTTCGCCGAGAATCGTCTCGACACTGACGCCTGCCTGCGGGTGGAGCGATAGCGGCATTATGCCGTCGTCGCCGAAATCAACGCTTCCCAGACCGATTTTTGCCGTGGCCAGGAGAGGCAGCGACAGGATATTGAATCTGTCTTCGCTGACGACGTAGAAGGGCTCGTCGAGTTCTTCTCCGAACCACTCGTTGACCTCACCCTTATAGCCTCCGCCCATCTGGGTGAACAGAATCTCCGGCTGTATTCCGATCAGATCTGCGAACAGGATGCGACCGGTCAAGCCTCCGGTGAAGCCGTTGCGGCGGTGCACCGTAATCGCTTCGTCCTCAAGTGCCTGGGAATCGCCAGCCTCAGAGCGTGAACTACCGAAGTTCCAACCCATTCGAACCCCCAATCCGGCTTCGATTGCCGATGCCGCGAAGGTGAAAAACAGTAACAGCACGCATGTAATTGAAACGATACGTAAACGCATTATTTCCTCCTTGTTGCGAAATTTGTGCTTAAGAAAAACGCTAACATGAGAAATAATGCTATGCAATGGAACTTCTCCGGAATGATGTGTTGATGAATAATCGAGACAGTGACGCGTCCCGGCCCGCCCGTGCGGCGGTTTTCGCTCAATCTTCCGGTGGTCGTCTGAGGCGCTTTCGTGTTCCGCGTACGCGCTTACGCTGAAGCCGTCGTTCGCGCGCGGCGCGGGACGGTCGGGTGGGGCGGCGCGGCCGCTCGGGCTGGATCGCGTGGTCAATGAGCGAGAGCACGCGGTCCATCGCGATCTCGCGATTGCGCGTCTGGCTGCGGGTTTCCGAGGAGTGGACGACGAGCTCGCCGTCGGCGTTTATGCGGGTGCCGAGGCGGCTAACGAGCGCATCGAGTTCTACAGGCGAAAGGTCGAGGCCTGAGACCGGGACGTGCAGCGTGACCTGTGTGTTTACCTTGTTTACATTCTGTCCGCCCGGGCCGCCTGAACGAGAGAAGGTCTCGCGGGCGACGGCCCGAACCTGCTGTTCGAGTGCCTCACGCATGGCAACAGTATACCTTAAACGCCGCCGGCTGGCGCGGTTGCGGCTTACTCAACCGGAACGGGCTTCAGCTGCCAGATTTCGCTCGCATATTCGTGTATCGTGCGGTCGCTCGAAAACTTGCCCACGCGCGCGGTGTTCAGGATCGCCATCTTCGCCCACCGGCTTGTGTCCCTGTATGCCGCTTCAAGTTTCGCCTGCGCCTCTACGTAGGCCTCGTAATCTGCAAGCACCAGGAAAGGATCTCCGCCGTCGAGCAGGCTGTGAACCAGCGGCGCGAAGGCGTCGTGCTCACCCGGGGTAAAGTAGTCGCTGCTGAGCCAGTCGATGACGGCCTTGAGCTCCTCGTTCGAGTTATAGTAATCGCGCGGGTTGTAGCCGCGCTTTCGAATATCGAGAACTTCCTCGACGCGCTTTCCGAAAATGAAGATGTTCTCTGATCCAACCTCTTCCTCGATTTCCACGTTGGCGCCGTCGAGGGTGCCGATGGTGATCGCACCGTTGAGCGCGAGTTTCATGTTTCCGGTTCCCGACGCTTCTTTGCCGGCGGTGGAAATCTGCTCCGAGACGTCGGCTGCGGGGATAATGTGCTCCGCCACGGTTACCCCGTAGTTCTCGGGAAACACGATCTTGAGCTTGCCGCCGATGCGCTCGTCCGAGTTGATGCGCTCTCCGACCTTGTTGATCGCGCGAATAATGTTCTTCGCAAGGTCGTAGCCGGGAGCTGCTTTCGCGGCGAACACGAAAACTCTGGGGTGCATGTCAAAGGTCGGATCGTGCAGTAGTCTGCGGTACAGCGTCAGTATGTGCAGGAGGTTCAGGTGCTGTCGCTTGTACTCGTGAAGGCGCTTTATCTGCACGTCAAAAATGGCATTCGGGTCTATCTCGTAGCCGTCGCGCTCGCGAATGTATGAAGCAAAGTCGGCCTTGTTCTGGTGCTTCACCTCCATGAACCGCTTCTGGAAGGCCGGATCGTCTGCGACGGCCTCGAGCTTACGGAGCTGGTCGAGGTCCTTTGGCCAGTCGGTACTGTCAATGGTCTCGGTAATGAGCTCTGAAAGCTTCGGGTTACACGCGAGTAGCCAGCGCCTCGGGGTAATGCCGTTGGTCTTGTTCACGAGCTTCCCCGGGTACAGCGTGTCGAAACTCGAGAACAGGTCATCGCGCAAAAGCTGCGTATGGAGTGCGGCAACGCCGTTCACCTTGGCTGATGCGACAACCGAGAGGTAGGCCATGCGGATCATTTTCTCGCCGCCTTCCTCTATTATCGAGAGCTCTGCGAGTTTTTTTCGGTCGTCGGGCCAGCGTTTCGCGACTTCCTCTTCGAGGAAGCGGCGGTTGATTTCGAAGATTATCTCGAGGTGTCGAGGCAGTACCCGCTCGAACAGCGCAACGCTCCATTTCTCGAGCGCTTCGGGAAGCAGGGTGTGATTCGTGTAATTAAACACTTTCCGGCAGACCGCCCACGCCTGGTCCCAGGTAAACTCGTGCTCGTCTATCAGAAGCCGCATAAGCTCGGGCACAGCCACCGCCGGGTGGGTATCGTTGAGCTGTATCGTGACAAAGTCCGTGAACTTCTTCCAGTTGTCGTGCTGACGGAAATAGCGGCGAATAATGTCCTGAAGCGAGCAGCTCACAAAGAAGTACTGCTGCACCAGCCGAAGTTCCTTTCCGTTTTCGGTCTTGTCATTCGGATAGAGGACCTTGGAGATGGTTTCACCAATTGCCTTCTCGCGGACAGCCTCCACGTAGCCGCCGAGGTTGAAGACCTCGAGATTGAACTCTTCAGTTGCCCGCGAATCCCACAGCCGCAGAAAGTTCACGGTCTCTGCGGTATAACCGCAGATCGGCACATCGTAGGGAACACCGCGAATGGTCGAGTACTCGACCCACGCGGGGAGGAAGTCTCCCTTGCTGTCTACGGTGTGCTCGACGCGGCCGTAGAGCTTTACATCGACCGCGTACTGCGGGCGGACAATCTCCCAGGGGTTTCCGAACTGCCGCCAGTTATCGGGCTTTTCCACCTGGTGGCCGTCTTCGAAGGACTGGCGAAAGAGGCCGAACTCGTAGCGAATTCCGTAGCCTATGGCAGGGTAGTTAAGCGACGCGAGAGAGTCGAGGAAACACGCGGCAAGGCGGCCGAGACCCCCGTTGCCGAGACCCATATCGTTTTCTTCATCGGCTATAGAATCGAAATCAGTCCCGAGTTCCGCGAGCGCTTTTCGGGTGTTTTCGATCAGGCCGGAGTTGAACAGATTGTTCACCAGCAGGCGCCCCATGAGGTACTCGAGACTCAGGTAGTACGCGCGACGGACAGGCTTTGCATTGTGCGCAGCCTGTGTGGCCATGTGGCGTTGAAGAATACGATCGCGAATCGCGGCGCACGTGGCGAGCCACCATTCGTTGTTGTCCGCGCCCTGCGGTTCGCGGGCGAGACTGTACTGGAGGTGGTTCAGGATCGAGAGCTTTATGTCTTCGACGCTGTCGCCGGAGTTAAATCGAAAGCCTGTTGACTTCGAAGTGGCGTTCGCGGCGGGTTCACGGGCAGGTTTTTTGCTCATAATGGTCTTTCGAGTATAGAAAGTGTGATGGACGTATTCAAGCACGTCGGGAACGTCCGGTCGCAACGGAACGTGGGTCGTTGGCAGAGCGCGAGCGCGCTTTTTTCCGTAGCGCGAAGCGCCGAGCACGCGCTACCATGATACGCATGAAGCAGCCAGCCCGTCGGCTAACCCTGTTCGCATTTGCGACAGTCGCACTCTTTGCGGCAATGCTCCTCGTTGCCCCGTTTCCCATTCTCGACACGCAGCCCGGACTGACCGCCGATGGTGTGTACCGCTCGCTTGGGCAATTGGGCGAATCGCAGCTCTCGCGGTACCGGGTCATGCTTGCCCTCGACGTCCTGTTTCCGCTCGCGTACGCGGCGTTTCTCGTGACCGCGTGTCAGGCAATCGCGAAACGCAAGCGGCGTCTCGGGTTGCTGTGTCGTATTGGTGGCGCTGTCGCGATCGCAGCGGCGCTCATTGACTACGTGGAGAACGCCTTAATCATCATCATTCTCCGGGCATTTCCGGAACCGGTCTTTGCGGCGGGACTGGTCGGCGCTGTAACGACCGTGAAGTGGTCGGTCGTGGGTGTTGCTGTGCTTGTATGTGTAGTCGCGCTGGTGTTGCCGGTGTCGGATCGGGTGGGTTAAGGCGTCCGAACGTCGTCGGTGTTTATGTTAAAAGCTCAAGAAACTTACCGAAGAAAAGGGCTGTCCGTATCAGACCATGATTGGTCTTGATCTGCGCGACTGTGAACGGTGCGTACACCTGGCGATTGACCACGGCAATTCCCGTAAAGCATGCGGGATCCGTTCTACTCCCCTGCTGGGTGGAAGACTATTTCGAACGTCGCGAACTCTCCGTGGTCTGAGAACACCGTAAAGCGCGCCTCTCGAACTACATCTGCAAAATTACCTGGATATAGGTGGTTCTACGGCGCCACGATTGTGGTACTGAGGGGGATCTATCGTACGGTTCAGGTAAGGCTTTGCATGATCCGGGATCAGGGTAATTCTGGAGATTGAATATGTTGGATCGTCAACCATATTTAGCGCCGGAGCTGATTTCTTCAAGCGACGATACGCCGTTTCCAATCGGCGTTCTTTGAAATTACGAACACACTACTGTACAAGAAACAACTGCCAGCGATTATGTATTGACATTGGGCATCCGGATGATAAACTCAAATTGTGACGTTCAACTGGAACGATGACAAAAACCAACTTCTGAAGCGAACGCGGAATATTTCTTTCGAAGAAATCGTGATCGCGATCGAAGAAGGATGCGTCGTAGATGTCGTGAAACATCAAGTTTTGGAACAATACCCAAATCAACGTATCTATCTCATCGAGTACCGGGATTACATATGGGCCGTTCCACACGTCATCGACAGCGATAATGATGAAGTCTTTCTGAAAACGATATATCCCAGCCGGAAACTGACAAAGCGGTTTCGGCGAGATAAGGGGGACTAAATGGCACCCGAACACGAAAACACGAAGTTCGACTACATCGACGACGACGAACGGGAAATCATCGACAGCCTTGAAGCCGATGAATGGATCTCCGTTGCCGACGCAGAATCCTACAAAGCAAAAGCGACCGAAATCGCGCGGTCCACGATGCGGAAGGATCGACGGATGAACGTTCGGATATCCGAACGAGATATGAGAAATCTCAAGATACGAGCCGCCGAAGAAGGAATCCCCTATCAGACCCTGGTAACGATGGTTCTCCACAAGTATGTCACGGGACAACTCACCGAGCGTGATAGATCGGCGATCTAACAAATCGGTGGACCAATTTCGTACGTTCGATTCCGAGTCTTCCCTGGCGATGAGTGGCACGAATCGCGTGCCGGTGCTGCGTGGGCACCGCAGACGCTGCGCTTCTCGATCCTGGCTGTGGAACCGGCCGCCACAGATCGTTCAACGGCTCGAGTTACGTCTCTGTCAACGCGTAGACCCACCGCCCATCGTCGAACCTCACCTCTTCCACCCGCGCGTCGTATTCGACCTCGCACCGTTCTCCGCGCAGAGAAACGATCTCCATCCGCTTCAGGGATCCTGCCGACCACCGGATCGACACTTCGAACCCCCCGCGGCATCGGACTCCCTCGATCGAGCCCTCCGGCCACTCGTCGGGCCGGCACGGCAGGACCGCGATGCGCCACGGGGTGCCGGCTGCCTTGGGCTCGAACGACTGAACGAGCATGGTGATGATCACGGCCGGCAATCCGCCCGAGATGTCCAGGTTCAGGATGTCGCCGGGGTCGTGCTGAGAGACCATCGCGGGTGACCAGTAGCTGTTCACGAGCCACTCGACGCACTCGTAGGCGAGTCGCGTGTCACGAAGGTAGGAAGCCGACATGCCGAGTTGGGTGAGGCCGAATGCCATCTCCGCTCCGTTTCTCGAGCGCCGGTACTCGAGGCGCTTCTCTATAGCCACGCGGCACGCCTCTCTGAGCTCCGGGCTCTCTTCGATCTCGGGAGCGACTCCGTCGTAGACCGGGTAGAGGTGCGACGCGTGACGATGATCTTCGTTGTTCGTAACGGCGGGCCACGCCCACTCGGCAAGCGCGCCGCTCGGATCGATCCGGTAGTTGGGCATCTTCGTGAGCGTGCTCCGCCACCGCTCCTGCCGCGCGGCGTCCACACCGAGCCTGTCGGCGATCGAGAGAAGGCACCTGAGCAGCTGCCGGATCGCCGCGATGGTCATCGTCGCATTCGGCTGCAGTCCGTGTGCGCCAGGTGGTTCGTTCTCCGGCGAGTAGGAGGGGACGAGGGCGAAGCGCCCGTCGCGCTCCACCGACAGGTAGTTCTCGTAGAAGTCGGCCGACCCGAGGAAGTACGGCTTCAGCTGGTTCCGAAAGAACTCTTCGTCGCCGGTGTGGAGCCAGTAGTCGTAGTAGAACCACGCCCACCACGCGGTCCCCGCGAACCAGTACGTCCCGGGAAAGGAGTCCGGCCCTTTCTTGTACCCGGCGTAGTGACATTGGCCGTGCGTGCTGCTGCGCCACGGCACCCAGATTCCGCGGAATCCAAAGAGCTCACGGGCGGATGAACGGAAGTCGTCCATGAGTCCGGAGAGATAATCCAGGGTGGCGCGTAGCGCCTCGTAGTGGTTTCCAGGCAGGCTCGCCGCGACCGCCGACTGGAGGTTTCCGTTCAGGGTGAAGTCGCCTGACCATCTTGGGCGCCAGGTTCCGGTCCAGATGCCCTGCAGCGCCGGCGGAAGCGAGCCCGTGCTGCTGATGGTCCCGTAGCGCCCCGCGTCGAACGCCTTCTGGACCAGCGCCGGAGTCGTGTCGCCGACCGACGAGCTTTGCCGAAGCTCCCCAGTCTCTCGCTTTTCCAGCTCCCGGTCGCACAGCGTGAACGAGGCCCGGCCAAAGATTTCCGAGTGAATCCTCGCGTGATCTGCGAGCAGGCGCTCATAGTCGGGCTCGATCCCGTCCAGCCTCAAGCGCATGTCGTCGGATGTGACGGGTTGGCAGGCGAGCTCGGGCTCGACGGCGATGAGGAGGAGGATTCCGCGGGCGTCTGCGACGTTCAAGACGTCGCCGTCGACCCGCGGGCGACCGCCCTCGGGGACGACGCGCATCGCCACCGAGTATCCGTGCAACGCCTGATCTGGTGAGAACTCGGTGAGGCGGACGCGGAAGACCAGCAGGCCCTCGCTGGTGGTTCTTGTCGTCTCGACGACCGCCGTGTCGTAGAATTCGGGATCGAGATCGCGCTCGATGCGGGCGAGCTCGAGCGAGGCGTTAAAGTGAGTCCCGTGCGGACTCGCGATCCTCACCGCCACGACCCCGGCGGCGCGTGATGCGAACACCCGACGATGAAACACCCCGGAGCCATCCTTCCAGGCGGTCACCGAGTCGCCGGTCTCGAAGTCCACCGACCTCGCGTACGCGGCGCACTCGCTCTCGGACATGGCAATCTTCAGCGAGCAGGCGCCGATGAACGGGTCGGTGAGCGTGCGCTCCGGGTAGCCGCTCTCACGAGCGAGATCCATCGTGAGCGCCATGGCTTCGCCGCCCCGATTCTTCAGTACGAGATCCTGGATGTGACTCCAGTGCGGGGCGAGGTGAATGAACTTCCCTGCCGGGTAGATCGGCAGAAAGAGCGATTCGTGGCTGAGCACGATCTCCTCGTTGTGAGGTCGGCCGAAGCAGAGCGCGCCCTGCGATCCGTTTCCGACGATCATTCCGTCTTCCCATCGGTCGGCAGCGGAGGTAGCGACGAAGCCGCGATCGGGATACTCGAGATCGAGCTGGTCAAGAGTCGACTGTAGATCGGTCATCGGAAAACTCCTTGGTGACGTTCGCCGGGTCAGGCGAGACGCAGTATAGCAGGAGACCCGGGTGATGATCAGATGGAAAGACGCACGATCGTCGATCGGATTCCGAGTGCCCGCGGGCACGATCTACCGCAAACCAACCGTTGACGACGTCGTGGCCTCTCCTCACAAATAAACTATTGCTTAATCATTATTGGAGGCCAGATGAACACAATTACAGGAAAACCAATCTCGAGGCATAACTGCGAAATGGGTGGGCAGCGCAAGTTTCGACGAACGTATAGCGGGAATCGGAGTTCACGGGGTGCCGGCTGCGCCGACGGCCTTCCTGCTTCAGATAGAGGGCGGGGTCACCGCCCGCTACATAACATGGCGGACGCACCAGACGCCTTCTCATTGCTGCGCTCCAGCGAGGGCGCAGGTGAGGCGTATCGTCACCTGGACGTTGCGGCTAATCGAAGAATTTGATGCACTCCCCGAAACGTACCCGCGAAACACATACTCGAAGGAGCTGATCGATCTGCTGTTCGCTCAACCCTACGTGAAGATCGAGAACCTGGTTACTCACGGTATTGCGGAGCGTCGCACCGCGAGCAAGTACCTCAAGCAGCTCGAGGAGATCGGTGTACTTGCTTCCTGCAAAGCCTGGAAAGAGATGATCTATATCAACCCTCCCTTTATGGAGCTGTGAAATAAAGCGGAATGATTGCAGATCAATGAGTGACAAATGAGACCCTAAAGTGTATCATCGTCATACGAGGTACGAACCATGAGGTTTATTACGGTTCGAGATTTGCGGTCATCGCCGGCGAAGGTCTGGAAAGATCTTCCAGTAGAGAAGGAAATAATCATTACCAATAACGGAAAACCGGTTGCATTACTCACCCCGGTATCCGATCAAACCATGGAATCCACGCTTCGCGCTGTTCGAAAAGCAATGGCGGCATCGGCAATTGAAAAGCTTCAATTTGATGCCCGAAAAAATGGAACCAACATGTTGTCCGATCAGGACGTTGCGCGTGAAATCGCGGAGACTCGAGCCAGGAACAAAGACCAGCGGTGATCGACGATGCGCGTTGTTGTCGACACAAACGTGATCGTTTCAGGATTACTGAAAGCGGGAACCCCGCCAGCAATGGTTTTGAATCTGGTGATATCTGAAACGATACGAATGATAGTGAATGGGGCGGTCCTGTCAGAATATGAGACGGTGCTCGGACGCAGCAAATTTGGTTTCGATCCTGAAGCAATTGCCGATCTTATGTCATTTATCCGCCACGAATCTGAACACATTGTTGACACACCAGCTGCAAAAACGACTACCGATCCAGACGACCAGGTATTCTATGACATCGCAGTTACCGGCCACGCGGACTATCTGATTACGGGAAACACTGCCCATTTTCCGGACGAAAAATGGATCATGACCCCGCGCCAATTTGTCGAGATCTTCAGGGACAAACCAGGGAGTTCGTGAATAGAGGCAGGTAGAACAACCTGAACC
Source organism: Spirochaetaceae bacterium (assembly GCA_007128315.1). Lineage (GTDB taxonomy): Bacteria > Spirochaetota > Spirochaetia > DSM-27196 > SKKC01 > SKKC01. Next base: position 118 of record SKXQ01000170.1, on the reverse strand, counting down.
CAGTGAATCCAGCGTCGCAGCGTCGGGTAGCGCTCGTGCAAGACGGATAGATCACCGGTGAAACGATACAGATTCTGCATTATCAGGAGAAACGCCGACGGCCAGGCGATGCTCTTCG
>SKXQ01000086.1 GCA_007128315.1 Spirochaetaceae bacterium | reverse complement strand
CTGGAAGATATACTGATTGAAGCAGATGTCGGATCGCGACTCGCCGCTGAGATCGTCGACGACGTTGAGACGATGACCGGTCGCGGTGCCGATCGCGACACGGTCATGGAAGTTCTTGTAAAACGGGTTTCCGAAGGTCTTCGGGCTGTCGATCTTCGACCGGCTCCCGAGGCTGAGGTAACCCTGTATCTGGTACTCGGCGTGAACGGGACCGGAAAAACGACCTCCTGTGCGAAACTCGCCCGATACTACCGTGACGTGCTCGGAGTCAGCGGGGTGGTGCTCGCCGCGGGCGACACCTTCCGGGCAGCGGCCGTACAGCAACTCGTTACCCACGGAGAGCGGCTCGGTGTACGGGTTGTGCAGCAGGGCCAGAATGCCGACCCCGCGTCTGTCATCTTCGATGCCCTGGCCAGCGCAAAATCACGTGGAGAACGTCTGGTCATAGCCGACACTGCAGGGCGTATGCATACCCGCGCGGATCTGGTGGGACAACTCGCCAAGATAGATAAGGTGGTGCAGAGGCAGATCAATCCTGCGCATTACCGGAAAGTCATGGTCATCGATTCGACAACTGGTCAGAACGGCTACCGGCAGGCGGAACTCTTCCACGAGGCTGTCGGCGTGGACGCTGCAATTCTTGCGAAGTACGACTCGACTGCCAAAGGCGGCATCGCGGTACAGATCTCACGATCACTTGGAATTCCCTTTGCATTTCTTGGTACCGGTGAAACCTACGAGAGTCTTGTACCGTTTTCGGTGGATGATTACCTGCGCAGACTCATCGGGGATCCGGTCTCAACCGGTATGGATGACGACGTATCCGGATGATCAGACTTGTGCGAAGGTTGCAGATTCTGTTTCTGCTGCTCCTGTTGAGTACCGGGCCCGTATTGCATGCACTCACCGAAGGGTTATATCGTTCAAACACAGTCGGCATGAAGCTCGAGACCCTCGGACCTCTCGACGCCGGTCGTGCACCGGATGACGAACTTCCTTATCTGCTTCGTGTGCGCCGTCTGTCGTCTTTATCCGACGGAACTGAGCGCCATGAGCGCATTCTGGAAGGGATCGACGGTGTCGAAGCACGAACCGTGGTCGAATCGCGCGGAGGACGACGGATCCGGGAGACCGAGTACACGAACGGCGGTTATCAAGAGCGGGAGTACAATGCCGACGGTCTCATGGAACGTGTCACCGTTCATGATTCCCGGGGTGTTCTTGAAGAGAGGTTCTACACCTACGAAGGTCCCCGCCTGCTCGAACTCAGGAGTGATCATCGTGATCCCGACACCTCGTATCGTGAAACATTTCGGTACACGTCCGAAGGGAGGTTGCGATCGGTCACCCGGATCGACGCGAGCGGTACCCGACGTTTCAGTGAGTATCTGTTCCGTGATACGACGCTTGTTGAGGAGTGGCATTCAGACGGGCGGGAGGACCTGGTTATCAGATACGGTGAAGCAGGGCAGCTTGTGCGTGCCGAGGCGTATCGTGGCGGTGAGCTTATCGAGTGGGAACGCTGGGAGTGGACGAGACCGGCTGGAAGCGGGCCTGTAGTTTTGAGTGGTAAGGTCACCTGGGACGCCGGCACGGGGCGAACGGAGACGTTCGCGTTCGACGCCGATGAGCGCGTCGTGACCCATACGACATCGCGGGACGGCGAGGTGCTGCTGTCGCGCAGGATGACTTACGAGGGTGACCTCCTTCGCGCCGAGGAAGTAACGCAGCGTGATGGTCCTGACGAAATCGTCAGGTACTATCACAACGAAGATGGCTCGCTGACGCGATCTGAGCGCCTACGGGACGGAAGCTTGGTGCGACTTCGGGAGTACGGGGAAAACGAGCATGTCCGGGAAACACGGTTTATCGCGGAAGAGCCGGTGCTTCGCATCGAGTTTGTTGCCGGGAATCGCGTGCGCGAGCAGGTGATTCAAGACGGGGAGGTTGTCCGTGAACGCCATTTTTAATCGGCTGCGATGGCTGCTCCTGGTCTCGGGTCGCCATATACAGTCTCGACGGGAAAGCGACGGAAATACCGCTACGCGTCTCAGCGTGCTTGGCATTGCTGCTGGTGTTGCCGCGCTGGTCATGATATTGAGCATCATGAACGGGTTTCAGCTCGGGACCATCGAGGCAATGCTCGAGGTCAACAGTTACCATCTACGGGTGTACGACACGCAGTGGCCGGAAAACGATGGCGCTGCCGAAGCCCTGATGCGTCTGCCCGGCGTCATTTCGGCTGTCCCGGTGGCAGACCTCGAGGGTATCGTTCACGGGTTTTTCGGAACAACTCGGGGAGTGGCGTTCCGTGGTCTTCCGGTCGACGTGTTCGAACGAGATTCAGGTTTTGAGCAGACGGTGCAGTCCGTCGCGGGTCGGCTCGATTTTGCCCGACCCGGTACCGTGATCCTGGGCGAGGAACTCAGACGAGCACTGGGTGTTCGCGTAGGCGATTCGATTCCGGTGATCACCCTCGGAGAGTCGCAGCGCGGAGGCCGGCTGCCACGCGAAGCGTCACTCGAAGTCACCGGTAGCTTTCGCACGGGTTTCTACGAGTATGATCTGAGTCTCGCAATCATCAGTCTCGACACGGCATCGGAGCTGTTCTCCGTCGGTCGTGAGGACCAGTTCATAGGAGTCAAGCTGTCGGACCGCTTTTCCGACCTTCGCGTGCGGGAACGGATAGCCACGTTGCCGGGTGGGCAGGATATGCACGATGTCAGGAGCTGGCGCGAATACAACCGGGCAATGTTCAGCGCCCTGCGTACCGAAAAACTCATAATGACGCTACTGCTGGGGCTGATTTTCGTGGTCGTCGGTGCAAACATTTATCAGAGCCTCAGACGCAGCGTGCATGAACGGGCCGACGAGATAGCCATCCTGAAAGGCATGGGGGCGGCACCGCTGGATGTGCAGGCCGTATTCGTCATAGAAGGCTTCGTGATCGGGACAATCGGTTCCGCTGCCGGCCTGGTGACAGGTCTGCTCGGGGCGAACGAAGTGAACAGGCTTGTCGGCGTATTTGAGTCATTCGTCGCGGGTGCGCTATCAGTTCTTGACGCGGCATTCGGCCTGAACGCACCGTCCGGCGGTGCGGTTTCCTCGACCATGTTCTTCCTGCGGGATATCCCGGTCGAGCTGTTTTTTCGTGAAGTTTTCGGTATTGTATTCTTCGCTCTCATCGCTTCGGTGAGTGCCGCCTGGTTCGCAAGTCTGCGAGCGAGCAGAATCAGGCCGGCCGACGTGCTGAGGGATGAATGAGGTTCTCCATGAACGGCAAACAGACAGACAGTCATATCAGACTCGACGGTGTTTACAAGCAGTATCAGAGTGGGGCGGAACGCCTTACAATACTGCAGGATGTAACGCTGTCGGTCGATTACGGGACGACCGTCGGTATTACCGGTGAAAGCGGGAGTGGTAAGAGCACCCTTCTGAATCTGATCTCAGGTCTCGATGTTCCTTCATCGGGATCGGTGTACTGTGATGGCCACCACGTCTCCCACGCATCCGAAACCGACCTCACTGAATACAGACGCAGTTCGGTCGGGCTGGTGTATCAGTTTCACTATCTGCTGCGCGATTTTACCGCGCTCGAGAATGTGACGCTGCCGGGCAGGGTTGCCGGCATGGACGTGCACGCGGCTCGTGAGAGGGCACGGAGACTGCTTCATCGGGTTGGTTTACAGGACCGGGAAGATCATGAACCGTCTCGTCTCAGTGGAGGCGAGCGACAGCGTGTAGCGCTTGCACGGGCGCTCATGAACAGCCCCCGTCTCCTCCTTGCGGACGAGCCGACAGGAAATCTCGACGAGAACAACAGTCGCACCGTAGAAGCCCTGATGTTTGAGCTTGTTGAAGAAGTCGGTGCTACACTGTTGCTGGTAACACACGACCAGGACCTCGCACAACGCTGTGCCCGGACACTGAAACTCTCGCACGGACGTGTCGAAACTGCATGAAAACCGGGAACTCCCTTATTCGCATACGATTTGTGTCTCTGTTCGTCGGATATCGTTTCATCGGTGGTGGTACAGGAGGAGTTCGACGGGTGCGATCGGCCGTCATTGGTATCGCGTTGAGTCTTCTGCCGCTGCTTCTCGTTCTGCAGGTTGCCGAAGGAATGATACTCGGAATTGCCGAGCGATTTATCGAGGCCGGGACCGGACACATACAGGCACGACCCCGGTTTTCCGCAGATGAAATGTCCTTCGATCGCATCGCAGCCGGGATTCGTGATATCCCGGGCGTCCGAACCGCATTCCCTGAGACGCAGGGGCTGGCACTCGCGTACAGTGACGTCGGGCGGGCAGGCGCAACGGTCCGAGGCGTAGACCCGTCGCTCTGGGAAGCTGACTCAGAGTTTCGACGACTGATCAGTGTCGATGCAGGTTCATTTGAGCTGGAAAACCCTCAGGACGCGATAATGGGACGCGACATGGCCCGGCGTCTGGGTGTTTCGATAGGGGATCCGTTCCGGATTCTCACGGTTCGAACAATGGGTTCGGATCGCGTCCTTCCCCGAGTCTCGACATTCCGTGTGTCAGGGATCGTTTCGACCGGTTATCAGGATCTCGATCGTCTCTGGGTGTTCGTCCGCTACGATCGCAGTCGTCGTGTGCTTTCGCCTGAAAGCTCATCGACACGGATAACAATCAAGATTGATGACCCCTTCGGTATCGATAACCCGCTGTTCAGCGGGGATGGTGAAGGCGAAGTCACGAGACGCTCGGTAGCCGCGTCTCTGCCCGAAGGTTGGATACAGCAGGACTGGTTTGAGATCGAACGGTCCCAGTACATGAGTTTTGTCGCGACGAGAAACCTTCTGGTACTGGTAATGTTCATTATCGTCTGCGTTGCCGGGGTAAATATTGCCTCGACCCTTGCTACACTCAGCATCGAGAAACGGGAGGATCTGGCCATCCTCAAAAGCATCGGGGCGTCGCCGGCAGACATCCGGCTCATGTTCATGTCGGCCGGGTTTCTGATCGGTTCTATCGGAACTCTGGCGGGTATCGTGTTCGGCCTCGCGCTCGCTGTGCACGTGAATGAGCTTCTGTTCATCATTGAGCGGGTCATCAGTATCACAGCGTATCTCATCGATCGCGTCCTCGTGCCGCTCGGTTTTGCACCTATCGGAGCGGTTGACATCATAACAAGCGAGTTCTATCTCGAAGAGATACCCGTTCGCATCGATGCCGTCGCGACAGTCGCTGCTGCGGCGCTCGCGGTAACGCTCGCGACCGTCTCGTCGGTCATTCCCGCTCGACGTGCTGCACGTATTCGCCCGCTGGAGATACTGCGAAAGCACTGATGGGCTGATCTTTTCGTATGTAGTGCGCTACAATGAGGGTATATGCAGAAATCGTGCGAACAGTGCGGAAGCGCTGATGCGGTAATTCAGGTTTCAGTCGCCGCGGGTTCATCCAGAAATGACTTTTCTCTCTGTGAAGTGTGTGCAGAGAAGCTCGGGATACACTCGAATCAGCAACACACACCGGTTCTGAATGATCTGTATCAGTCAATACTGCGTGGATCCAACCGACTGCGCCGGCGGCTCGACGAAAGTCGATGTCGACAGTGCGGTACCCGCTTTGGAGATATTCGCCGCTCGGGAACTGCGGGCTGTGCATCCTGTTATGCCTCGTTTTCTTCGGGTATCCGTGACCTGCTTGAAATTACACGCAGTGATCTGAACTACGGGGGCCGACTCCCTCAGCGTGTTGACGCTCTCCGGCGGATATTTGTCACCAGGGAACAGCTGCGACAGAGGCTTGAAGAAGCTGTTGCGCAGGAGGATTACGAGCACGCAGCAAAGCTGAGAGAAGATATGCGACGTCTTGAGAACGATTCGAAAGAGCAGAACGATGTCTGATACCATTTACGATGACCCTGCGTGGTTTTCAGAGTCCGGTCCCGACGACGATGTTGTTATTTCAACCCGCGTTCGCCTTGCCAGAAACCTGACAGGACTTGCTTTCCCGTCGCGGATGACCGAACAGGATCGCAACGAGCTTCTTGTCCGTATGGTCCCGGTCGTCGCGGATGTGCTCGCCAGGCCGCACTATCGACACCTCGACATCAATACCACCGGGCTTTCCCAGTTGCGTTTTCTCACCGAGCGCAATCTGCTTGCAGGCGATAGCCAGGAGCAACGGCCGCTTCTGCTCTGCATACGCAGGGACCAGAAGGTCAGCGTCGCGGTTAACGGTGCGGATCACATACATATTGCGGGGCTGAGAACGGGTCTGCGCGCTCAGGACGTGCTCGCCGATGTCCGATCCCTTGATGAGGAGCTGGATGAGACGCTTCGATTTGCGGTGGACATGAATTTCGGATTTCTTACCAGCGAAATCGCATCGTGTGGCACCGGCATGAGATGTGGAACGCTTCTGCATGTTCCGGCGATATCGGAAACCGGTGAACTGCAGGATGTACTCTCACGGGTCCAGGCCGCTGGATTCCGGGTAAAGCGGTTTGCATCGTCTCAGGACAGCAGCCTCGGTTCGGTCTACCAGATCTCCGACCGCGGAGAATTCGGAAAAAGCGAGGAAACTGTCATTCGTGAGCTCGAAGCGGTGACGGGGGAGATCGTGCAGGTGGAACGCGAAAGTCGTCTGAAGCTTGTTGAGCAGGAAAGCTCCGAATTCCGCACGCACATAGACGAGGCGCTCAGGTTCATGAGAATGGCTACGGCACTCGAGACCGAGGACGCGCTGCGAACCGTACTATGGCTCCGGGTCGGAGCGGCAGTCGGGCTGATTCCCGGCTCGAGCACGGAGCAGATCACGCCCTTGTTGTTCGAGGTTCAGAAAAGCCATATATTGAGGGGCATGGAAGCAGGCGGAGGCAGTACCGGGACCAGGGGGGACAGTTCCGGTATTACCGACAGCATGGTCGCTGCGCACCGGGCGGACCTGGTACGCAGGTTGTTGTAATTGAACGCAAGAGGCTCGGCCGGCCTCAGAGCCCGCCGTGAAGGCGGCGGACGAAACGATTATCTGGCTATTCCGGCAGCGACGCCGAACTAGTCACAACAGGGAGCAGAGCGCAATGTTCAAAGGACTTACGCAGCGAGCGCAGAAGGTACTCACCATTCTTGCTCAAGATGAGGCGAAACGCTTCCACTCGGATCAGTTATTACCGGAGCATATCGTCCTGGCCCTGCTCAAAGAGGGCGGTGGTCTGGGTTACAAGGCACTTCAGAAGTGCATAGTCGATCCTGCAAAGATGCAGATTGAACTGGAAAAATCGATCCCCCGTAAGAAGAGCGGGTTCATTCTCGGTGATGTGCCTCCGTCTCCGCGAGGCAAGAAAGTGCTTGAGGACTCGGCAGAAGAAGCTCGTCTTCTCGGTCACGAGTACATCGGCACCGAACACCTGCTTCTCGCGTGCGCGCGTGAGGAAGACGGTGAAACCTCCCGGGTTCTGGCCGATTTTGACGTTACCGTTGACCGCCTGCGGCAGGAAATCGCCGAATTGTCCGGCACTTCGCCGACAGCCGCATCCGGCATGCGTTCGGCATCGCAGGCAAAGCGGAAAGCGGGTGCGCCGGGTCAGAAGAAGAGCACTCCAACACTCGACGAGTTTGCCAGGGATCTGACTGCTTACGCGTCGGCGGGCAAGCTGGATCCGGTCGTCGGACGGGCTCGTGAGATTCAGCGGGTCATACAGATCCTTGCTCGCCGAAGCAAGAACAATCCCGTTCTTATCGGGGAGCCGGGCGTCGGAAAGACTGCGATCGTCGAGGGGCTTGCACTTCAGATCATTGACGGGAGCGCCCCCGAGGTGCTGACCGGAAAGCGCGTCCTCACGCTTGATCTTGCGTCCCTGATAGCCGGTACCAAGTATCGGGGTGAGTTTGAGGAACGTCTCAAACGGGTCATGAAAGAAATTACGACCGCCGGAAACATCATCCTCTTTATCGATGAACTTCACACGATCATCGGGGCCGGAGGTGCCGAAGGCGCCATTGATGCTTCGAATATGCTCAAGCCTGCTCTTTCGCGCGGCGAGATACAGTGCATAGGGGCGACGACGCTCAGCGAGTACCGCAAGTACGTGGAAAAAGATGCAGCGCTCGAGCGACGGTTCCAGACGATATTTGTCGAGGAGCCGAGTGTCGAAGAAACCATTGAGATTCTCCGCGGAATCAAGAAACAGTATGAGGATCACCATAATGTGAGCTACACACCGGGCTCACTCGAGGTCAGCGCGACGCTTTCGCGTCGCTACATAACCGACCGGTATCTTCCGGATAAAGCAATCGACCTGATCGATGAGGCAGGCAGCCGGAAGCGTATACATAACAGCGTCAGGCCTACCGAGCTCGCCGAACTCGAGCAGACGATAGAGAGCCTCACGCAGGAAAAGCTTGCGCTTGTGAACAGTCAGAATTATGAGCGGGCCGCCGCAGTGCGGGATCAGGTCCGGGAGCTGAAAGAGCGCGTGGAGACCATGCGCAATGAATGGAAAGTGACACTCAAGACGGAGCACAACGTGGTGGATGCCGAAGACATTCACTACGTGATCTCTGATATGACCGGTATTCCGCTGCAGCGTATCGCTCAGACCGAACAGGAAAAGCTGCTCAACGTGGAAGAGGAGCTCCACAAACGGGTTATTGGACAGAACGACGCCGTTGGAGTCATCGCAGGGTCGATTCGCCGCAGCCGGACCGGGCTCAGCTCACCGCACCGGCCTATGGGAAGCTTTGTCTTCCTCGGACCCACCGGTGTCGGAAAGACCCTTCTGGCGAAGACGCTTGCGGAGTTCATGTTCGGCAGCCCCGATGCGCTGCTCCGCATAGACATGAGCGACTTCATGGAAAAGCATAATGTGAGTCGCCTTGTCGGTGCACCTCCGGGCTACGTCGGGTACGAGGAAGGCGGGTTGCTGACCGAACGCATCAGACGTAAACCGTACAGCGTTGTCCTTCTCGACGAGATCGAAAAGGCACATCCCGACGTGTTCAACCTGCTGTTGCAGGTTCTTGAGGAAGGTGAACTGCAGGACAACCTCGGGCACAAGGTCAGTTTTCGAAACACCATCCTCATAATGACCAGCAATGCCGGCGCTCGTGAAATAACGCGCGACAGCCTCGTCGGGTTCCAGAGCGGAGATGACAGCGTATTTGATTATCGTGAAATCAAGGCTTCAGCAATGAACGAGTTGAAACGGTTTTTCCGCCCCGAGTTTGTCAACAGGGTGGATGAGATCGTCGTCTTTCACAGTCTCACCCGTGATCACGTGCGAAAGATACTTGACTTCGAGCTCGCAGAGGTCCAGACCCGGCTTGCCGACAAGGAGCTCATCCTCGAAGTCAAACGGAGCGCGAAAGACTACCTTATCGAGCACGGCTACGAGGCAAAATACGGAGCTCGACCCCTGCGGCGAACCATACAGCGCGAGATCGAGGATCCGCTTTCAATGGATATACTCAAGGGACGCTTCGAGGCAGGAGATCATATCATCGTGTACCTCCGAAGTGGCTCGATATCGTTCAAACAGGGGCCGCGTAAAGCGGCGGAAACATCCCTGGAACTCGCAGGAAGCGGAGCGGCAAACCAGAATTAGTCAGACTCGGGCGGATCCGCTGCCCAGAAAAGCATGCGACGAACCGCGTCCCGCTCCGATCGCCCGAGGATAAGGGGGATGCGTTCGTCGTTGCCTTCGAGCGTGATCGCAATTGTCGGTGCAGACAGTGCGCGCTCTATCTCCCGCTGTAAAACGGCGTCAACCGGCATTCTCACCGACTCGAGGTACCAGCGCGAATCGCGTACACGGGCTACCGTTTCGTCGGGAAAGCCGAAGCGGTACCGCTCATCGCCAGCCTGGATCTCCATCGCACGAATATCAAAGGGTGCCTCTGACACCGGTCGAAGCACGTCTATGGCCGCAATCAGGCGGGCTCCGGTCTCGGCCCCGCGAGCTGCCGTTTCGTTATACAGATATATCTGATCCCCGTTCCACGGATTACGCAGGGTGTCGTAGCTGCGAACAACGCCGGGGGAAACCTCGACGGTAAGAACGTCTGTGGTTCGGCTGGCCGCTCCACGGGCGCCTGGTGGGGCGGGAACACGTGCCTGTCGCACAGTCGTGAATTCCGGCGGGTCACGACGCGTATGTCGCTCCGGGTCAATACGCAGTGCGCGAAGGCGAACAGCCGTATCCGCAGGCAGCGACCGGACTATGCTGTTTGCAAGTCGTGCCGCTGCGTTGGCATCTGCGTATCGGCCGTCCCTCAAATAGTTCTTCGCCTGTTCGATGAGCGTCTCGGCCCGGTGAAGCCGTTCCCGAAGCGCCTCCGCGTCCTCGGTCGCCGTCGACGGTACGACAAGGCCGCACAGCAAAGCACAGAGGAGCGTACATCTGACCAGCGCTTTTCCGAGGAATGTCACATCAACAGTGTTGTCATGAATTCAGTCGATAATCAAGTCTGTCCGGGGGGTGAGGACATCGAGCGCGGTTTCTGATAGTATCCGCGGTGATCATGGCGAGAACAGCGAAGAAAAAAACCGTTACCAAAGCGAGTGCCGGGACAAGGTCTGCTCAGAAATCCGTGAAGCAGGCAGATAGCGCCGCGGTGTATGACGAGAGCAAGATCAGGACGCTCAGTTCCCTTGAGCACATACGGCTCCGAACGGGCATGTACATCGGACGCCTCGGCGACGGATCGAATCAGGACGACGGGATCTACATTCTTCTGAAAGAGGTGATCGATAACGCAGTCGATGAGTTCATTATGGGTCACGGCAGCAGGGTGGAGATCTCCTTTGATGCCTCAGAGGTAACGGTGCGCGATTACGGTCGAGGAATACCTCTGGGAAAGATCGTCGAATGCGTAAGCGTTATCAACACCGGGGCGAAATACAGCGATGAAGTGTTCCAGTTCTCCGTGGGGCTGAACGGTGTAGGAACGAAAGCCGTTAATGCACTCTCAAGGAGTTTTCGTGTACGTGCTGTTCGTGACGGTGAGTACGCCGAAGCGCTCTTTGAACGCGGCAAACTCAAAAAGCAGACAAAAGGGAAAGCGGAAAAGGAGAGGAACGGAACGCTGATCGTTTTTACTCCTGACACGGAGATATTCGATGAATACAGTTTCAACTACGAGTTCATCGAGCAACGCCTTTGGAACTATGCGTATCTGAACAGCGGACTGACGCTCGTATTGAATGCAAAAAGCATCGGCGCTCCTTCGGGACGGCAGGTATTCGAGAGCGCAAACGGCCTGCTCGATCTGCTCAGTGCCGAGGTAGGCGAAGAAGCCATGTACGACATCGGCTACTCTCGCGGAGATCGCATCGAACTGAGCTTCACGCACACCGACAATTACGGGGAAACCTTTTTCAGTTTTGTGAACGGTCAGTATACTTCAGACGGAGGCACACATCTGTCAGCGTTCCGGGAAGGAATTCTGAAAGGCGTCAACGAGTTCTACAAAAAGCAGTACAACGGTGTGGACGTACGCGAAGGTATCGCAGGAGCAATTGCGGTCAAGCTTGCGGCTCCCATTTTCGAGAGCCAGACGAAAAACAAGCTGGGTAATACCGAAATCCGTGGCTGGATTGTCGGCGAAGTGAAGTCGGCGGTGGTTGATTATCTGCACCGGAACAAGACCGCATCGAAGCGCCTTCTCGATAAGATCGCGAACAACGAGCGGCTTCGCAAAGAGCTTCAGGCGGTAAAGAAGGACGCAAAAGAGAACGCGCGCAAGATTGCTCTCAAGATCCCGAACCTGAAAGACTGTAAGAATCACCTGCAGGATGGACCCAAAGGCGAGGAGTCAACCATCTTCATTACCGAAGGTCAGAGCGCCTCGGGGAGTATGGTGAGTGCCCGAAACGTGTACACACAGGCGATCTTCAGTCTGCGGGGAAAACCTCAGAACGTCTTTGGCCGCAAACGTGCAGACCTGTACCGGAACGAAGAGCTCTATAACATGATGATGGCGCTCGGCATAGAGAACACCATTGAAGACCTGCGCTACGCACGGGTGGTGATCGCAACGGATGCCGACCATGACGGCTTTCATATCCGCAATCTGCTGCTTACGTTCTTTCTGAATTACTTCGAGGAGCTTGTGCTCGCAGGCCACGTGTATATTCTTGAAACACCGCTGTTTCGGGTGCGAAACAGGAAAGAAACCCGTTACTGCTACAACGCCAGGGAGCGCGATCACGCGCTCACGGAGATCAGGAACCCCGAGGTCACCCGTTTCAAGGGCCTTGGTGAGATTTCTCCGAGCGAGTTCGGCCAGTTTATCGGTGAAGACATGCGGATCGTTCCCGTCAATCTCAAGAGTATCAAGAGTATTCGCGAAACCCTGACGTTTTATATGGGAAAGAACACTCCGCAGCGTCGCGACTATATTATGGAAAACCTGATCTGACCCTATGGCATACGTAAACACGCTGTTCAACAATAACTTCCTTGAGTACGCGAGTTATGTGATCAAGGACAGAGCTATACCGCACATAGACGATGGACTGAAGCCGGTACAGCGTCGCATCCTGCACAGTCTTTTTGAGATTGATGACGGTAAGTTTCATAAAGTTGCCAACGTGGTCGGACACTGCATGAAGTATCATCCGCACGGCGACTCGTCGATCTATGCAGCGCTCGTGGGTCTCGCCGCGCGTGATCTGTTCATTGACAAGCAGGGTAACTTTGGCAACATCCTGACTGGCGATGAAGCGAGCGCCGCGCGCTATATCGAATGTCGGGTTCTTCCGTTCGCCAAAAAGGTTCTGTATAATCCGGAGCTGACCAGTTTCGAGCCGAGCTATGACGGAAGAAACCAGGAGCCCGTTACCTTTCCGGCCAAGATTCCGGTTATTCTTGCGCTCGGAGCCGAAGGTATCGCTGTAGGCATGTCGACGCGCATCCTTCCACATAATCTCATTGAAGTCATACAGGCGGTGCAGGCCTGTCTCCGTGGTGACGAGTTCCAGCTCTTTCCCGATTTCCCCGGGGGAGGACTGGTCGATGTATCGGATTATGCCGACGGTCAGGGCAAGGTCCGTGTTCGCGCAAAACTTGACACGTCAGACCCGAAGCGCATCGTAATCAGGGAAGTTCCATTTGGAACAACGACCGAGTCACTGATGCAGTCCATCGAGAATGCTGCGCGCAAAGGGTCGGTAAAGATACAGAGCATACAGGACTATACGACCGAGCAGGTCGAACTGGAAATCAGACTCGCCCGTGGTGTTTACGCTGCCGACGTAGTCGACGCGCTGTATGCGTTTACCGACTGTGAACAGTCCATCTCGGCAAATCTTCTTCTGATCCGGGATAACAAACCAGTCTCCATGACCGTAACCGAAATAATCGAGTACCACGCCGCTCGTCTTGTCGAGATTCTCAAGCGTGAGCTTGAACTTGAGAAGGGGCATCTGCTCGACGATCTTCACGCCCGGACACTCGAACGGATTTTCATCGAAGAGCGTTTGTACAAGCGCATCGAAGAAGAACGAACACAGGAAGCCATTGTTGCGACCGTGATCGAAGGGTTCAAACCTTTTCTCAAAGAGATTCGACGGGCTATCACCGAAGATGATGTAGAGCGACTGCTTCGGATTCCGATCCGACGCATCTCACGTTATGACATAGACAAGGCGCGCAATGAAATGCAGAAGATCAAGGAACGGCTGGAGACCGTCAGGAGACATCTCGCAGATCTTGTCACGTACGCAATCGGTTTTCTTGACGGCCTCGTGAGTGAGCAGGAAACACTGCACGGAAGGCGAACGGAGATCGCGAGTTTCGAGCAGGTTGATGCCCGTGAAGTCATCGGACGTAACTTGTCGCTTCGATACGATGAAGCTACGGGCTATCTCGGTTACGGCGTTCACGGCGGCAAGGAACTCTTCAAGGTAAACGAGTTTGACCGCATCCTTGTCGTCAGAGCGGGAGGTACCTACCAGGTTATCCGTGCACCGGAGAAACTGTTCGTCGACAAGGGTATGCTTTCCTGTGGAATAGCGGATAAAGACTCCCTTGCCCGGAAAGTATTCAACGTGGCATACATCGACCGGAAGAACGGCTGTGCGTATCTGAAACGGTGTCGGATCGAGCAGTACATTCTCGAAAAGACATATGAGCTGATACCGAAGGGAGCACAGATACAGGCAGTGACGACTCGGGACAACATTGCTGCCTTTGTGCGCTATATTGCGACCCCGCGCATGCAGGTCACCGAAGAAAGCTTCTCCGTCGACGATTTTCTGATCAAAAGCGCAAAAGCGCTCGGAACGCGGTTGTCGCCGAAAAAGGTCAAGACTGTACGGTTCATGGCAGCCGATGCAAAGACCGTCGTCGAATCGTCCGGAAACGGCACGAAGTCCTGAGCCAGCGGAGGAACAGGTGTATCAGCCATCGATAACGAAACAGAGAGTCGAACAACTGATTGAACGGATACGGACCGGCTATTATCGGGACCATCGTCCGCTTGAAGCGACGTTCGTGCACAGCCGTGATCCGATTTCGATTCACGAGCTTGACGACAGGGCGTTCACGCCGATACAGACAGGCCAGGAGTGGGGCGCTCTCTGGGACAGCGCCTGGTTCAGGTTTCACGGGACAGTGCCCGCCGGGTGGGCTGGTAAGACCGCTGTCGCGCTCGTCGATGTCGGAGCTGAGGGTTGCGTGTTTCGGGATGCTGTTCCCTGGATGGGACTGACCTACAAACGGACCGAAGATGTTCTCGAGGTGAAGCGACGGATACCTCTGGGAACGGTTCGGGGAGGGGAAGGGGTTGATCTCCTCGTCGAGGCGGCGGCAAACGGTCTGGTCGGATTTCGTCGCGCTCCCGAGCCATTCGTGCTCAGACAGGCCGAGATCGCGTTATTTGACGCGCAGCAGTGGCAGCTCTATCTTGATCTCGAGTTTCTGTTCGGCCTCGCCGAAGCGATCCCTGAGCAGACGACACGGGCGCGCAAGATTCTGCATGGACTGAACGAGGTCGCGAATGTCTGGGCCAGCGGAAAGGGGCTTGAGGAGGCCCGTGCAATCACCACAAGACTACTCGGACATTCCGCCGTCGAAAGCGCACCGACTGCCTGGTCGGTAGGCCACGCGCACATCGATCTCGGGTGGCTGTGGCCGGTCCGGGAAACCCGGAGGAAGGGAGGGCGTACTTTCGCGACTGTCCTGCGCATGCTCGATGAATATCCCGACTACGTGTTCGGTGCATCACAGCCACAGCTGTTTTCCTGGGTCAAAGAAGATTATCCCGCTTTGTATGAACAGGTCCGAAAGGCAGTACAGGCGGGACGATGGGAGCTGCAGGGCGCGATGTGGGTGGAACCCGACATGAACATTCCCTCCGGTGAGTCGCTTGTCCGGCAGCTCGTACACGGTAAGCGTTTTTATCGTGACGAGTTCGATACGGATGTACGTAATCTATGGTTGCCGGATGTGTTCGGTTACTCCGCTGCTCTTCCACAGATACTCAGGAAGGCCGGAGTCGACATTTTCATGACACAGAAGATCTCCTGGAACGAGCGAAACGTATTTCCGCATCATACGTTCCTCTGGGAGGGAATCGACGGGACGACCATACGCAGCCATTTCCTGCCAACGAACGATTACAACCTCTCGAATGAACCGGCAAAACTCATCGCGGCGGAGCAGCGTTTTCATCAGTCGCCGCAGTTCGACGGGTTTCTGAATCTGTACGGTATCGGCGACGGAGGAGGAGGGCCGTCGCGGAAGCACATTGAACGCGCACGGCGTGGTTCCGATACCGAGGGGATGCCCCGTGTGGAAATGGCACCGGCAGAGCGGTTCTTCCAGACCCTGCGCGAGATCCCGGCGCATACACTGCCAGAATGGGTCGGCGAACTGTATCTCGAGTTTCACCGGGGTACGTACACGACCCAGGCTCTGATGAAGAAACTGAATCGCAGGATCGAGCACCTGCTCCACGATGTGGAGCTGCTTGTGACCCTGACTGGTACGGCACACGAAGGGAACGCTGAACGCGACCGGATCTGGAAACAGACCCTCCTGAACCAGTTTCACGACATTCTTCCCGGATCATCGATCAACTGGGTGTATCGCGATGCTCACAGGGAGTCGTTCTCGGCAATTGCGGAGCTGACGGAAACACGTGATCGCCTTCTCGCGGGCCTTCTGGGCCGGAAAAACGCGCATGTCCGGGACCTCGATTCAGCCGAAGTTCTGGAGACCGGCCGTCCAGTAGTTGTGTTCAATACCCTGTCGTGGGATCGCGTCGTGCTGCTTACATTTCGTGAAGACGGACCGTCCCTGCCGACGATAATGACGGGCGATGGAACTCCCTGTCCGGTTGTCCGGCGATCGGATGGCAGCGTGCAGGTAAGGGTTCCTGTACCGGCAAGTGGATACACCACGATCACCGACAATAAGTCAGACCCCGATCATTCGTCCGCCGATAGACTCGTTCGCGCACACGGACCGGTCTGCGCAGGGGCTGACGAACTCGAGAACGAGTTCGTCAAAGTCTCCATCGGGAAAGATGGCAGCATCACGTCGATTTACCGGAAAGACCTCGATCAGGAGTATCTTCACGGTCCGGCCGCTGTTTATACCCTCTGGGAGGACCTGCCCTACAAGTACGATGCCTGGGATGTAAGTCACTACTATCGTGAGACCGTCCCTGAGTTCGCCGTACTTGAGGCGATGCAGGTCACCGAGCAGTCAGGCTTTTCCGCATCGGTTCGTATGAAGTCAAGAATCGGCAGATCAACAATCGATCAGACCATCTATCTCGAGGCTGGCAACCCGGTTGTGTATGTGTCCTGCGTCGTCGACTGGAACGAGGAACACCGCATGCTTCGCGTCGGGGCCGAAACAGCGATCCGTGCGGACACCGCTCGTTACGAGATACAGTTCGGGCAGGTTAACCGGCCGACGCACATGAACACGTCGTGGGATGAGGCGCGTTTCGAAGTAGCCGCTCACCGATATGCGGATCTCAGCCGGGAAGACGCCGGTCTGGCGTTGTTGAACGACTGCAAGTACGGCCACAGGATACAGGGAAGATTCATGGAGCTGACGCTTCTGCGAAGTCCGAAAGACCCTGATCCCGGAGCCGATATGGGTGTGCATAAGTTTACCTACGCCTATTATCCGCACGCCGGACGGCAGGACCAGATGGCGGTCGTCAGACGCGCGCATGAACTGAACGCACCGGCACTCGTAGCCGATATCGGAACAACCGTGCCGACTCGGCCACATGCGTCCTACTTCCGGGTGGAGTCAGAAAGCGTAAAACTTGAACTCGCAAAGCCGGCTGAAGATCTTCAGGGAACAGTTCTTCGAATCTACGAGTGTCTTGGTCGCCGGGATACCGCCGTAATTCGTGTTCCGGACACATACCAAAACGCCGTGGAGACCGACCTTCTTGAGACGCAAACGGGTACACTGTCTCTCAGAAACGGGCAACTCAAGATGACCTTTAAACCTTTTGAGATCAGGACCGTGCGTCTGACGTGATCCGCTGTTCAGTCTATGAGCCGTCGTTTCAGTCGGATCATCGCGGCACTCCCGACCATGCCAATGAACAGCACGATGTACGCGAGGTCCCAGAGATGTATCATCTCGAAATCCATAAAGGCGAATGCGCGCACGAGTCGCACTGAATGGGTAAGTGGCAACGCCTCCGTGATCGGTCGCGTGACCACCGGAAGGTTTTCGATCGGAAAGACGACGCCTCCGAAAAAAAACATCGGTGAGATGAACGCCGAAAAGTAAAAATTGAAGTGGTTGATCGTCTTTACGAAGCTGGTGATCAGGAGAGAAAGGCAGGCGAACATCAGGCCGGTCAGAAAACCTATGAAGGGAGCGATGAGGATTCGAAGCGGCGACAGTATTCCGAACGCCGCGACGATCAGGGTGACACTCAGCGTAAAGGTAAAACCTTTGGTTCCGGCCCAGAGCATTTCGCCGAGTATAAGGTTGTTTGCGGTAACCGGCGAGCCGAGCATTCCCTGATATACCTTGTCGAACTCGAGCCGGATAAAGGTACCGAAGGTACATTCGAACGCAGCGGTGAACATGGCCGCGGTTACGAGCAGCCCGCTTGCGAGATACTGCAGGAACGGAAGCCCCTCCATTTCGCTGATAAACTCACCAAGCCCGAGCCCTATACCCACGAGAAAGACCAGTGGCTCAAGAAAAGGCGGGAGGGCGTTGCTCAACAGATTCCGTGAGTAGACTCGCACGTGTCGCAGCCAGACGCTGTACACCCGGTGTACGAAACGCGGAGGCAGGTGCCGGTGAGCGCGGGACGCTGATGATCGTTTCCGACCGTCGTGCTCTTCGAGCTCGGGTCCGTCTATGTGTGATCTACTGGAGTTCATTCAGTCGTCTCCCTGTTGCATGAATAAAGAGATCCTCAAGATTGACTGGTCTGACGATATATCTGCCTGCCGGAACGGTGCTCGTCATGCGCGTCAGCGTGTCCTGGCTGCTGCAGTAGTACAGGATGCGAGCGCTCGAGTCTTCACGCCTCCACCGATCGGAAGGCGCGAGCGACGATTCCAGTGAATCGGCCATTTCAGGGGCGGTAAGCTCAAACACATGCGACTCCATGTGCTCCTCAAGCAGACCGCGAGGGGTACCTGCCATGACAGACTTACCCTTGTCCATAATTATGACGTCGTCGGCCAGCTGATAGGCTTCGTCCATATAGTGTGTCGTAAGAAGGATTGTTGTTCCGTTCTTTTTCAGACCGTGCAGTTTATCCCAGATTACCTGCCGAACCTGCGGGTCAAGTCCCGTTGTAGGCTCATCGAGGATGAGGAGTTCGGGGTTATTCAGAAGAGCACGTGCAATAATGAGTCTGCGTTTCATTCCACCGGACAGTTCCCGGACTTTTGCCTTTCTCCGGTCGCCGAGTTCCATAAACTCGAGCAGATAGTCAATCTGGTGTTCGGTAAACGAACGCGAGAGACCGTAGAATGCCGCGTAGATCGACAGATTCTGAGCGACGTTGAGCTCGACGTCAAGGTTGTCTTCCTGTGGAACCACTCCGGTCCGTGCTTTGATGTTCAGCTCGTGTGTACGGGGGTCGAAGTCGAAAACCCGCATCCTTGTGTCGCTGTGTGTATCTGGTGTGGCGCGCCCGTAGAGTGTTTTCATGATCGTTGTTTTTCCCGCGCCATTGGGGCCAAGAAAAGCTACACAGCTCGACTTCTGAACTCTGAAGCTGACGTTCGACACTGCCCGGAAGGAACCGTAGCTTTTATACAGGTGGGATACGTCAATGATGGTCTCACTCATCCCGCTACAATAATGAAACGTGTGCCTGGCCGTCCATGGCCTCATCCCGCGAAATGCGTATGTATTCTTTTTCCGCAACTGTGGTAGGGTTCGGCGGTTATGCACGCAACCACAGTCTTACATTCCAGGTTCCGTCTGCGCAGTCTGGCACTGTCGGCCGGTGTTATCCTCCTCATCGTCATCGGCCTTGCACAGATGGATATATCCCGGGTCTGGTTCGCTGCTGATAGTGAATCCGCGTCCATATTTGCCGACGAAAGCTTCGGCGTCGCGCCCGTATTTGTGCCTGCTGAGCACGACGTGCCGCGCCTGCACGCGCGCGAGGCGGTTCTGATAGACGTGGATACCGGCATCGTGCTGTACTCACATGGGAGCGGAGAGATTCGTTCGCTTGCGTCGCTCACGAAACTCGTAACCATGTACGTCGTCCTTGATCTTGTCGAAAACGGGACCGTGTCACTGGACGACAGAATCGAGCCTGTCCCTGAAGCCTTCTGGAACGCGATGCCTGCGCGATCAAGCGTCCTGTTTCTCGGGGTCGATCAACGCGTCAGAATAGAGACACTGCTTCTTGGCCTTTCAATCGCATCCGGTAATGACGCAGCAACCGCACTCGCCTATCACATCGACGGATCCGTTCCCGCATTTGCCCGACGGATGGAGGATGTGCTGGACGAGCTTGGTCTTACCACGCATTCCTTCGTCGAACCTTCCGGTATAGATCGAAGAAACCGTGCCGGCGCGGAAGATTTTGCACGCTTCGTCGCACAGTATCTCCGACGGTTTCCGGATGCGCCGGACCGTTTTCATACCGTACCGACGCTCGTGTTTCCGACGGTCGAGGACTATGCTGGCCGATGGAATCCGGTTTCCGTCACACACCACAACCGAAATCTTCTGATACGTGAGTATCCGGATGCAGACGGCCTCAAGACCGGGTTCACCTACAGTGCCGGATACAGTCTTGCCGCGTCGGCCCGACGAGGCGGCCGGAGGGTCGCTGCAGTCGTTCTTGGTGTAGATGCTCCGAATGCACGCATCGGCAGCAGATTGCGTACCGACGATGCCATTGCACTGCTTGATCATGCGTACGACGCCTACGATGTCCTGACACCCGGCCATCCCTCGCTCGAACCCGTTCGAGTTCGCGGTGGGGAAGTTCCGACGGTTCCGGTATCCGTCGTTCCGCCGGAAATGATACTGCCTCGAGCCGACGTTTCTCATCTCTCCGGAGAGTTGCAGCTTGATTCTGACATCCGCGCGCCGGTCCGGGAACGCCAGATTGTCGGTCGCATTGTCTACCGTCTGTACGGAGAAGAGCTTGCTGCTGTACCGGTGTTCTCACAGAATGAGGTTCGGGCGTCCACCGGCATTCTGTCTCTGCTCGATCGTGCCCAGGCAGCGCTTGGCATGTAGGTTTTTCGCGTCAAATGTGCACAAAGCGAATAGTTTTTAGTATCTTCTGACTTGAAAGACAGATTACTCGTACCAGGGAGGACAAAATATGTCATTTAGCTTACCGGATCTACCATATGCGTATAACGCACTCGAACCGCATATCGACGAGCAGACGATGCGTATTCACCACGACAAGCACCATGGTGGTTACGTAACAAAACTGAACGCTGCGGTCGAAGGCACTGAGTATGCCGACTGGCCTGTCGAGAAGCTTGTCGCCGAATACGCATCGCTGCCGGAGAATATCCGTACCGCGGTGCGGAACAACGGTGGCGGTCACCTGAATCACAGCCTGTTCTGGACCGTTCTCGCTCCGAATGGCGGTGGTGAGCCGAGCGGTGATATTGCTCAGGCGATCAATTCGGCATTCAGCTCGTATGCGGAATTCAAGGAGCAGTTCGCAACTGCCGCCGCGGGACGGTTCGGCAGCGGCTGGGCATGGCTTGTAGTGTCAGACGGAAAGCTCGAAATTGTGAGTACCCCGAATCAGGACAACCCCGTTACGGACGGAAAGAAACCGGTACTCGGGCTCGACGTATGGGAGCATGCGTACTACCTGAAATATCAGAATCGACGGCCGGAATACATCGATGCGTTCTTCGGTTGCATTAACTGGGATCGTGTAAACGAGCTGTATAAAGCCGCAAAGTAAGATAGTCCTGCTCGAACAGGAGTTGCGCGAAGGCCGGTTGCATGCCGGAGCACCTGGTGCTCCTGCACACCGGCCTTTTTTTTGTGTATGCTGAAAACGATGCCTGCGATTTTGAAGAAACACATCGTCATACCTGGTCTGTTTCTGCTGTTCTCCGTGTCTCCGGCCGCTCAGATGTATCCGTCGCTTATCGACGATTACGAGCTGCCCGCTCCTGATATCGCCCACTTCGACGGACAGGTAGAGGCAATCCGCATTTTACGTGTGACCAATGACGCGCAACCTGTTCCGGTTCTGGCAATGGAGTTTTCGCGTAGCGGGAAACCGTTGTCACATACGACCTACGGTGACGGACGTTTCCGGTGGCGGTCCGAGTTCTCGTACGACGAGAGCGACAGGCTCGTGCAATGGCGCGGGCGGAACGTGAGTGGTGATCTTGAATGGATCTATGAGTACGATTACGACGATCAGGGACGGAGGGTTCAGGTCACCGAACAGACCGGATCCGGACTTCTAGCTGGCGTGCGAAACATGCAGTATCGGAATGATGTTCTCGAAGAACAGATTCAGTACGACGGTGCGGGGCGAGTGCAGTGGAGTCGCCGTTTTGACTGGAGAGATGGTGGTCTTCTGCGAACGTGGACCCTGATTTTTGCCGATGGTGGACTGGTCAAGCGTGTTGAGGAGCATTATTCGCCTTTCGGACGTCTCGTGCGGGAAGAGCACTTCGATCAGAACGATGCAACCACCGAGGTCCTGAGCTACGCGTATGACCGGTATGGACGGGTCCGACAGGTCACCACGCGCGATGATACCGGCGCTATCAGACGGACCCGTACATATCAGTACGTCGACAACGACTATCCAGAGCGAATACACAGAGTCGATATGGTGGAGAACGTCGAAGTCATCCGTAGTTTTGAGTACAGATTCGACGCTCAGGGTAACTGGACCGATCGAACGGAACGAATCGTGACCGAACGTGACGGCGAACGTGTTGGTGAAGATCACAACACTCTGCAGCGGCAGATACGATATTACTGACCGGTACGACAATGGCCGTGGAGGCTATATGGCGCTTGTGTTCATTGTTGAAGATAATCAACTCATACGGGAAGCTGTCAGTCAGTATTTTCAGATCGACGGCACCGATGTGGTCGAGTTTTCTCAGGCATCAGGGGTCACCGATGCGATTGAGACTCAGAATCCCGATCTGCTCATTCTCGACGTCATGCTTCCGGATGAAAATGGTTTTGTGCTTGCAAAACAGATACGGCGCAGCAGCGATATACCAATAATGTTTCTGACTGCGCGGGAGTCAGAGAGTGACCGGATCACCGGTTTTGAGATCGGCGCGGACGACTACGTTGTTAAACCGTTTTCCGCGAAAGAACTTGTTCTCAGAGCGAAAGCACTGATCAGAAGAACCTCGAACAAGGGCGACGATTCAGAAACGGGTCTGAGCGCGCGTTGGGTACTCGGTGACTCGGAGCTGCTGCTTGACAGAAAGCGACACAGAGCATTTATCAATGGTGATGAGCTTTCTCTGACCGCGAGTGAGTGGAAGATCCTGTCGTATCTCGCATCGTACGACGAGGCGGTTCGCACGCGGCGGTCGATCCTTGGAGAATGCCTTGATTATCTTCATGACGGGTCGGAGCGCACGGTAGATACGCATATTGCGAACATTCGCAACAAGCTTAAGGACGACGACTGGATTGAGACGGTCAGAGGCTACGGATACCGGTTCTGTGGTGAAATGAAAGCCGATGGAGAAGCATGATGCGCTCGCTTTTCGCACGTACATTCGTAGCAATGATAGCGTCTCTCCTTGTCCTGACCCTGGTTGCAGCGGTGTTTTTCTATCTTGGTGTCCGCCGCAGCGTCGGGGAATGGAACCTCTACCGTGATCAGCGCATTCAGAATCTCGTGCTTCCCATTGTGTCCCGTACCTTTCGACAGCAGGCAGCTCTTGAACGGGAGGGGCTGGAAGCTGCCCTCTTACCTTTTCTTACGCAGAACCAGTACCTCTATGTCTTTGACGAAGGCGGAGACGCAGTGTTTCTGTATCGAAACGGAGAAATCCTCGATCCGGTAGGTGTGTCTGTTACCCAGTCGGGAGCGTATGTTGGTCTGGACGGCTTCAGGCCACCGTCAGCACTGATCCACTCCGACGAGATCATAGGCTTTCTCAGCGCCGGTACCCTGGGGTTTACAAGCGATCCGGCGAATCGTCAGTTCCTGTTCTCCATGATGGGAACACTCGTCGCCGTTGTTCTGGCAGCCTTCGGTCTGGCCACTGTCGTGGCAGGATACCTTTCGCGACGGATAACGGCCAAAACTGCCTCCGTTGCCTCGGGACTGGAGCAGCTTGCCAGAGGCAATCGCGATGTTCACTTTCCTGAAAGTCAGGCGGACGAGATCCGGACTATCGCCGACTCGGCGCATAATCTGCAGTCACAACTTCTCAAAGAGGAGCGACTGAGACGGCAATGGGCGCAGGATGTTGCACATGATCTCCGGACGCCGGTGACTGCCTTGAAAACCCAGTTTGAAGCCATGATCGAAGGTGTCATTGACCCGAACCCTGAACGACTGAAGCTTGTATTTGCCGAAGTAGAACGCATCGACGAACTGATCAGCGATCTGCGCGAACTGAACTCGCTTGAAGCTCCCGAGCAGCAGCTGTCGGTTGATGTTATTGACGCAAAGGTGTTTCTGGAAGCCTTATCAGCCAGGTTTGAGGCGCTGATACAGGATCGGGGTCTGGAGTACACTTTCCAGGCGGACGACCGTGTGTTCGAGGGTGACGATCATCTGCTGGATAGAGCCGTATCGAATGTTGTACACAACGCGGTGAAGTATGCGGAGCCCGGCGGACGGATTGACGTGACAATCACATCCGGATTTCCCGGCGTTGTTATCGAAGTGCGCAACTCGGGTTTCGTCGACAGCGAAACGCGATTTCACGCATTCGACCGCCTGTACCGCGGAGAAAACAGTCGGGGATCGCGCGGAAGTGGACTCGGACTTTCGATCGTCCGGGCGATAACTGATCTGCACAAGGGGACTGTCTGCATGCAGCAGGATGACGATTGCACCGTAGTGCGCATTGAACTGCCTCGAACAATTGAGGGTAAAACATGAAGATGTTATCGAGTTACAGAGTACAGCTTTCACCCGATCGCGGGTTCCGTATAGCCGCATCGCTCGCACCCTATCTCGTTCGACTGGGCATCAGTCACATGTACTGTTCACCATATCTTCAGGCGGCACGAGGGAGCACTCACGGCTACGATGTGGTCGATCATTCCAGGGTCAGTGACGACCTTGGCGGGCAGGATGCTCATGACGAACTCTGCAGAACCCTTCGAGACGCGGGTCTCGGGCAGATCGTCGATGTCGTGCCCAACCATATGGCGGTTTCCGGACCCGAGAACACGTGGTGGTGGGATGTTCTGGAAAACGGCCAGCGAAGCCGGTATGCCGATTATTTCGATGTTGACTGGCAGTATGCCCAGGACAGTGAGAACACACTGAATCGTGTCCTGCTGCCTATCCTAGGCGACCACTACGGGCGTGTTCTTGAAGCGGGTGAGATTCAGCTGGTTCGGACCGACGGATCTTTCCAGTTACAGTATTACGATCATCGGGTACCGGTGGATCCACGGAGTCTTTCGGATCTCCTGTTTCAGGCCGCTTCCCGCATCGAGCATCCGGAGCTTGCCTTTCTCGCAAGCGCCCTTGATTATCTGCCCCTCCCGAAGGCCGATGACAGAGTGAACACGCGCCGGCGACACCGCGATAAGGAAGTCATACGGGATCGCCTGTCGCTGCTGCTCGAAGATGCTCCGCACGTGCGTCGGGCAGTGGACTCGGAGGTCGATCTTGTCAACTCCGATGTTGACCGACTCGATGCGCTGCTTGAGCGACAGAACTACCGACTGGCGTACTGGCGAATTGCACGCAGCGATCTCGGGTATCGAAGATTCTTTGATATTAACGATCTCATTGCGATTCGGGTCGAAGATGAGGATGTATTCTCCGACACGCACGAACTCATTCTTTCCTGGATACGCGAGCGGAAAGTCGACGGGCTCAGGGTTGATCATCCTGACGGACTTCGCGATCCGGAGGAGTATTTTCAGCGTCTGCGACATCGCGCCGGAGATGCGTGGATTGTCGGTGAAAAGATCCTCGCACCGAACGAGCACATGCCCGACTCATGGCCCATACACGGTACGACCGGCTACGATTTTCTGAACGACCTGCAGGCGGTTCTGGTACAGACGACGAGCGAGCGTAGAATTACTGATCTGTACCGGTCGTTCACCGGTGAAAGCACCGATTATCACAATCTGCTGCACGAAAGCAAGCTTGAAGTCGTGGAGGATCTTCTTGGAAGCGATGTGAATCGATTGACAGAGATGCTTCTGCTGATTTCCTATCGCAACCGACGGTACCGGGATTTCAGCAGGGACGATGTACAGGACGCGTTGTGCGAGATTCTTGTTTCGTTCTCGGTGTATCGGACCTACATTCGCGCGGAACACGGCACTATACGCGATTCCGATCGCAGCCACATACAGAACGCGGTCGAACGCGCGCGCGAGAATCGTGATGACCTGGATCCGGAACTTTTTGATTTTCTGTATCGCATATTGACCCTGGACCTCGGTGGCGACGTGGAACGCGATTTCGTGATGCGTTTTCAGCAACTGAGCGGGCCTGTTATGGCCAAGGGAGCGGAGGACACAACTTTTTACCGCTACAACCGGCTTATTGCTCTGAACGAGGTCGGAGCAGAACCCGACCGTTTTGGCATGTCGGTTGACGATTTCAACGAAAGGATGGCCGATCGCAGTGTCACGCTTCCCCGGTCCATGCTCACGACGAGTACGCACGACACAAAACGAAGCGAAGATCTTCGCGCCCGCCTGCTGGTACTCACCGAAATTCCGAACGAGTGGGCTGAAGCGACAGGAAGCTGGTCTTCGTTGGCATCTCAGTACCGTATCGAGCAATGGCCTGACCGGAACACGGAATACTTCATTTATCAGACTCTCATCGGAGCGTGGCCGATCTCGGAAGAACGCCTTACCGAATACCTTACGAAAGCGATCCGGGAATCAAAGGAGCATACCTCGTGGACTGAGATCGATGAGCTGTACGAAGCCGCCGTTCTCTCCTTCGCACGAGGCGTTCTCGCAGACACTGCGATTCAGTCATCGATGCAGCGCCTTGTCGAGCGCATTGCTCTCGGTGCGTATGTCAACAGCCTGGTTCAAACGACAGTCAAGTTGCTCGGGCCCGGTGTTCCTGACCTGTACCAGGGATGTGAGGTCTGGAACTATAGCCTTGTGGATCCGGATAATCGTCGCGATATCGACTATTCGACCCTGGGACGCATGCTCGATGAGCTCGATTCGCTGTCCGTGTCCGAGATCATGGAAGGTATGGCCGACGGTTATCCGAAGCTGGCACTGACACGGGCGCTTCTGCACCTGCGAAACGCGCACAGCGATGTCTTCTGGGGAAGCGGCAGCAGAGGGCCGAAACCGTATGTCGCTCTGGACGTAACCGGCGAGGCACGCGCGGACGTCCTGGCGTTCGAACGCGGTGGAGACGTGATTGCCGTCTGTCCGTTGCGCTTTCACAGCAGAGCCGGCCGCTATCCGGACACCTCAGTCGTGATTCCCGGTGGACTTTACAGAAACGTCATAAGCGGCGAGACCGTGCAGGGCGGCACGCAGGCCGTGAATACACTGATCAAGCCGTTTCCGATCTGTGTTCTCGTGCGGGAGGATCAGGCATGAACCGGGAGACAGCGTTCGCCGGTCAGACGCCGCGCTTTACGGTCTGGGCCCCGTCAGCGGATTCGGTGACTCTTGTAACACGCGATCTGGAACGAGAGATGGAGGCAGTGGCACAGACCGGATACTGGTCGATATGTCCCGACCGTATGCCGGACGACGGCCGGTACGCGTTCAAGGTGAACGGGAAAGGCCCCTACGCGGACCCTCGGGCTCCCCGTCTTCCGGACGGTGTGCACGGCTTTTCGCAGCTGGTCGACCATGAGGCGCACGCGTGGAACGATCGACGCTTTCGGGCAAGACCCTTTGCTTCAGCAGTGGTGTACGAACTGCATATCGGAACCTTCTCCGACGAAGGTACCTTTGATTCGGCGATTCCACACCTTCCTGAACTGTCTGAGCTCCGGGTGACGCATCTGAACGTCATGCCGATCGCCTCAGCGTCGGGAACCCGCGGCTGGGGATACGACGGTGTCGGACTCTTCGCCCCGTGGGAGGCGTATGGTGGCCCTGAGGCCTTCAAGCGTTTTGTCGATGCGTGCCATGAGCACGATCTGGCCGTAATCCTTGATGTCGTCTATAACCATCTTGGGCCGGAAGGGAACTATCTTGGACAGTTCGGACCGTATTTTACTGATCGCTATCATACACCGTGGGGCGATGCCCTTAATCTTGATGGCCCGCAGAGCGACGAGGTCCGTGCGTTTATCCTCGACAATCTCGAGTACTGGGTCAGGTACTACCATGTCGACGGGTTTCGCCTCGATGCGGTTCACGCCCTGCATGACAGTTCTGCCGTACATATTCTTGAAGCGATGACCCACCGTGTTGGAGCTCTCGAACGGGAACTCGGGAAACCTCTCGTACTCATCGCTGAAAGCGACCTGAATGATCCCTCCCTTGTGAAGTCACACGATGCAGGCGGCTACGGGCTTGATGCACAATGGAGTGACGATTTTCACCACGCAGTGCACTGTCTGCTTACCGGCGAGAGCAGCGGTTACTACGCGGGATTCGGCGGTTTCGAGCAGCTCGCGAAGGCTCTGACGCGCGTGTTCGTGCGCGACGGTCACTACGCTCCTCATAGGGGTCGGAGCTACGGTAGGCCGGTCGGCGACACTCCCAGAAGCCGATTCGTCCATTGCGTACAAAATCATGACCAGGTCGGGAATCGGGCTTTTGGCGAGCGATTATCGCACCTTGTGTCCGAGGGACGAACCAGGGTAGCCGCGGCAGTACACATCCTGTCCCCCGCCGTTCCCATGCTTTTTCAGGGGGAAGAGTGGGCCTGTACAGCGCCGTTTCAGTACTTCACCGATCATCAGGACAGGGATCTCGCCCGGGCCGTCAGCGAGGGACGACGGAACGAGTTCCGCGACTTCGGGTGGGACCCGGAGGATGTGCCCGATCCGCAGGATGAAGAGACGTTTTTGCGGTCGAAACTGCGCCGTTTCGAGCAGAGACTCAAAGCGCACGAGCGTATGCGGCAATGGTACATCGATCTGATACGCATACGGCACGATGTGCCCTCGTTTTCGTGTTCCATGCATACCGTTCCGGAGGTCGTCTACGATGCGGAAGCCGAGTGGATGCTCATATTTCGAGGCTCCTGCGCCGTCGCCTTTTCGCTGTCCCGGTCGGTCAGCCCCGTGATTCCGGTCTGCCGGGCACCGAACAGCCATCGCTACGGAGACGCGACCGTCGGATTTACCGGGCTGTCAGACCCGGATCCGAAGACAGTACTGCTCGCAAGCGACGGAGTGGATTTCACAGACGGTATCCTCACCATGCCTCCGGATGCACTCGCCGTACTCGGTCCGTGAGTCTATTTCCCGAACAGTGATTCAAGCTCCGCATCGGACGGATTAACGGCTATTCCATTATCAGTCCGAACGACAGGAATGCGCATTAGCTCGGTGTTCTCGATAAGTTCTTCTTCCGGATCAAAATCCATATAGCCCATGTTCGTTTTCCGGTACGCTGCGGACTCCGTGTCTATGAGCCTGTCGTAGCCGCCTGCCGCTGCTGCAATTGCGTCGAGTTCCCGCTTGCCAGGGGTCCGTTCTTTCAGATCCACGAGCTGATAACCTATCCCCCGGTCGCTGCAGTATCGGATTACGCGGCGGGTACTCGCGGATTTCTTTATGCCGATGATTTGCGGTATCATATGGAGTAATGATGAAGAAAGCTTTGAAACGTGTCCATCGGGTGAGAGCATGAACGTGTTCGCATCGATCATGCGCAGGGCTGTCCGGCAACGGAAGAAGCTCGGCCTTGCTCTCGGAGGAGGTGCTGCGCGGGGATTCGCACATATCGGCGTCATCCGGGCGCTTGAAGAAGGTAATATCGTGCCGTCATGCGTTGCGGGTACCAGTGCGGGAAGTCTGGTTGGAGCGCTGTACTGTGCGGGCTTTGACTCGCATCGCATCGAAGAAGAGGCCCGTAAAATGAAGTGGGCTGATCTCGTTCAGATGACCCTTCCCCGCATGGGACTCGTGAAAACTGATAAACTCAGCGATCTCGTACAGGAACTGATCGGCGACGTTCGGATCGACGATTTGAAGCTTCCCTTTGCGGCCGTAACGGTGGATCTTGTCTCAGGCCAGGAACGCGTAATACGAAGCGGCCCGGTGCACACCGCAGTGCGAGCGAGTTGTGGTCTGCCCGGTGTCTTCGTCCCGGTCGAACGCGACGGCGAGCTTCTTGTTGACGGAGGCACCCGCAACTCTGTACCCGCCGATGTGGCGCGATCGCTCGGAGCTGATTTTGTCGTCGGGGTGGATCTGAACGCCGATAATGTCGGTTCGGACGAAGGAATAGACAACGTGGTCGACGTGCTCGCGCGTACCATGGGTATACTCATGTATGCCACCAGTGATGTTGGACGGCGAAACTCGGATATCTTTCTCCAGCCTGATCTGGTCGGCTTCTCGTATCACAGTATGGGGAGGATTGACGAAGCAATCGAGCGCGGGTATGCAGCCATGAAGGCGATTGTACCCCGGCTGCGTCAGATCTGCGAAATCCATTCCTGAAGAGTTCAGTCCTGCACGACAGACGAGGGCTCCAGTCTGCTGACTCGTACGAAGTCAGGGTAGAAATCGGCCATGTGCGGATGTGGATGTGGCTGGTCAGGGATCATTCCCGGGACGTACGAAAGTTCGTCGATGAAGCGGCTTACTATCGCATCATTTCGGGAAATGATGTGTACGGGGACCGATCGTGAAGCACCTCTGCCGCTGACTACAGATCCCGGTTGGTGGTCTCCGAAGAACACGATCAGGCTCTCGCGATCCTCAGGGATAAATCGGGTGACGTACTCGGTCAGTACCGTAAGCACGTACTCGATCGAGGCGATAAAACCTTCAACGTATTCAGTGCCTGAGAAGTAGTCATTGTCGAAGACGAGATTGTCCGTTTCGAAGTAGATCGACCCGTCTCCAAGCCTTGACCAGTCGCTGAGATACTCGGGTATATGGTTGAATGGTATGTGACTTGATACAAGCTGGTAATAGGCGAAGAGGGGGCGGTCCTCCAGGGTTCCATCGTCCTTTCGTTCCCGTATGCGATCGTGCAGCGCCTGTATTGCGAACTGGTCGGGGACAGGCACGAAACTGAACCAGGGTCCCCGATACCCGAAATCGTCGTTGTATGCAATGAGCATCTCGTCAAAACCGAACACGTCGTAGCCTTCGGGCCAGTCTCCGTGTACGGCTCCGGGTTTCGCCTTCATGTTATAATACTGTGCTTCCTCAGCGAGAAAATCCGGGAGCGAAAAGACACCAGTCTCGATGAGGTTCTCAAAACGGGACTGCCGGTCTATGACATTACCGCTGAACAGTGTTGCCTCTGCAAGCCATGAAAGTCCGCTGAAGACCGGAGACTCGAGATAATGGCTTGCTACAGAAAACCCCGCTGACCGCAGATGGTCATAACTGTCACGTATGACCGGCAGAAGTGCAGCGTGGTGCTCTTCATTATCGAAAACCGTTATTCCGTAGCTCTCGATGGCGAACATGTAAATATCGGCATCCCGGATGCCCGGAAGACCATGCGCTCCATCCTGGCCATTTCTGTTTGCCTCGATTTCCTCGTCGGCTTGTTCGGCTTCGGCGTACCCGATCACAGGGTCGGCGAGCTCGAACCGGTCGATATCTGCAGCACCGCGCAGCATTATCGGAATAAGCATGTGCGACCATGTCTCGCTGTCGCGAGTCGGCGAAGAAAACACACGAACCGATATCACTGCGATCAGCACGAAACACGCACAGATCACCGAAACGCGTTTCATGCGGGATGACAGGGCAGGGATCTTTAACGCAGTCCCACTTACAAGCAGCAGATACCCTCGTGCGAGCAGAAATGCAGACCCGAGTATCAGGATAACTACGAACGGCGTTAACGCGGTGACGGTTGCCGTCGCTTCCGGAAAGAGCAGCAGCAGCCCGCCGCGGATATACGAGGCGTCCGACAAAGGAATGAACGGTCGGGCATACAGAAGCTGTATGGCTCCTTCGGCCATGGAGTATACGAGTGCGAAGCCGATACAGGCACTGAGCGCGTTGAGGAGGCTTCGTGACAGCCGGCCAGCAGAGTCACCGTGTGTCCGCGCCGAGATCCACACCAGAAGAATACCCGCCATAAGCAACGGTGAGGGTACAAGCGCGGTGGCCGCGTACCCTGAAGCGAGCCAGCGATAGGTGTTGAGAAGTGCGTTCAACAGAAAGCCTGTACTGACAAGAAGTACGAGTGTCGCCCGTCTGTTCATGAATCTGCCAGTTCGTGGTCGGATGCAAGGAGCTCAACGCGCCCCTGGAGGCCGCTGCTCACGTACACCCTGCGGTTTGTAGTAGCAAAGATTGCTTCATAGCCGGGAAGGGACTCTATTAGTTCCATTCCATCGTCAAGACCCATGACAAACACCGCCGTAGAGAGTGCGTCAGCACCAATTGAGTCCGGTCCGATGACGGTCGCACTCGTGAGACCCGATCGTGAAGGCATGCCGGTCGCGGGATCGAGAATATGATGATAGCGGATCCCGTTCTGCTCGAAGTAGCGCTCGTAGTCACCGGACGAGACAATAGCCAGATCGACGATTTCAACGACCGCGAGCAGATCCTGTCGTACCGATGATGGGTGTTGTACCCCGATTCGCCAGGGCTTACCGTCGACACGGGTTCCTATCGTGAATATGTCACCGCCGAAGTCGATAAGGGCGTGTTGAATTCCTGCTTCACGGAGAATCCGCGCAGCTTCATCGACCGCATAACCCTTGGCAATTCCGCCGACATCGATGCCCATGCCCTCTTCGGGTAGAAAGATGCGGTTCCCGTCACGTACTGAAACCCGACGGTAATTTACCAGCGGTAGAGTCTCCTCGATTTCCGGGGGCGCGGGTACCCGCTCCCGGGGTGTGCCGATGCCCCAGAGCTGTACAAGGGGGGCGATGGAGATATCAAAGGCACCACTGCTCAACTCTGCCCATCTGATACCTTCAGAGACGACCAGCGCAGTATCATCGGACACGGCAACGGGAGACAGACCTGCATTCCGGTTTACCTCGAGGATCTCCGTGTCGTCGTATTCGGACTCGTTGATACTCATGCGCTCCTGAATTTCGGAAACGCGGTCAAATGCCCGGGAGATCGCCTGTGACGGAAACGAACTGTCGAACACGCTGATCGTCGTCGCCGTCCCGAGAAGAAATCGGGTCTCGCGCGCTGGACCACTGTCCCGCGAGCATGAAATTGTTAGGCTGAACACAAGCACTGAAAGAAGTGCAGCTGCGATGAAATATATTATGCGTTTCATAGAATTCCTGCAGTGTATCAAAATACCCGCTCAAGAACATAGACATAATTCCGGTCCGTACCGAAGACCATGTGGCGTCCCGCGCTTACCGGAGGACTCAGGATCACCCCGTTGGTCTCGAGCTCCCATACCCGACTGCCGCTGCGGGCACTGAGCGCTACGAGTCGTGGTCCGGTGCGTTCTTCCCCTTCGGGTAACCGGTCGATCCGATCGCCGTGCACACCAATGAACACGTTGTCTCCCACAACCATAGGTGCGCTCGACGTGTGGTGGTTGAACCGCTTCTCCCACAGCATGCTTCCATTGTCCACATTCAAGGCACGAACCGTGTTGTCTCCTCCTGCAACGATCACCGTGTTCCGCCAGACTGCGGGCGCCTGGTAGTCGAGGATGTTAAGCAGATCCCGACGCCAGTACCTGAACAGATCATCAGGTGCGTGTGCGCCAAAGGTTGAGGAGAAGCTTCGTGACCAGCGTATGTCGCCTGTGTCAAAGTCGAGTGAGTAGGTGCTAAAGACCAGACCATCGCCGCTGAAGCGGCTGGTCTGCATGATCATCGCATCACCTGTTGAAGCCGGGAAGCTATACCACGTGGCCTGCATGATCTCTTCCGGAAGGAGCCAGAGATGCCGCTGCTCACGAAGATCGTATACGCCGAGGGTTCGCGGGTTCTCAATCGGGCCGGGGGTCAGCATGAGCCTGTTACGGTCAACCTGCAGGCTGACGCGATGCCACACGGGGTTTTCAATGTAGTGTTCGAGTTCACCGTCAGGTGAAAGAAACCAGATTCCGGCTCCATCGCTCCCGAAAATAATCTGGTCTTCATGGCGAATAACGGTACTCTGTACCGTGCTGCCGGTGTTGAAGC
Organism: Spirochaetaceae bacterium; assembly: GCA_007128315.1. Lineage (GTDB taxonomy): Bacteria > Spirochaetota > Spirochaetia > DSM-27196 > SKKC01 > SKKC01. Next base: position 49,513 of record SKXQ01000086.1, on the reverse strand, counting down.
GCCAGGCTTCCTCACCGCTCTCGCGATGTACTGCATATACGTGTCCGTCGTTCGAGCCAAAGTAGACGTGCGTTTCGTCGGCATAGGGTACCGAGTTCACCGGAGCTCCCGTTCGGTATACCCAGTCCATGTACCCCGTCTCGATGTTCATTGCGTAGAAGTTGCCGTCTGTCGTTCCGAAGTACAGTCGGTTGTCGCGGATGACGAGATTGTTAAATGCAAAACCACGCTGGTCCTCTGACTGTAACGAAAGCTCCCAGCGTATTCCGAGCGGTGGTGTCATGAGGTTCCGGCTGTGACCACGGCCGCCTTCGCCACGAAAGCGAGTCCAGTCGGCCTGTCCGTTGCAGCTGCCGAGCAGGACAGCCAGCAGCATGCATGTGGCTGCCGTCGTCTTTAATCTATGCATAGTGAAGACCTCGCAGACTGAACAGACGTCGCAAAACCGCACGGAGTCCGCGTGTCTTGAGAGCTGAACGTGCAGTCCGGTATTCCATCCGTATCGATTCGCGCAGCACCGTCGGATCCTGTGAAGGTCTTCCATACATCGCTGAATCGTAACGCAGCGCGAACCTGCGAAGCTCGGGATACGTGTTCGAATACTCGAGGATCGTCGCTGACCGCGGTTTGAGACGGAGCCCGTCCGAGGCGAGTTTCATGAGGAGGAGACGGTATCGCGCCCGCAGACCTCCACGGTTCGGGCTCCGGGAGCGAAGCACGAGATAGCCTTCCATTCCGTAACGCCAGAGGTACAGAAGCGTCACGAAGACCACAACGAGACGAAGGATCCCTCGTGCGATCTCCGACCAGGGTATTGCCGTCTGCGGGGGAGGATCTCGTGGATCGATGATCGGGATGACAACTCTGCGTTCATTCGGATCGCTTCCCGGTTCGGGCGGGATAGCGTAACTGGTCGGTTCGAAGTCCGTCCACCCGAATCCCGGAATCCAGAACTGTACCCACGCGTGCCTGTGGCTGGTCGTTACCAGCAGAAGATCGTTAAGAGAATATTCCTGCAGGAAGGGCAGACTGTTCTGCAGGACAGCAAGGCCCCGGTCGTGGGCTGGGGTCTGAAGACTCTCAGCGGCGAGATAACCGGTAACTACCCGGGAAGGTATTCCGAGCATGCGGCCCAGAATTGCCGCGGTGCTGGAGAACTCAACGCAGTCACCGGAGAGGGTCGACGAAACGAAGTTAGCCATATGAGCCGGAGAAAAGTCATCCTCAAAGCCGAGCTCATACTGAAAACCACGAAAGCTCTGAAGAACTGATAGAACCCGTTCGTACAGGTTCCCGGGAACGCTTGGTATATGTTCATCGATGTGGTTCTGAAATGCGGCACGATGCTCGGGCTCGAGTTCGATCCCTGTCCATGAGGAGAACTGATCCTGTTCCGCGGGACTCAGGTCGGGAGCTCGTCGCAGGACGTGTGGAGGCGAGTTCTGTATCCGCGATACGCCTCGATACGAGTAGGAGAACGGATAGTATCGTGGCTGAAACACCGTTGGCTCAGCAGAAACCGGCAGGTAGGGTAGAACGCGGTCGGGGAACGTAGAGTAATAGGCTGTTTCGACACTCGTGCGCCCGCGATCGCGACCAATCGAGGTGTTCTGCCAGGTCCCGGCGAGTCGTCGATGCACGAGTTCGTTGAATGCCTGTTCTTCGACGGAAACGAAGCCGTGTTCCTGATCAAAGCGGTCCCGGTACCCGTCCGCGGCGTAGACCGGCTCAAACTGCGAGGCGACTACAAGCACTGCCCGCTGCTCGTCTGTTCCTCCACTTCCGGTTCCCCAGTCCTCGGACGGAATGCCCGAAAGCTCGTACTCGTCGCCGTCGCCACTCGAATCGGACGAGTCTCCTCCGTACTCGCCGCCTTCGGGACTCCGGCTCCTGCCCTGATCAGAACCACCGTTCCGATGATCAAGCAGTTCCCGTGCAACATCGTCGAGTGATCGGGATGGTGGTTCCGCCTGCCTGCCGAGAAGGTTTATCACCGGATTATGAACGATAAAATCCTGAGGAAGCAGACAGGCGAGCGCAAAGAGAGACAGGGCGGCAACTCCGGTGAACAGCGTGCCTTCGACGAGAATGCGCGGCAAACGGTCTCTCCGCCGTGAATCTTCGCTACTATTTCGCGAGCTTTTTCCCAGGTAGGTCGTAATGATTGCACCGTGCAGGAGGAATGCAAAGACAAGAAGCCCCAGAATGAACTGTGTTGCAGTCGCCGACTGCATGGCAAGGAACTCGCTCGCCCGGGAAAAATTCAGCATGCGGTAGTACAGTATTGCGAGACTCGCCTGCTCCACGATAAAGAGCCAGCGAAACCGCGATCCCAGATGAAAAAGTGCGGCGGTAAGAAAAAACGCCGCAAGTCCTACCGACACCGGCAGAATCGGGGACGCGTGGAGTCCAATGAACACTCCCGTCACTACGACGGGCAGCATGCCGAGCGTTATCCATACCCCGAAGCGAAGTCGCGGAGGCGCGGCAAAACACGCCGTCAGCATCTGAAGCGGAACGAGAGCAAACCAGATCATCGCTGCGCCTGCGTTGTACCCGACAACAACACCGGGATGGAAGACGGGAACGCTGACGGCGACAAGATACAGCATCATTCTGCTGAAAAAGATACTCCGTTTCATAATGTATCCCTCTCAACCGCGCCGGTCTCCCTTTGCACACTGAGCAGAACTTCCTCGAGAAACACCGCGCCTGTCGTTCGACCTGATTGCATCTCAGGTTCGATCAGACGGACCGCACGTGTGTTTACCGGGATTAGCCGGCTGTCAAACGAAACGGCGAGAGGCTCGGTCAAACACAGTTCGGATTCTCCGGTCGACTGAAAATATCCGGTGGAAAAGATCGTCACCGGTACGCCCGGATGTCGGGCCAGAGCCTTTTGCGTATCCGTGTCGAAGGGAGTGGTAAAAAAAACGACAAGTCTGTCGTCGGTCTGTACTGGCAGGTTTGGCGGTTCCGGTCGCAGCGAAATCCCGGCAAGCGTGCACGCCAGCCGGTCGGCTGCAGGCGGATCGTCGACGGGAATCACCCCGTCTGCAGTGATAACCCTGAACCTGAGGCTGTCATCCGCTGCGAGCAGCGTACGGACGAACGATAACAGCCAGCCGGAGAGGTAGGTCAGGTGAACGGCTGCAAGCAGTGAGTCAAAGCGTGAATCACCGAAGTGTCGCAGATATATCGTGATGGTGGTCTCTTTGTTCCGGGTCTCGGGTGAAATGCGGGTAATCAAGGAGCGAAAGCGCTGGGATGCCTTCCAGTTGATATCGCGCACGCGATCGCCGGCAATGTACTCGCGCATGTAATAGCGCGTCTCATCCGGATTGCGAGTCCTGTCTGTCTCCGACTGACCTGACGAAACCTGCGGTTGAGTGATCTGCGGTCGGCCCGGTAATTGTGGCCTGACACAGACGGTCTGTCCGAATGACCTGCCGAACCCCGCCCGGGTCAATCCGAAGAGGTCCCGGATCTCGGTGTTTCCCCTGAGTCTGAGTACGCCGGCGAGGGGAAGGTTCAGAAACAGCGTCAGTGGATCAGCCCGAACGGCCATACGTTCTTCGAGAACGTGATACAGGATCGTGTCCGAAGCCGAGAGCATACCGGATACCCGGACGTGTATGCGAAAAAACAGCCACGCTGTAGAACGTGGAATCGACAGCGATACATCTCCCTCCGTCGTCGGCCGTATGAGCGAGCAGGAGAGTTCGTCCCGGATTATCCAGGTGCATTCAGTGTTCGAAAAACGGACCGCCTGAACGCGGGAAAGAACCGTAAGCGTGCATGGAAGGAGGACAGCGAGAATGCCTGTCAGGCTCTGATATACATCGTCTGTTGTACGGCCACGCGCGGCCATGTAGATTCCCGTTATAATGACAAATGAACCGAGAACGGTGAACGGATAGTATTTCCGTACCTGCTCTGCGGTCTGGCTCCTCTTCAGCGTCTGCATGAACGAGCTCATCGTACCGGAATACCCTCGGCGCTCACGTCGGTCAGTACATCGCGAATGACATCTTCGGCTTTTCCTGCAGCGTTTTTCATGACAAGTCGGTGTGTCACCGCTGCTGGAAAGATCTCCTTTACCAGATCTATCGTCACGAAGTCCTGTCCGCGAAGAAGGGCGAGAGACCGTGCCAGACGCGAGATTTTCACCCCGGTTCGAGGGCTTGCTCCGACGGCGACATCCGTGTGCGCGCGTGTCGACCTGACACAGGACACGATATACGTGATGATTTCGTCGTGGATGTAGACATCGTCAACGGCCTGTTTCCAGGCACGCACCTCTTCCCACCGCACAACGGGACGGAAGCTGGTCCAGGAGTCGGTCTGTCCATGCTGGCGTACGATCCGGGCTTCATCCTCGTCTGTAGGATACCCCATGGAGAGCTGCACCATGAACCGGTCCAGCTGTGGTGCCGGCAGCGGAAACAGGTGGGCTCCCTTCAGGTTCATCGTCGCGATAATGAAGAACGGATCGGTCAGGGGATATGTCTGACCCTCGACTGAAACCTCCTGTTCCTCCATCGCCTGGAAGAAACTGCCCTGGGTTTTCGGAGTAAGCAGGTTTATTTCGTCGCAGAGAACGAAGTGACTGAAGATCGGACCACGGTTAAACGAGAGAGTGCTTCCGTCGGCAGTGATACGGTTATACCCGATGATGTCCTGTGGAAGAAGGTCAACAGTGCACTGCACACGGTTAAAGTCATCCATATCGATGGGGGCTTCGGATCGATGGCGGTCCCAGACGATGCTCCCGGCGAGAGCTCGTGCGAGGCTTGTCTTACCAACCCCATGACTGTCCGCGAGCAGAACGTGCCCTCCTGCCATGTAAGCAGCTACAAGGTATTCGAGCTTTTTCTGATCGATGGAAATCACTGTTCGAATGTTGCTGATCATTTGCCCGACACTCGCATGAATATCAGACGGTGTGTACGTGTCCATGTCTGCCCACGTTAGAGTGTTCGTTCGTTGTCCGTCAACTCGTTTGGCCAGTCGGATATCACGGCACCGAAGAGAAATCGAACACGCTCGAATCGATAGATTCGTTCGCTTTCAATGATGTTCGCGAGTTTCTCGCCATACGCGTATCGGTCGGGGCGGGTTCTCAGAATCGTGGCAGCGCCTGTGGCAAACTCGCGGGCGTCATCAAGGAGATGGTCTAGGATTCGATGCACGCCGTTGTCGGGTTTCGTCCCGATTCGCTCCCGGAGAAACTCGATTGCGTCAAATCTGTCCGCGAGAAACCGGACGTATAAAGTGTAGAACCAGCTGTGTATGTCGATGAGGTCGGCAACCGCCAGGATTACCTCATCTCTCAGGTACTCAGGCACATCATCGCCTGCCAGTGCGCTGAAAAGGAGGGTGATTGAACCCGTCTGGCGAAGCAGACGAAGCGCTTCCGTCGCCCGTATTACCAGGTAGGGGTTGTCAGTCAGGCGCAGGACCATTTCAACACGGTGACTTCCCGACTTATCGTTGAGTCTCCCGAGCGCCGTCATTGCTTCGCCGCAGAGAACGTAGTCGTCGGAGTAGACGGCTTCGCGCAAAGCCTTGATCGACTGTCGTCCGGGATAGCCACCCAGTATGCGGGCGGCCAGGGAGGCAGTTGTATAGGGATGGTCACCAAGTTCCTGTATCAGGGCCTGCTCGATATCGCGGTGATACGGGAGCCGTTCGAGCGCGGTCAGTGTCTCGCTGCGTATCGCGTAGCTGGGCGACTCGAGTTTCTTCAAAAGGCTTTCGCGCGCGAACCGGCTTCCGGTACCACCAAGGCCACGTATCGCCGAGCGTTCATGATCGAGGTCGGAAGCACGGTCGAGGCGATCGAGGAGCGTCATTGTCCTGAGATCACGGATGGAAAAAAACACGCCTATCGTGCCACGGAAAGAGTAGGCTCCGAGACGTTCAAGGCGGCTGAACAGCAAAACGAGAATCGCAACCGCGACGAATATACCACCATAGTACCACTGGTAGACGGTAACCGGGTCAGAACCTCCGGTCACCGAATGAAGAATATCGAGGGCTACTCCGCCGCCGAAGGAGCCGATGCTGCCACCGATACCGAGTACCAGAAAATAGATGATTCCCATGTTCATCTGATCAACTGGTTTGAGCATTGCGTAGTAGTAACTCTGGGAGCAGGACTCCGCCCCGGCGGATCCGAACGAGGATATAAAGAAGATCACCGACAGAACGGCAACGATGGTAAACCCGGTCGCGGCCGGTGAGAGCATTGCGAGTCCGTAGCCGGCGAGCGCGGTCAGGACGGTTGCAATGATCAGTGGTTTTGCACCGACCCGATCAAGCATGAGCCTGATCAACAGCCCCATCGCGATAGCCCCCACGTTCCCGATGACGCCGTACGCGATTGCGGCACTGTCGGTCTGTGCGTACACTTCCCGTGCGTACACAATAAGAAAGGGGCGGGCTGCGCCGCTGATCATCGCCAGCGAGCCGAAGGCCAGCAGAAAACGGCGAAAACGGTAATCCGCGAAGGCTCGGCGTATCGCGGTGGCGAGACGCTCCGACGCACCCTCCTGTACACCGGGTGGCTCCGGAACGCGGGCAACCACGGCACTCGCAATAAGGCCGAAGCCGACACCGAATGCAATGAAAACAGCGTACCGGCTCAGCGGGGCGCTGTCACCAAGCATGGCAGCTATGAGCAGCCCGGCAAACACGGCAATCACGTTCGCGATGATCTGAAATCGCAAAAGAAACGCACCACGGTCGGAACCGGAGGACAGCTCGCCGAGGATAGGGCTCTGCCCGACCAGACCAGCTCCCCGGAATACGTTGAACGCGAGCGTGGAAAGCACAAAGACGACGGGAATGGCCCGATAGAAGCCTGCTGAGTGCAACCATGGTATTGCGATAAGCGGAATCACCGATATATAGCGCAGCGTCCATCCAAGTGCAAAGAGCCGCACGGCACCGAGGTGTATGCCGAACTTCTTCCCGACAAGCATGAAGAAGAACGAGACGTACAGGAAGCTCGACACGAGACCGACGATCGTTCGGTTCACTTCAAGTCGAAGGAGAAACAGGGTCAGTATGTTTCCTGAGAGAAGGAGATAGCTGAAAGCGTTGAAAACGGCGAACACGGTGAACTGGCGCCGACCCCGGAGCTTGACGGGTGTGCTGTACGTTTTCGGGATGTTCTGTGTATCACTCATGGTACAATCTGCGGAGCCTATAGTAGCACAGCGCTGCAAGCCGCGCTAATATATGGGCTTCCATGCAGACAACACGACACGACCTTTTACAGTCCGATGTGTTCCGTATTCCGTTTCCTGCCCGACTGCCGTCGGTACATGCAGGTGTTCCTCTCGGCAACGGTATTGCCGGTGCCCTCGTCTGGGTGGACGCGAATACCATTCACGTGACCTTCAACCGCAGCGATTACTGGGATCATCGGGGTGCTCTCGTCTGGAACGAAGGCATGAACTATACCGAAATCGTCAATCTGCTTCAGTCCGGGCGAGCGTCCGAGGTAATACAGCGGTTTCGGAAGACCGATTCAGGGGACGTTCCTGCGCGACCGACGCGCCTTCCAATGGGACGGATTGACTACACCATGCCCGAACAGATCTGTGTTCAGTCGATCTCGCTCGTTTTACCGGAAGGGAAGGCAGAGATCGTCCTGGCTGACGTTAAGACGGCGCAGACGTGTACGATGCAGCTATCCATGAAGGGAAGCGATGCGGTCGTACTCGTTGAGTCGCGCGGAGACTTCGAACTCAGGTTCGATACTGTCCCGAGCAACCCACCGTCAGGTTCTGACTCATACGCGACCGCGGCATGGAGACTCCAACCGCCGGGGATCGTCCAGAATGATTCCTCGGATGTGCGCTGGGTTCAGTCCATACCTGATGGTGCCTTTCTTGGCGTGCACATTTATACCGACAGGATAAGCACCAATGCGAGTCGCATGTCCGGGGCTTCCGAAGGTCGTGTCGTCCTGACACAGATTTCCTGCGCCATCGCCGATTCCGAGGGAGAAGCGCTTACGGCCGCCGGCAAGGGCTTGAGCCGGGCAGTAGACTTCACGGATCTGACGGAGTCGACACGAGCCTACTGGCACCGTTTCTGGACGGAGAGCGCAATGGTAAGGACGGGGTACCAGAGGCTCGACCGGCAGTATCTCATGGGTATGTATCGCCTCGGCGCAAGCAGTGTCGAAGGATTTGACGCGACCGGCCTTCAGGGGCCGTGGATCGAAGACCATCGAATGCCACCGTGGTCCGGTGACTATCATCTCAACGTGAACATACAGGAGTGTTACTGGCCCGCCTTCGCGGGAAACTGCATGAGTGCGGCGAAACCACTCGTCGACTTTGTGCTCAAACACGAGCAGGCCGCGAGGAACTACGCACGTCTTCTTGCAGGTGTTGAGGATGGTTATCATCTGCCGCACGCGATCGACGACAAGGGTGCGTGTATGGGGGGGTTCTGGACAGGCAGTATCGATCACGGGTCCACGGCCTGGCTCATGCATACCCTCATGGAGTACTGCCGCTACGTTCATAGTTGTGTACTGTATCGTGATCTTGCGGCGCCGCTTCTCTGCAAGGTCCTGCGTGTGTCCAGAGCATTGTTGCGCCTCGACGAATCTGGCGTGTATCGATTTGAGGTGAGTGTGTCCCCTGAGCTCGGGGGAGCAGGTGAACACGCCTGGGGTGTAAACTCGTCCTATCAGCTTGCTGCCATACACGCCTGCGCGAGGGATCTTCGCTTCGTGGAGCGGATGTGTGACATGAAGGACCGAGCCGTTCTTCATGAGCGCGTGCCTGATCTGGACGATCTGCTCGCGTTCGCTAAGAATCTTGACGCCGGAGCGCTCCCGAAATACGCGTCGACTCAACGTGCCGGGGTGGAAGACACTGAGATTTTTGTGTTTGACGATGTGCCTCTTCCGCACAGTCATCGGCACCATTCGCATCTGGCCGGAATATGGCCCCTTCAGACCATCGATACAGACGGTGTCGACGCCGATGCCACACGACGTGCGTTGTCACGCTGGGTGCGGCTGGGAGCCGGTGAATGGTCAGGCTGGAGTTTTCCGTGGGCTTCCATCCTGCACAGTCACAGTGGTTCATCCGATGCCGCGTTTCACATGTTGCAGACGTTCATGGCTTTTTTTACGAACGAAGGTTATGCGACGACACACGATGCCACCAGTCCCGGCCTTACCGTACTCGACGGACGGCCGGATATAATGCAGCTGGAAGCGTGTCTTGGTTTCAGCGCGGCTGTCATCGAGCTCATCGTACGAACCGACGCCAGCTGGTGGGAGGCGACTGACCTGTACACCCTCAGCGGGTACCACATTGCTGACACACTGCCCGCGGCCATACCGGACCTTGCGTTTTCACGTGTGCGTCTGCCTGGAGCGGTGCTCGCCGACGGCATTGTCCGTGATCGTCGTCTTGTGGAACTGTATCTTGAGTCGGAGCACGGCTGCTCGGTGACCATTCGGGCGGGTTCCGATGCTCGGGAGATTACGGTCAGCCTGGTAAAAGGACAGTCAGTCCGGATTGTCTGACGGTAAACCCGAATCAGAATTCTCCCGCCGGATGATATACAGGCGACGATACTCACCCGGTGTATGACCGGTTTCAGCGCGAAACATGCGTATAAAACTGCGCGTGTTCGTGTATCCGATATGCTCGGCCACTTCGTTCACGTTATGAAGGCCCCGTTCAAGAAGCGCTTTTGCGACGGTCACTCGCAGGGTCGCCAGAAAGTCGATGTATTTTACACCCGCGTGTTCCTTGAACAGTTTGCTCAGGTACGCGGGACTGATCCCGAAGCGCACCGCTACCGAAGAAAGTGACAGATCGGGACTGGCATAGTGATCTTCAATATACTCGATTATGCTGTCGACAAGCTCGTGTCGATGGTGTTCCTGTCGCTGCTTGCCGACGTCGATTGTCAGCTGCCTGATTACCTGTGTTGTAAGGTTTTCGATCTCAGTCATTGTTTCGGCATGATCGAAGTCATGCCATACAGCGGTTGCCTCATTGACATGCTGCTCTGGAATCAGACAGCCGGACTCCTGCGCTACCCGGAGTCCTTCCATGAGTACGTGAACACCGATTTGTCTGACCGAGTCGCCGGGCAGGCGGGCGGATTGAGCATCCCGGAACAAGCGTGCGACGCGTTGACCAGCATCGTCAGCGTCACCAGAGCGGACAGAATCCTGGAGCGCATTGACCTCCGCTAATAGCTCCCGCATCGGAACCGAAGACTCGACGAGCTCAATATCATCGTGGCGGTACAGGGCGCGGGTCTGAAACATCAGGGTATAGTCAAGCGCTTTCGTCGCTGTGCGCCACGAGGAACTGATCTCGTGTGCTTTAGTTACGATGGACCCGAGACCTGCAGAAACACTGACACCAAGGGTCGACGCAAGACCGATACGGATCTGCTCGGCGAGAGTCATGAGGACAGGACCCTCGAGTCTGGCACGATCCGCGGAACTGATGAGGACGCTGACACGGTTGTTTTTTTCCAGAAGAACCGCGCATTGGCCATGTTCACCAAGATATCCGCTACTGAGTTCCGCAAGACGTGACTCGCTTATGGAAACGAGTGGATTACGCGGTGTAACGGAGCTGAGTTGTGAAGGCGCATTGACACCCGACGGTCGCTCTGTAAGAGCCAGTCGCAGAATCGCGAATGCGCCCGTATGAAGTGCGAGACCGTGTTCGGCGAGCTGGGAAACAAGTTCTTCAGAATGACCCGTTCCCGCGAACAGGTTCCGGAGACAATATCGATGGATGATCGGTGTTGCTGATGCAAAACGATCTTTCATTTTCTGCGACTGGTCAATTGTTTCCCGAAAGCGTAACTCAAGCCGGGAAAGATGAGCTCCCGAGGCAGGAAGTCGGATGGGTGCTTCAGATGCGGACAACGCGTCAGGAACCCAGGACGAGACTTTTCGCACAAAACCTAACAGCGGGTCTATCGTGAAACGGGAAAGGGTCAGAAGCGACAGCAGTGCCGCTAACAGCATGCCCGTCCCTATCAGTAAAAACGTAATTTGCATGGTGACAAGCAGCGGCGTTCCGCCACTAAGCGAAACTGCCCCGATCATAACCCAGCCGGTTTCTGGTATCAGGACACGGGCGACACCATATCTGCGTCCTCCGAGTCGAACCTCAAAGGAATCCGGCGAAGGGTTCCACGACTCCGACTGGACAGTGTATGCGAGAAGCTCTCTTTCGGCCCAGGAACTCGATGCCGCCAGGATTGATGCGTCGTCGCGGCTCGAATCCATGACGAGAATCTCGTGCACACGTTCACGGGAAGCCTGAAGAACAGTATCCGCGAGATGACGGGTGTCCAGGCCGATGAATATGCTCCCAAGCGCATTTTCGGGGCCTGCACCGAGTGGATAGAGGCGTCGAAGCGGAACAACGCGAACCGGCCCCTGCTCGGTAAGGGTGGAAAGTATGCGGAAATCGCTTCCTGCGTGTAATATCGTTTCCAGCTCGCTCCGTGCGAGCGGAACATCGATGTGTCGCGGGTCCCCGGTGCCTATGTATGAAAGACCTATGCGATCGCTGAGAAGGTAACCGCTTCGCCTGCTGTGGACACCTGCCGAGTGAACAAGAGGGTCTGAGCGACGAATAAGGGTGAGCTCTATCTGCACGAGTCTCGACGAATCACGCTGCTCGGCGACGTCGCTGAAGCGCGAGTGCATGAAATCGAGCGCCACGCGTCGCCCGGCGAGTTCGAGAAGCCGCTGGTCAAGTCTCGTTACGCGATTGGAGATATGCGTAGCAACCTCGCGCAGTATCGCCGCATTCGAGTCTGTCAGCTGCGCACGAAGGGTTCGTGTACTTGTCGCGTGTGTTAAACCTAATGATGCAGCAACAAGCAGGACACCGACCAGCACAAACGTCGCACGCATCCAGTAGTACCCAAGACTTTGCATGTAGATAGCACCATATGCCTGAATTTCCGGCCTTGTCAAAGTGAATCCTGTGCGGACATTCGTGTAAAACGCAATAAATGTGTACTTCCGCAACGATAATGACTGCGCAGATAAAAGAATGCGAACAATCGAAAGAATTCGTCATAGCGGGTTCACAGAAGTCGTGCCATAAGCTCTTAGGGTTCGTTAAAGGAGCGATGATTGGACGTCTCAAAGCCTTCTGATATTTCTTCGACCATCGGTATCGACAGCAACTCGAAACAGCATGGAAATCTGCGGCGTGACATCTATCGCGATCGATACCTTTACATGTTACTGCTGCCGATACTCGTCTTTTACGTGATCTTCCGATATGTGCCCATGTACGGTCTGGTCATTGCGTTCAAGGACTTTCGTTTCATAGATGGAATCATCGGAAGTCAGTGGGTCGGTCTCCAGCACTTCGAAAGAATGTTCCGGAGTGAGCAGTTTTTTCGCATCGTCTGGAACACCTTCATTCTGAACGTGTATCAGCTTGTATTTCAGTTCCCGGTTCCCATAATCCTTGCGATTCTCCTGAACGAGATGCGCAGGAAGTACCTGAAGCGGACCGTGCAGAGCCTTCTCTATGTACCTCACTTTATTTCCTGGGTTGTTCTCGGTGGCATTCTGATTGCAATTCTTTCGCCGAGCACCGGTATTATCAACATTATTCTGGTTCGGGTCTTTCGAGTCGATCCGATCTTTTTCATGGCGGACCGCTTCTGGTGGGTCGTCGTGTTCATTGTCTCCGGCATCTGGAAGACGGCCGGTTGGGGGACAATACTTTATCTTGCTGCGATTACAAGCATTGACCCTCAGCTCTACGAAGCTGCGATTATAGACGGCGCCAACAAGTGGAGACAGATCTGGCACATAACAGTTCCCGGAATATCAAGCACGATCGGTATTCTCCTGATATTGAATGTCGGGGGATTTCTCGAGATCAGTTTTGAACACATCTTCATGCTTCAGAATCAGCGCGTTATGCGGGTTGCAGATGTCATTCCGACCTTCGTGTATCGTGCAGGGCTGCAGGGAGCGCAATTCAGCTATACAACCGGCGTAGGTTTCTTCCAGTCGTTCGTAGGACTCGTTCTCATATGGAGTGTAAACAAAGTAATCAAGAAGACCGGTGGATCGGGATTGTTTTAGGAGCATACCATGGTAACAACAGCGACAACCGGCGAAAAAATATTCTACGTTCTTAACAACATTTTACTGATGACTCTCGCGTTCATCTGCGTGTATCCCATGCTGCAGATAGTAGCGACTTCGTTCAGCAGCAGTCGCGCCATCGTTTCGGGCGAGGTTTTTCTCTGGCCGGTAGACTTCAACACTGATGCGTATCGTTCGCTTATAAGGGACGGACAGATTTTTCGTGCGTTCTGGAACACCGTTCTGGTGACCGGCGTCGGTGTGACTCTGAACATGATCGCGACAATCATGGCCGCGTACCCGCTTTCCAAGAACCGGCTCCGGGGACGCAACGTGTTCATCTGGTTTGTGCTCTTTACCATGCTGTTCAACGGCGGAATCATTCCGACCTACATTGTCGTAAGGACGCTGGGGCTGATCGACTCGTATTGGTCCGTATGGTTTCTGGGGCTTGTCAGTACGTTTAACCTCTTTGTCATGAAAACCTATTTTCAGAGCTTACCTCAAAGCCTTGAAGACTCGGCTATGATCGACGGGGCAAACGATATCGTAATTCTATTGCGCATCGTCCTTCCCCTTTCGCTCCCCGTTATCGCGACACTCATTCTCTTCTACGCGGTCGGTCACTGGAACAGTTACATGAACGTGCTCATATATATTCCCTCGCCGAGTCGCCAGACTCTTATGGTCGTTCTCCGTCGGATGATCAATACCGTCCAGGAGCAGATGCTGATTGGTCAGGCTGATGGTACCGAAGGCCTTGCATTCCTTCAGCAGGCTTTGACGCCTGAGGCGATACGCGCAGGCGCAATCGTAATTGCAACCATTCCGATCATGACAATTTATCCTTTTTTACAACGCTATTTTGTGAAGGGGGCTCTAATCGGGTCAGTGAAGGGGTGAAGGCTCCACGAATGAGACAAGGTATAAATCTGCGAATGCCCCGAACGGCAGCGTACGTTCGGTGTTTCGACAGTCACAAACTTTCAGGGAGGTGCAGCGTGAAAAAAATCACGTCACTAGTTTTTACGGCGGTCCTGCTTCTCGCGGTGACCGGTATTGTATTTGCCGGCGGGCGTCGGGAAGCAGTATCCGAGGATACGGTGTCGGTCATGGTCTACGAGCGTGGATGGGCTCCCGCCGAGCGCGGAACAATGGACGACAACGACTGGCTCGACTGGATCCGGGAGGACAGTGGTCTGGATATCCGGATGGTCCCGGTTCCGAGATGGGAAGTCAGGGAAGTGCTGAACACCCAGTTTGCCGCAGGTACGGCGCCCGATATCATCAATGACTTCTCGCGCGATACCGTTGCAAACTTTCAGGCCCAGGGAGTCCTTGCCCCGCTGGATGACTGGATTGAACAGTACAGTACGAGTCTGAGACAGTACCTCGCGGACAACCCTCATCTCGATCCCTACCTCCGATTCGGCGAAAATAATGAGATGTATGCGGTCACAACCATGCGATCGCAGGACTCAATCAGTGGACATCTCATGTGGATAAGAAAAGACTGGCTCGATAATGTCGGTCTTGACGTTCCGACGACCGAGGAAGAGTTCTTTGCTGTTGCCGATGCATTTGTCAATCAGGACCCGAATGGTACAGGGCAAAACGATACGTTCGCATTTGCCGCAGACCATGCCTATATGCCAATCATCGAAGCGCTATACGCTGTATACAGTCGTGAATGGTACGTAGACGATACCGGGGTTATTTCTGAAGCGCGTACCCAGGAACGTCTTGTTGATTTCTTTACCTTTCACCAGTTGGCGAATGAGCGCGGATGGGTCGATCCTGAGCTCGTGACCGACAGCGAGCGGCAACGCCAGCGTCAGTTGTGGGTTACCGGGCGAGCTGGCATACATTTCTCCGGGGTGAACCCGCCCCACTATCAGGAACTGCTGGCGAACGTTCCTGGTGCTCAACTTCAGCCACTCGGTCCTTTCGAGACGCGACATGGTCGGTTCGGATTACTTCAGGAACCACCGGCTGAGCGGTTTGTCGCACTTAATCGCAATATTGCGAATCCCCGGGCGGCAATCGAGTATCTTGACTGGTTGGTCGACGAAGGATGGTTCACGCTTCGCTTCGGTTTCGAAGGGCAACACCATGAGATGGTAGACGGTGTACCCCGTACGCTGCTTACCGGTGACCAGCACAACGAGCAGCTTCGCTACGCCTGGGACTATATTCTTCTGCAGCAGTGGCAGCTTCAGACCGAATGGCTTCCCGTTCTTGCCGCAGATGACCCGATGTCACAGGAAATCGCGAGAATGCGCGGCGAGGCAATTGAAACACAGCTCGCTGTAACGTTCCGTCGCGACACACCGTTTCGCCCGACCATGCAGGAGATTCTGAACTTTAACGATGAGTTTGCTCCGGTATTCAACGACATCATGGTCGAGGTTCAGCTTGGTACAGTCAGTCCACGCGAGGCCTACCAGCAGGCTGTTTCCGAGTGGAGCAGGCTTGGTGGTGAATCGGTGCAGCGTATTGTACAGGGCTGGTACAACGAGAATCGTGAAGCGTGGGGCAGATAGTCGTTCGTCAGTGAACTGCTGCCGTCCAGGCGGGTGCCGGAAGGCGCCCGCCTTTTTTATGCCGGATCGGGAGGATGCAGAATGGAGACAGGATTGTTCCTGATACGAGACAAAGAAACGTTCCGGAAGAAGATTCATACCTGTTTTCCGTCTGATTACTATCGTACTTTACTCGAAGCAGCAGAGGCAGAGGGACGGGAGGGGCCAATAACATCACCGTTGACGCCTCCGTTTAACTGGCACGCCGCTCTCGCATGGGTGCTGACGGGTCAGGAGCGCTACGCTTTATCTGCACGGCAGTCGATATTGCACTTTACGGCGCAGCTGCGCGTGCGCGAACTGTACAGGGAGGGACAGATCGACCACTGGGTCGGGGCTCTCCCGGTAGCGCGTGTTCTTGTATATTACACGTGGGTGCGAGACAGTGGAGCGTTCGCCGAGGCTGACAAGCGCTATATCGAACAGAGTTTTTCAGATTATCTCTACTTGAATGTGTACCAGTCGACCAGGCTGAAATCCACGTTTGATGGAAACAACCAGACCGCAGCGCTGGTCGTCTCGTGTATAATCATGGGCTACATTCTGGGCCAGCTTATTGATTCCCGGGCATCCTCCCAGGTAGTTCTGCGATATGGGTTCGAGCGTCTTGGACCTCTGCTCGGAAGCATGCCCCGGACCGGGTATACCGGCGAGGGGAGCACGTACATGGCTGTCGTGGCCGCGCCGACTCTCGCGCTTCTGGATGCAAGCCTGCAGTATATGACAGACACCGGTCTCGCCGGGATTCGATTCTCGCCGAATGGATCGTGTGTTGATGATCTGCTTGAAATGAACTATCGCTGTTTCACCCCCTCGGGGTACCTCTTACCGTGGGACCATTACGACTATGTGCCAGCGCTCGGTTCAGCCGCTCTGGCATGGTACGCGCACTATAAAAGACCCGAGCTGCTCGGTCTGATACGGAGTTCTAATGTCTTCGCCTACGACCACGAGATCATGTGGGGCGGAGACGATCAGATACTTACGGCCGTATTCTGGCCGGCGGTTACTGAGGAGTCCCATCGCTTCGGTCACTGGATTCATCCAGAAGTCGGTGCCGGTCTGTGGGGAGGCAGCGAGACCGGGCTGTACATATTTCAGATGTGGGATCGATGCGAAGGAGTAAATCCGGTTAGACAGCAGGTAAATCCGAACTCCCTGGTATTTGAGTTTTCCGGTGTCCCCTTTCTGATGGATGGCATGCCGACCGATGTATGCACACGGTTTGCCGACGAAAATACCGCGTTCAGCAATCTGGATGGTCTTGCGTACAACTTCGGTTACGGAACACTCGCCGGGCACAACGTAATCATCATCGATGATGATGAGTTCTACCGGCCGGAGCTGCCTGCCGAAGGCAACGGGACCGCCGGCACAATAGACGGCACCTATCCGTCTGTGCGAGCGGATGTGACGGAATTTTACCGCGATATTGCGGGTGTGAAGAGGATTGAACGGACGAGCATACTGCTATCGTCCTGTTCCGTTGTGATCGTTGACGATTTACAGTTCGACTCTACCCACGACTATGAAGCTCGTTTTTTTCTCAGAGCGAAAGCCTTGCCTGTAACGCTTGAAGACGGAGCAAAGGCGTATATGTCCGAAATCAACGATGTGTGTGCCTGTCTCATCCCTGACCCACAATGTGTTCTTGAACACGAGTTCATCGAAGGGTATCCGCGTGTCTTTGAAGCTTCGTCTACCCGCATTGCTGTGAAGGGTCGTGGCGTTCGGTGCAGGCTTGTTCATGTATTGTGCGGGATACCCGCCGGTGCAGGCTGTGATCCGAAGATAGAACGCACCGATGCGTATCTCAGGATCGACGATAACGCTGGCACACATACGCTCAATCTCGGACGTATTCCACAAGCGGGCGACCGTCTGCAGGGTGCTGAGGACATTGATGTAGTCGGATCGACTACAGGGCAAGTCGAGTTGCGGGAAAACCTGTTGTGTCCGGATCTGCGTACGCCGCGACCGGGAGAGGCGGGCGAATCGGCTCATGACAGACTGTACTCGTCAGCCGTTCTCGATTCCGATGCGCTTCCCGGAATGCTTCGAGATGCACTGCAGTCGGACAGTTGGGAAGATCGACTCGCGGCGGTAGATTGCATCGCATACGCAGGCATCAGGTCGATGGCCGGTGAGACCCGACAGCTGCTCGATGACGAACAATCGCTAAGCCATGAGAACATCTATGACCGGTATGTCTGGCTCCGGGAAGGCGTTTCGGGAAAAATATGCGATCGATGCGAGTGGAGGCTCAAGACAGCACTCGTACGTGCTGCTGGTGAGCTCGAAATCCAGGAGGTTACAGGGTTGCTGGAGCAAATGTTATCGCATCCGGATCACTCTGCAGTGCACAGAGCCTGTCGCGAAACTCTGGAGAAGATCACCGCCGGGAACTGACATGGTTCTACATCATTTTCATGGTTCCCTTGTAGAAACTCACATCGAGTGCGAGCACCATCGCACCTTCCTGTTTGTCAAGGTCACCTGTGACCTCCTCAATACGCTCAACGATCGCCCGGATATGGCGCTCGGGGGCCAGCGCAAGGATGGTTTTGCTCGAATTCTTGCTCTCGTTCATGAAGCCGATGAACTCCGCGAACAGCGGGACGTTCGAGATATACCGGCTCATACCGGTAGATTCCATAATGGTCGCACCATCGATTCCAAACTCAAGGAGCAGTTCGAGGATGTCGTACATGTATTGCTCGACATAGACCGTTACCAGAAGCATCTTCATTGCATCTGCACCGGTTTTCCCGCTCGCTGTACCCTGATCGCCCTGGTTGATGTGGCGATGAAGCGTCTCTACGGCAGCTTCTATCGAGCGACTCTTCAACAGTTCCTGTTTCGCATTGGTATGCGCAATGATTCGGGAGATCGCCGCAAGGAGCCGGAGATGTGACTGTACGTCTTCTGCGGGACCGAGAATGACGAAAAAAACCTTGGCCTTCTTTTTGTCTACGGTGTCAAAAGGTACTCCTCCCGGAAAGATCGCAATCAGGACAAGAAACTCGTCCATTCCGGGTATGCGTGCATGAGGAAGCGCGACTTCCTTTCCGAAGCCGGTTGAGCCCTGTCGTTCCCGTTCACTCAAAGCCGAGTAGATGGTCTGTGCGTCCACTTCTTCGAGCGCCTTCGATCGGCGCGCGAGTTCCGCCAGTTTCCACAGGGCTTCATCTTTTGTGCGGGCTTTCAGACCGACTCCACACGCGAGTGGATCTATAGCATCTATGAGTTCCATTTTCCCTCCAGTTTCAGAGCTCTCCGTATTGCTACTTTCGCGATTGGTGGTCCGGTGATCTCGTTCACGAACACCGAGAAGAGAACGATATTGATGCTGCTCTGAACCACCCCGGCCGGTATGCTCTGAAGACCGTGCAGTTCAGGAGCCGTCTGCAGAAGTACGACCAGACCGAGGGCAATCCCCGCCTGTGCGAACAGTCCAAGCCCCAGATACCGTCGTACCTCGCTACTTACGCCAGAGATGAGCCCACCGAGATATGATCCAGTGTATTTTCCTGTCCAGCGTGCTACGACGAACACCGTTCCAAAAAGAAGAACTTCGGGGCTGAAAAGCAACGACGGGTTCAGTTTCGTCCCGGCGATGACGAAAAAAAGTGCATATACCGGTGGTGTAAATGGCTCGAGCGTCCGAAAAATCCTGTTCGATCGCGGACTGATATTGGTTAAAGTCGCGCCTGTGGCCATATTGACCAGCAGGGGAGAGAACCCGAGCAGCAGTGCGGTCGTCGTCGCGAGAAAGAGGAAGCCGAGCGTGAGGATCATGACTTCACCGGTATTGTTCTGCGAACGAGTGGAGACGTAGGTAAGAAAACCGAATACGATCCCGAGTACAATACTCATGCCGATATCAAGAATCGCGGTGAAAATCAGTTCTGTCACAGCGGTCGACTCACCGTACAGCGACGGAACAATCGACAGTACAATTCCGAAAGCCGCGATGGAAAGTGCGTCTCCCAGCGCAACAGTTCCGTAAAGACTGTCGATAATAGGTCCTCGTGCACGAGTGGACTGGACGACCGCCACAATGGCAGCAGGTGATGTGGTCGTGGCGACGACTCCAAGAAGCAATGCGAAAGGGAAGGACTTATCGAACAACACAAGCGCGAACGAGACCATAAGAAATGGAAGGACGAACTGACCGGCAGTGATCCACGCGACTGATCGCATGATCCGTCGTAGTTTCGAGAGTCGGAGCTCTCCGCCAATTGTGAGGGCAATCAGTCCTAACGCGACTTCGGTAATTACGCTTAGATCCTCGGATGCGCTGTAGCCAAGCACCGCGAGTCCACCGCTTCCCATGACAAGGCCGGCAAGGATGAAGCCCGTAATTTCCGGCAAGCGTAGAACCTCCGATATTTTTGCGAGAATATAGCCGAGAACCAGCATTGTCCCGATGGCAAAAAGTGGATGTATACGCAAGAAATCGATAATTGCGAGACGTTCTATCAGGTGAGTGAGTGCCGTCATGATCTCGAACGATTATGAAGGACAGTGTATCAAATCGCAAGGGAGCAAACGATCGACACGGTGTCGTAATATCTGTACCGTGTAGTAGTAATCAGGTGGTATCTATGAACATCGAGAAGGATCTGTTTTTTCGGACTGGAGAATCGGCGTCGACGGCTGATGAGATACTTTATCTTGCTGCCGAACAGGTCAGCGATTTATTGCCGAATTTTGGCACCGAAGCGATATATCGTAAGCTGCAGCGTCGCGAGAACGTGACATCGACATCGATCGGCCATGGAGTTGCGCTTCCGCACTGCTTTCTTGATGGTCTGGATCACTTCGTAGCCGGTCTCGTGACAACACAGAAACCGGTAGAATTCGACGCTCCGGACGGTGTTCCTGTCGATTTGTTTTTTTTCATTGTTGCTCCAACGGGTCAGAGGAGCGAGCACGTGGCGCTGCTTTCCAGGATTTCACGTTTCGTCCGTCCGGAGGAGTCGCGAATGCGGCTGCGGGAGGCGGCGAACGAAAGCATCTTAAAAACGCTCGTGTCCCCGATTTTTCACCGGGACAGTGCACCGGAGGAGATCGAATGGTGCGAACTGCAGGTATTTCTGCCGGTGCACTTTGGGGTCGAAGCGGTACTCGAAGAATTGACGTCCCGAACGACGGGAAACGTTTTCGTGCACGAGTTCAAGAAAGCATCTAGTTATCTGACCCGCATGCCGCTGTTCGCTTCGTTATGGACCAGCGATGTTGACGAATCGATACGACTTGTGACAGCCCTTCTCGACAAACGCCTCGTGAACGAGACAATCAGAAGTATGAAAAATGTACTCGCGGAACAGGACGCGACAGACGACGTTCTTATTACCGCCCGGGACGTATTTTATGTGTCGGGCCACGTGGAATTGTAGGCCGACAACATGAATCACGGAGTAGCCCCCGCCGGCGGCGTACCGGTTCTCGTTATTGTCGGAATAATACTGTTTCTCGGCGTATTCGCCGGCCGCCTCATGAAATCCGTCCGTCTCCCCTCGCTTATGGGCTTCATGGTGCTTGGCTTGATTACCGGTCCCACCGTTCTCGGCATCATAAGCCGTGAAACGCTGGCGAACCTCTCGTTCGTGACTGAGATAGCTCTCGGGTTCGTAGCTCTTACCATTGGATTCGAGTTTAATCTGAAACAGATGAAGGGGCAGGGTAAGCAGCTGGTGCGTATCGTCGCCTGGGAGAGCTTGCTGGCCTTTACGCTCGTGACACTTCTCGTATACCTGGTGACATTCCGATTGCCGCTCGCTGTGCTTTTCGGTGCTATCGCCGTCACGACGGCGCCCGCCGGAACTGTCGCTGTGGTACAGGAAACCCGGGCGCGCGGACGGTTCACGTCGACGCTTCTTGCCGTAGTAGGCTTCGACGACGTTGCTGCAATCCTGGTTTTTGGCTTCGCGCTCGCTCTCACGAAGTTCCTGATCGGGGTAGAGGCCGGGCTGGGTGAAGGTGTTGATGTCCTGCCACTGATCGTAGCGCCCTTTACCGAAATCGGGCTCAGTCTCGCTATCGGCATCATCACCGGCCTTGCTGCGGGACTGCTTTCGCGGGCGCTCGGTCAGTCCCGGGACGTATTTATTCTGACCCTTGCCACGGTTTTTCTTCTCTCCGGGCTTTCGCAAGTGATGCCCATGTCGCTGGTACTGACTGCCATGACTGCAGGGGCCGTTATCACCAATACCCAGTCTCTTAGAGTAGTCGAACCGATTGCGGGCTACATCTCCGAGGTCACGCCTGCGGTATTCGTTCTGTTTTTCGCGCTCGCCGGGGCCCACCTCGATCTTTCCCTGCTTCCGGCGGTTGGCGGTGCAGGCATAATGTATATTGTCGGCAGAGCCGGAGGTAAGGTTCTCGGGGCTTCCATGGGCGCGAGACGAGCGAAAGCACCCGAAAACGTGCGGAAGTACCTTGGACTCAGCATCCTGTCGCAGGCCGGCCTGGCTATTGGTCTTGCGCTCATCGCACTGCAGGAACTTTCACCACTTGGTGCGGAAGGCGAGGCCATCGCACGTACGGTGATCGTCACCATTACCGCGACAAGTGTCATATTCGAGCTTGTGGGTCCCATTCTCACTCGCTACAGTCTTGACAAAACCGGCGAATCGGGGACTTCTGCCAGGTAATGCACGGAACTGAACTGACTCATCAACTGGCTCAGCTGCTCCTTCAGATTGGCGCTCTTCTCGTTGTCGCGAAGATTGCCGGTATTATGGCCAGGAAGATTGGCCTGCCGACGCTTCTCGGAGAAGTATTGGCGGGTGTTGTCGTGGGACCGTATGCCCTTGGCTCGTTGTCGCTTCCCGGGTTTGAGCACGGTTTTTTTCCTCTTGAAACAGGCATTCTCCCAATCTCTATCGAATTATACGCGTTTGCCGCCGTGGGGGCGGTCGTTCACATCTTTCTCGTCGGACTCGAGACGGACATACGCTCGCTCGCCAGGCTGAAAGCTGTAGCTGTTCGTCCTGCCATGGGTGGAATCATTCTACCGGGCATCGTAGGCGCCGTTTTCCCTGTCGTTGTGCTCGGATACGATTTCGGGAACCCGGTCGTCCTGTTCTTCGCCGGGATCTCGATTTCTACGTCGCTCGGTGTACAGGCTCGCATTCTGTCCGACTATCATAAGCTCGACACTCCCGAAGGTCGTGTGATCATGGAATCGTCGCTGCTGCAGGACGGCCTCGCGATTACAATACTCGCGATCACGATGGCCTTACTGAGTTTCGACGGCGAATCAGATGCAGCAGGGCTGTTTGCCGGGACGGTACCGATTTTTGTTCAGGCGCTCGTAGTCTGGATCGTTGGATTCGCACTGGTTATTGGCTTTGCACCCCAGATCGCGAACGTACTCAAGCGGATCGGAGCTCCGGCTGCTGTTGCCGCGATCCCGGCGCTCGCTCTTGCGCTGCTGTTTTCCGGTTCGTTCGAACTGGCCGGAATCGCATCAATAATCGGAGCCTACGGCGTCGGAGCAGCGCTTTCGCGGACAGACGTTGTTGACCTGATACAGGAACGAATGAGGCCGGTGGCTGACTTTTTCGTCCCGCTTCTGTACGCAATCCTGGGAATGTTCATAGACATATCGGTGATTCTTACACCGCACGTCCTGTTCGCAGGCATCCTGTTCGCGCTCGTTTCGGGTCTCGCGAAACTGATCGGCTCGGGAATCCCGGCGCTTCGGGGCGGTTTCAATCTGACCGGTGCGCTCCGCATCGGCATGGGGACGGTCTCACGAGGAGAGGTCGCGCTCATTATGGGACTCGTTGGTGATGCATCGGGGCTCATATCGCCGGAACGTTTCGATATCATCGCGATCATGACGATTACCTCTATTCTGGTCGGTTCGCCGCTGTTTTCGGCGCTGACAAAACTGGAGAAAAGTGGCCGATCTGACTCGTCTATGGAGGTGAAGCCGGCCGTCGTCTCTCTCGACGTACCGAACGAAGAGATCGCAGACCTTGTGCGAGGCGGACTTCTGCGATCGTTCGCAGCGGACGGATACATTGTTCATCGTCTCGAACTGGATAAACTCCTGTACCGAATACGACGGGACAATGTGACGTATACCTTTACGGTCAAGGGAACCCGCATCGAACTATCAGGCGATAGTCAGGACGAGGGCGTGCTCAAGACCGCGCTCTACGAGACGCTCGTGCACGTGTCCGACCGCGTCAGTCGAATGGCACAAATGGCGGTTCCCGAAGAGATCCGCCGTGGTGCCGCCGAGGCGAAGGGCCGGGACAGCATGCGACTCGGAGAGTATTTGAGTCCGACGCAGGTCCGGGTTCCCTTACGTGTCGAAACACGGGAAGAGGCGATAGAGGCGCTGGCAGCTCTCTTGCCTGCAGATGCGGTTCTTGATCAGGAACTGGTTATCGCCGACGTTATTCACCGCGAGCAACAGACCGGTACGGGTATGGAGCGAGGCTTGGCAATTCCGCACGCCAAGACAGACGGTGTGTCGAGAATGGTGTGCGCGATCGGTATTATTCCCGACGGGATCGACTTTCAGGCGGTCGATCAGAAGCTTTCGAATATAGTCGTCCTGCTGGCATCGCCGAAAAACAGTAAAGGTCCGCACCTGCAGTTTCTCGCGGCCCTCGTGCAACGGTTGAGACGGGATGAAGTCCGGGAGGCGATACTCGCCTCCCGGACTCCCGAAGAGGTTGTAGACGCGTTCAACTCGACGGACGCGACGAATCAGGGAACGCGGCCATTCCGTGCTCGACGGAACCAATAATATATGGCCGGAGTTCCGAGATTGAGATTATGCTGTCAATACTGCCAACATCACGGGCCCGCTCGACACTGTGGATGCGGTCGAAACGTGTGGCGAGTTCGGCCTGTTTTTCGCTTTGGACCGACTGCAACACATTCTCAAAGTCTTTCTGTGTGAACCCCGGATCTTCGTTAAGCTTTTTTGACGCTTCCTTGACCCGTGAGTCGTCATAGGTTTCCTTTCGCACGATCCCGGGAAAAACGACTGCCGCTGCCGGCGCGCCGCCGATGACTGAGGCGTAGGCTCCCTCGAGTGCGGCTGAGTGCAGGTGCGGATTCAGCTTTTTCGAGAACACGACATAGGCGCCGCCGTGGTAGCGAGCCATGACGACGAACACGATGGGGCCGTCGAAATTAACGACGGCGCGTCCGATTTCTGCGCCGTACTCCAGCTGCAGTTTTCGCAAGGATTCCGGGCTGCCGTCGAAACCGCTGAGGTTCGCCAGGATAACCGCGGGAAGGCGCCCACTGAAGGCGTTCAAGCCCCTGGCAACCTTCTTGCTGGACATTGGAAAGAGGGTACCACCACTCCAGCTTTCGGGTCCATCGTGAGGTACCTCTCCGATCCGCGATAGCGATCTGCTTTCGATGCCGATCAGGCCTATCGAGTATCCGCCAGCTCGAGACTCCCAGACGACGGCCGTTTCTCCGTCGCGCATATCACGCCAGCGTTCGAGAACGGGCGAGTCGCTGTCAATCACGGCGGACATCACCTGCCGCATATCAAAGGGTTTCTTCCGTTCCGGGTTCAGCGTTGGCGAAAAGATGTCCCCTATGGTCTGAAAACCCTGCCCGAGTGCGTCCTGATACGGGGTCAGACCTGCATTCCGATCGGATGGATCGTCGGTTCTTCGACGTTCGGGAAAGCGTTTTCCTGGCTGCGCGAAGGAAAGCTCATAATGACGGAACAGGACCTCGTACGCACTGAACAGATCGCGGACGGTGATCTGAGCCTGGCCGTTTGGCCCCATGATTCGCTCCGCACCGCCGATGCCGACGTTGTCTTCGGCACTCACGCTGCCGGAAAAATCGAGTGCCCGCTTGCCGGTCAGCAGCATGGATGCGTCTTCGGTCATAATCAGAAGACCGCGCGTATGCATGAGCATCGTTGCTTCCGCGTTCCAGTAGCTCTGAGCTCCGACGTTGATACCGCTGACAATTATGTTTATTTCGCCGCCGCTCTGGGTGAACTGGATGATTCGTTTGAGCGTATCCGCTGTCCAGTCAAGGTTTTCGGTTCCGCTGTCCATGTCGATACGGGCACCTGCCGAGACAGGAATCCATTCCACAGGGAGTTTCCGCTCTTCGGCGAGATCGAGTGCTGCATTTATCCTGCGGCATTCGGCTTCGCTCAGCGAACCCATGTCCGACGTGGTGTCCGAGAGTATCAGCACTCGCGCAATACCTTCCGGGACCGTCGCAGGCCAGGACGTGATAATGCCGAATACGATGTTTGCTCTGGTGTCACCAGAAGCCCGACCACGTACGGATACCGGCCGGCTTGTATCACCCTCAAGGGCGATGTCGAACTCTTCAAAGTCGCCTTTCGGGAAGGATTCCGAGACCTGTATGCCGGTCCGGGTGATGAGTTTAATGAGTTCGTAGGGATAGACTGTGCCGCGTTGTCGCGCGCGCACAACTTTCGCGGTATATGCATCAATCGGCTGCAGAATCTCGCGAGACGGTGTTCGTCCGCGCAGGGAGAAACTTCGCCCGGAAATGTTTTCGAAGAGCATTTCGACTTCTTTCGGGCTTTGGTCAGCGTGCGAGAGCCTCCGATTGTAGAGAACGAACTTCTCGAGCCCGAGATCCGCAGCCCGGGTGCTGAGCGCTTCGCCGTAGGCACGAATGTCTTCGAGGCGGGCATCAACCACGCTGCGCATGTGTACGATAATGCGGTTCCATTGCAGACGGCGGGCGCGCTTTGCCTGCTCGGCCCGCATTGCGTATACGGCTTCCATGAACACGTTCTCGAACGCGACCATGCGCCTGATCTGTCCCGTTTCATCGAGTTCAAGGCGGGAGCTCGGTATCTCTACGAGAGCGAAAAGCCGCTCGTCTTTCTTGTCCGTACGGCACACCGCATCGATAAGGGTAACGAACTCACCCGCGTACGCGACGGTGTAGGTAAAGTTTGCCAGGCGTTCGATGCGCAGTTCGCGATAGCGCAGGGGATTAAACGGACCCCGGTGGGTGTCCTCCTGCAGCCCTTCGGCAGCGGGCACGAAGGTCCGGTATGTGGTACCACCGGAATGGAGGATACCGACTGAAATCCAGCTTGCATCTGTCTTCAAACCCTGGAGCGAAGGGAAAACACCATCGGCATCAAGGCTTTTGTCGCGGCCATCAATCAGTATGAGAACTTCCGCGTCTCCCCGATGCCGGTGTCCGGCGATGATGGAGGATGATGCGTCAACGGCCTCCGGAAGTGCCGTGGCGAGAGCAGGCGTGCCGACAACGACAAGCTGTGTGTGTACCCCGGTGCCGTCCTCTGAAACGACCACGGCACACTGCGAGACACCGGAAACATCACAGGACAGCGTCGAGACTGACCGGATGTTCCGGTCTCGATTGAAGCGTCGCGCAAGCATCTCCATAACGATGGCACGAGACGCATCGGACTCATCGATAACCGTGCGAACGAGTTCGGCGTTGATATTGTGTCCGCTGTCGATAATACGGGCCATGATGCCATCAATGACACCCTGTCGGTCACCCGCACGATGAATGAGGTCTACCGCTCTGCTGATCTGCTCGTAGCGTTCTTCCTTCAAGGACTGCAGAAACTGCCGGTCGATCAACTGGTACCGTGCATGGATCGCCGCGTCGGCAAGGGCGCGCGCCTGAACACCGCAGAGCAGGGCTATTTCATCGAGCAGATCACCGGGGTTATGCGGTGAGGCGGATGGAAGGCCGGCTTCTTCCAGTACGAACAGCGTTTCCCGGAGAACCTGCTGCTTCACCTCACGGATTGCGTGCGAACGGAACATTCTCAGCAGGATGCTTCGCTCTTTGTCGAGACCGCCGAACTCGTCACGAACGTAATGCTTCAGGGCGCGGTTCAGACTGTCGAGAAAGTCCTGAGGCATCCCGCGTTCCCGGTCCAGGTGGCGTTTGTAGTAATGAATCAGAAGCTCGGAATACGGAGCCGGTCGCGCGAAGCCTTCGGCCATTCCCTTTCGGTCGCCGAACAGCACGCCAACGGCCACGAATGCTTCCATTGCTTCGATGATGCGGTCGGCATGCACGTTTCGCTCAGATCCGGAAACAGAAGTACGGAGAAGAGCCGGGCCTTTTTTTGATACGTCAAAACTGTAGTCGTAGCCGAGGAACAGGCTCTGAAACTCCCGGAGGACGCGATCGTCCTCTTCGATCACCGTCGGTCCGTCGAACAGTATCGGTTCGGCGCTTGAAACAGATGATTCCGAAGCGCCTTCAGCTTCCAGTTGTATCAGGACCTGTCCGGCTGCAACCTGCTCCCCGGGTTTCACGAGTATCTCGCGAATCACACCTGACTCCGGTGCTTCTACGATCATCTCCATTTTCATTGCTTCAAGGCTGAGGATCACGTCACCTTTTGCAACCGACTGACCGACCGTGGTGGGAACGGAAAGCACAATGGATGGCGACGGAGCCTTTACCGCACCGGATGACTCGACTTCGAGCACGTACGGATGTCCGTCAATCTCGCACTGTATGCTGTCGCCGCGCTCGACGGTCTGCACGTTCAGCCGTCGAGGTCCTGCGAGCAGCAGGGCCTCGTGATCGCGCTTCAGGTAGGTGATGCGATGCACCGAGCCTTCAGTTTCTATGTGAAACTCGTTCTCACCGACCGATTTGACGAGGAGTTCGTAGGGATAGTCGCGATACTTCAGCGAACATGTCTTGCCTTCACCGCCTCTGACATCTCTGGGATTTCCTGCCGTTGAGAGTTGCTGATTGAAGTTCGCGAGATCTTCTTCGCATTCGCTGAGGTAGTTCTCGACAGCACAGGCGAAAATCGCGTACCGGGCATCGGGTCCCCCGGTAGCAACGCGTCGTTCGGCGAGCATCTGTTCCACACATCGCGTGTGTACTTTACCCGTCCGGACCTGCTCGTTCGCGAGGAGGGCAAGCAGAAAACTTCGGTTGGTTGTACCGTTTTCGATGCGGACGCGGAGCTCTCGCAACGCCCGCTCTAAACGAGCGATAGCCGCCTGACGGTTTGGTCCCTTTGCTATGATCTTCGCGATCATCGAATCAAAAACCGCCGGAATCGTTGAGCCCTGTTCGACGCCGGAGTCGACGCGAATGCCGGGACCGGCAGGGGGTTTGAAAGTAGATACGTAACCCGGAGCGGGGGTGAACTCCCGGTCCGGATCCTCGGCGTTAAGCCGGACTTCCATGACGTGTCCCACTGGCTCCTGTGTGCGGGGTGTTATGCGGTTACCGAGTCCGACATCGATCTGTCCTTTTACCAGGTCTATGCCGTACAACTCCTCGGTAACACAATGTTCCACCTGGAGTCGCGTGTTCACCTCCATGAAGTAGTACTCGGCACGATCAAGGTCGTACAGAAACTCAACGGTCCCCGCTCCGGTATATCCGGCTGTCTCCAGAAGGCGTGCCGCGGCGGCTTCCATTTCAGGTACGAGATCGTCCCTGACGTCTGGTGGTGGGGTTTCTTCTATAATCTTCTGATTCTTGCGCTGTACCGAACAGTCGCGAACACCAAAGGTAGCAACAGTACCGTGTGTGTCTGCGAGGCACTGAACCTCGAGATGACGTCCGTGTACGACCAGACGCTCCATGAACAGTATATCGTTGCCGGTGATCCTTATAGTTTCGTCCCGGGCCGACGTAAACTGCGACAGCAGCTCGTCGGGTTCCATGACGAAGCGTATTCCCCTTCCTCCTCCTGCATTTGCAGCTTTCAGGATGCACGGGTATCCGATTTTTTCCGCCATGGCCTGTGCTTCTTCTATGGAACGCACCGGGCCGTTACTCCAGGGTAGAACGGGCACATTGCTCTGTTCGGCGAGCTCTTTGGCCTGTATCTTGTCACCAAGTGCAGCCATGGGCCCGGAATCCGGGCCCAGAAAAACAATGCCTGCTTCTTCGACCCGGGCGACGAAATCCGCATCTTCGCTGACAAACCCCCAGCCGGGCCAAACGGCGGAGCACGAGGCCTGCTGGAGCCCGGCGAGCAGTTGCTCATGATTCAGATATGGGGTCGCCGCCTTTGATTCGCCTGCCGGGACGTCGGAGAACGGGACGGCGTAGTCCGCTTCCTTCGTAAACAGCGCTTCGCCTTCTTCAGCCACGAAAAATGCGACAGTGCTCAGTTCTGTTCCATGTTCAGCGTTGTATTCTTTTACCGATCGGATAAAGCGCATTGCGGGTTCGCCGCGGTTTACGATACCTCTCCGCGCGTCCCTGCTCATCGTACGTCTTTTCAAAATCTGCTCCTTCCCGGACTAATCGGTCAGCGACCGATTTCCATATGCTACGTGTGGGTAATACAAGGGTCAACCTGTTTTCGGTGCTTCGAAAAACATCCGAAACAGGGCGACTCCGAAGGGCGTTCCGAGCCGGACTCGGCTGCTGTCGATGAATTCCGAAAGGTCTGCTCCGCTGTCACAGCTCTTATAGCGGGCCGCCTGCAGTGCCATATCGATCAGATTCATATCCCTGACGAACAGGGCTTCGGCGCTGCGCGCCTTCGTGTACTCGTCGAATAGTTCTCTAAGGAGCGACTCTTCCGCTCCAGACGGATACAGTTGCTTCCCGATGGTGGCCATGGCAGCGCCTTCCGCTTCGTGTTTTCTGTCCGGGCTCGCATCCGGTCGCCAGGGATGGTCACCAGTGACGGCTTCGGCCAGGTCGTGTATCACCGCCATGGACGCCGCTCGCTGCGCATCGACGCCTGCGGCGGTACCGTAACACAGGCAGAGGAGCGCTGTGCCGAGGCTGTGTTCGGCAACCGACTCGGGGTTTGCAACACCGTGCTCGACCCATCCCGTACGAACTGTCGATTTCAGCTGCGTCAAAAGCGCCTCCGTACTGTTCATGAAGTGGCCTCCTCGTTACGCTGTTGGCACTATGTTTGGTGGCATATTCTATCTTTTTCTGTTTCTCTCTGCAGGTGAAGTCCTGAGCGGTATCGGGCTGCCGTTACCGGGTAACGTCACGGGAATGCTTCTCATGACCGGTGCGCTTGCCACGGGTGTCCTGAAGCCCGAGCACGTCCGGACAGCATCTAATGTGCTGCTTGACAACCTGGCCTTTCTCTTTGTTCCACCGGGTGTAGGCATTCTGGTGCACATACAGCTCATTCGAACTCACTGGCTGTCAATATCGCTCGCGGTTGTCGTGTCGACGCTACTCGTTCTGATCGTCGTTGGCGGCTTGCAGCAGGTTCTTGGTTCGCGGAGGCGGAATGAACGCTCTGTTTGAGAACCCGATTCTCTGGGTTACCGTTTCGCTCGGAGCCTTTTTATCTGGAAAATGGCTCTATGCACGGAATCGCTTCCCGCTTTTTCATCCGGTACTCGTTGCCATTGCCAGCGTCATTTTTCTGCTGCTGCTGTTCGATGTCGAGTACGAGACCTACCGGGGAGGGGGAGATATCATTTCGTTTTTTCTTGGACCATCGGTTGTCGCATTGGGTTTGCCCCTGTATGAGCGCTTTCAGCAGATGCGGAGTCAGGCACCGGCACTCCTCATAAGTGTGGCAGCTGGTAGTCTGGTGGGTCTGGTTTCGGCAGTGCTGCCGGTTATCCTCATGGCTGCACCGGAACTTGTTGTCATGAGCATGGCACCGAAGAGTATCACGACTCCGATCGCGATTTCGGTTGCGGAGCAACTGGGCGGCGACGGGTCACTTGCAGCGAGTTTTGTGGTCATGTGCGGCATACTCGGAGGGGTCATTGGACCGGCTGTGCTAAAGCTTACCGGTGTTTCCGATCCGGTTGCCTTCGGGTACGCGCTCGGTGCCGCGTCTCACGGCATTGGTACCGCGCGAGCGCTCGAGTTCGGGCGGACCGAAGGTGCAGCCGGCAGTCTGGCTATCTGCCTGAACGGTATTGCAACAAGTATCCTCGCACCAGCCGTCGTCGGCGCAATCATGTCACTTTGAGCGCGTGGGCAACATGGCGTTGCTCCGACCGCCGGATTCCGCTACCTTCATTGCATGGTCAACAGCACGAATCCCCCGGAAATACGCGCATTGGACCCCGCTGATGTTCCTCAGATACGAAGCATCGTGCGCCGGGCCTTCTCTCCCTTTGTGCGGATATCTTTTCACGTCACCCCCAACACGCTCGTTGCAGTCGATGAAGGTCGTGTGTGCGGGGCGGTGATTCTTAAAACCGTCGACAGCAGGAACAACAGGAGAACGGGAATCGTTTCCTGGATTTTCGTCGACCCTGACTATTCCGGTCTCGGTGTCGCGGCTCACCTCCGAGACGCTGCCCTCGATGCACTCGCGGCGAACAGGTGCACACGGATTGTAGCGAACATTGATCGTGACAACACCAACTCGACGAATCTCTTTGCCGCAGCCGGATTCAGAGCCATGGGCCCCGGAGCTCTGTTTTCCATATTCGGTCCTGGGGTCATCAGAATTATGCGCCATACAATGCACATCCTTGATCCCGGCTATGCGCTGTTCGTGAAAGATCCTGCTGATTCCGGTCAGGTACAGACCAATCTTCCGACCCGTCCTGTCCTGCAACTGCTTGCTACCCTCGTGCTGCATATCCCGATTGTGATGCTGCTTCTTCTTCGACTCCTGGAAACACCGCAATGGTCACCACTTTTGACATACCGACTCGCAGCGGTTGTGGCAGGTCTGTTGCTGCTGCGTTCGGGCGCAATGTGGATGGCTGCCCGATACCGCGGGATCGCGGTTCGGTACCATATGTGGGAAAGTGGCTTCCTCCTTTCGATCGGAGCAGCCGGACTCTTTGGTTTTCTCATGCCCGTAACCGGTGCACTGTATCCCGAGGGGACATTCTGGAGTGCACGGGAGTTTCGGGGGCCTCTTGCAACAATGGCCGTTGCCGGGCTCGCGAGTGTTTCTGCTGCTACTCTTGTTTCGATCTGGGCTTCGAACACGTTTTCGGATCCGCAGGTTCTGGCGTGGGTATGGTGGATTCGCAGAGCCGGAGCCTGGTTCCTGCTGACCGACGGTCTGCTTCCCATGTACCCGTTTTCGGCGTATAACGCCGCGCGGATCTACCGATGGTCACGAAGCGCATGGGTATTGACCGCAGGTTTTTCAGTCGCCGTGGCAATTATGGCAATGGTCTGGTAATAACGCGGAACCATCGAACCTGCGGTAGAATTACCGCGCAACACGGGATACTGTGTACTCAAGGTGTCTAAAGTGAAACGTGCGCTGAAAGGTCCGGGTTCTGTTTATCTCGCCGTCGTGCTCCTTGCAGTACTCGCTTTGTTTTCATGCCGTATCGGCGTCGATGATCCGGTACCGCAGCAGACGGTTATTCAGGAGGACCGTGACGCGGAGCTGTTCTTGAGTTCGCTCACCGGACGCGGAACCCTGTATCGCGAGACGTCGCAGGAAGAGTTGACGGCGGGTTCGCGGTTTCAGGACGGCGACGTTGTTGAGCTCGCCGACGGTGCGGTGGCGCAGATTCAGTATGAAGAGGCTGCGCTCGCACGGGTTGAAGGCCCTGCTGATTTTGAGATACGCCTTCACACACGAAACGGTGAGTCGGTCCTGACCGTTATGCTCGGCTCTGGGACGACGATCGTAAGACGCAGACCCGAAGCAACCGGCCATACCGTACGGATACGCACCGATGCCGCCATCGTCGAACCCGAAGGTACCAGTTTTCGGGTTACGCGCAGCGAGCAGTCGACATCGGTGCAGGTGGCATCCGGGCGGGTGAGAGTCCTCGCGTCGAGCGTCGACCCGGATGAACTTCGTGCCGTCACCGACATTGAAGAGATCCTGGATGTTCTCGACGAGATCTCTCGGACCTCGGTGTTTGTGGATGCCGACGGTATGGTGCTCCTGCGCCCTCAGGATGTTCGTACCGCGAGTGACATACTGGAAGACATGAAAGCGCAGCTTCAACGCTTCGGCGTTGCATCGGCGCCGGACGAAGCGGATATTCGGACCATACAGACGGTTCTTCGTTACGCTGCCGAACGTATGGCCCAGGTCAGACCGTCGACTTCAAGCATTACCGTGGCGGAGCGAACGGAGATTCTTGACCGGTCGAGCACCCGACTGCTCCCTCCCGTCCGCGATGGCGGGACCGACGGTCGGAGCGGACCGGCCCGTCTTACAATTGAAACCGACCCCCCGGGCGCTGACATTCTTCTCGATGGCGTATCAGTCGGGAATCAGATCTTTTCCGGGCTTTTCGAGTCCGGTGAGACCGCGTCTGTTGAAGTTCGGGCGCAGGGGTATGATAGCCGGACACTGGAAGTAGAGTTCACCCCCGAGCTGGATGAGCGACTCCTGGTCGTCCTTGAACGCCGACAACCGACCATCAGCCGGAATGAGCTGTTTCGCGGATTACGGCGGAGAAACCCGGAAACGGTCCGACAGTGGATCAGCGAAGGAGGAGACCCGGACGTGGTCAGTGCCGACGGTGATTCCGCACTTTCAGTGGCCTTTGGCGCCGAGTCGTCTTTGCAGGAGCTTCTCGGGTCCTTTATGCCGTCCATGGAAATCGTCCGACTGCTTCTCGGAGCCGGTGCTGATGCTGATACCCGGTTCGATATTGAAGCCTCGACATTTACTCCTCTTACAGCGGTCGTTCTTTCAGGGCTGTTCCGCGATAACGTTGACATTGAACTGATAGAACTACTCCTTGCGGAAGGAGCGTCACCGGATATTGTTCTCGAGACCGGAGAGATGCGGGTGACGGCGCTCACGCTGCCGGTAATCGTCGGGATTGAGCGCGGCGACATCAACCTGTCGCTGATCGACCTCTTTCTGGAAGCGGGCGCTGATGTACACGCCGCCGCGTTTTACGAAGGCCGTGTCCTGAACCCTCTCGCAATGGCATTGGTCCTTGGGGCGGAGTTCGATTTTGACCCGGTTGGGGTGATCGAACGTCTCGTTGCAGCGGGTGCACGTACGAACGATCGTATTCGAGTGCAGGGAACAATCTGGACGCCGGCTGATTTTGCTGAGCACAGTGGTCTTCTCGGTAGCGCCAGGGTTCTTCGCGATGCGCAATCATGATCACCGTCGAGTAGCACGGCATCCGCTCGGATTCTGCCTCACACTGATTGTGATTGTGCTGTTCTCGTGCCGCTCGGGTACCAGCGATGTCTCGTCGCGTATCGACGAAGTGGAACGGCGGGCTCGTGAAGCCGGGGTCCCGTCGTATTTCGATGGGTTTTCGTCCGTTCCCGGTATTCGATCGGTTCGTTTTGATACCCCTGTGCGCTATTACGGTCGTCAGGCACGTGATGTCGTGGCAGATACAGACTTCCTTGAAGATGTCGATGATCTCGTCGTCGTCGATTACGGACCGGTCGGCACCCTCCCTGCCGGGACGAGACGTCCGCAGGTCTACGTCGTGTTCGACAGACCGGTCTTGCCCGTGCAGGCGCTTTCAGGGAACGGTATCCCCTCGGGCCTCCTGCGCATTGAACCCGAAGTCGAAGGCGTCGTGCGGGCGCTTGGCAGCAGAATGTTCCTTTTTGAGCCGGCACGGGATCTTGAAGGGCAGCACGAATACCGGGTTTCGGTCTTACATCGATCCGACTCATCGGATCCGCTTCTTCAGTTTGTCTTTCAGGATGATGAACTCGATCTACTTCGCGTTCACGCCGGCAGCATGGCGTTCCGCGTCTGGGGAGACGCTGATGATCTGCCGCCCGAAGAGGCTCGCATCTTTACGCTTGAGTTTAACTATCCGGTGACCGCGGAGGTCGTGAAAGACTATCTCAGCGTGACCGTCGGGGAAGACCCCGGCGATTTCGAGCTCAGGCATCCGGAGATGCCCGCGTGGATGGGTGCGTCGCGTTCCCGGTATTACCTGGAGCTGCACCTCGACGACACACCTCCGGTGGAGACTTCGATACGGATAGCGCTCGAGACCGGCGCACGGAGTACTCTCGAATCGACCGTCGGTACATCCGAGAGGCAGGCTTTCGACTTTGCAACGGTCAGACCGTTTTCCTTTCAGGAGGTGACGACGCGAAGCTATCGTTTCCCGGGTGGCTGGGAGGATGAACCGGGTACGCTGTACCTGCAGTTTTCTCATGATATCGAACCCGGGAGCCTTCGGTTCCGAATATGGATGAATGGTTCCGACTGGGTCGACGTCAGCGACCATGCTGATGTGGCCGGTTCCGTCGTGCGTCTCCGGAACCTGCCTTCAGGCTTCGAGGAGCGCGTTCGTATTGAACTACGATCGGGGCTTGCAGATCGATTCGGACGGAGCATTGACGAAGACCTACGCGTGACCGCAGATCTGCCACCGGCCACCGGGCGTTTTACAATGCCCGAGACCGGTAATCGCATTATGGAGTCGTCATTCGCGCCGAGGATCTGGTTCTCGTATCGTAATCTTGATCGGGCCGATTTTGCCCTTGGATCAATCGATCATCCGTTTTTCCCTTCGTCAGCACCTCCATATGCGGCGCTGGACCTGTCAGAATCCGAGCCGAACGTTCCCCGTCTCGAGGTCATGGATCTCGAACCGTTTCTCGACCCATCGGGGTCGGGGGCCGTTGAGGTTCGCTGGAATGTCGTGCCGCGGCCGGAACCGGGCAGGCGCGCACTGAGACGTTCCGGGACGCTTCGTATCCAGTCGACTGACATCGGCCTTATTACCCGGTATGCGCGTAACAGGATTCTTGTCTGGGCCCAGCGGATGTCAGACGGAAGTCCCGTGGACGGGGCTTCTGTAACGATCTCAGGACCCGGTGGCCACACAGTAGCTTCTGGACAGACGGACGCTCAGGGGTTCTCGGCCATTGCTCTGGAAGAATCGAAGTTCACCGATCACTTCGTCCATGATCGAAGTTTTGAATTGTATGTCTCCGTCGAGGGCATGGACGATCGCCTCGTGGTTTCAGGACCCGGGTCTCACAGTCCCTACCAGCAGGGAATCTTCAGCGTCGTGTCGCCGCAGATCGGCGGTGCACCCGAACCTGATGTCTGGATGGCGACCGACAGGGGCATCTATCGTCCCGGTGAGGCGGTACACATCGCGGGATTCGATCGCGACCGGGTGGACGGGGGGTTCGTCCCTCGTGTCGGCCCCTATGAACTGAGAGTCCGGCATCCGTGGGGAGGTGGGGAAGACCTTTTTCGTACATCCGGTCAAACGGATCGCGACGGCGTGTTCGATGTGAGTTTTGAGGTGCCGGAAGGTATTGATCCGGGTCGATATGTGGCTGTGTACACACGGGACGGTCGCTCGTCGGATCTATATTTCGACGTAGCATACTTCGAACCGGCGTCAGTGTCGGTTTCGCAGGTATTTTCGCCGGATCTTCTGATTGCCGGACACGAAATGACCGTTCTTACATCCGCCGAGTATCTGTCGGGAGGTGTACCCCGCGCCGCCGACCTGAGACTGAATATCTCTGCGGAACCCTATGAGTACGGCCCCGTGTCGTTCACTCGCTCGGGTTATCGATTCGGGCCCCGGGAGTGGACTTCGGCGTTCCCGGTCGGTGCACATACGGATAATCTCGACGCCGCAGGTATGTTTGAGCACGTGGTAGAGACCAGACCTGCGCCACAGGCTGGCCGCGCCTACCGTTACACTGTCCAGAGTTCCGTTTCCGACGTGAGCGAACGTGAAACTGCGGATCGTCGATCAGTAATCGTACATCCATCAGAATACTACTTCGGCGTGCGCCTCGCCGAACAACGATGGTTCTTTTCATCCGGAGAGACCATAGACGGCGATGTACGTGTTGTCCGACCGCTCGACTCAAGCCCGGGTTCCAACATGGCAGTTCATGACGAGAGCTTTACAGGCGTGGCTACGCTGACGCTGTCGCGCCATGTCTGGCAAACCGAAACGACAGCCGGGCCGGCGGGAGCATACTGGCGAACCTACGAGCGCGTAACGATACCAGAAGCCGAACTGCTTCTGCAGATCGAAGCAGGTCAGACCGCGTTTCAGGTGCAGCCCGGGCACACGGGTAGTTACACCATAGAAATTCGTGCCGAGGATCAGGCAGGACGAACAGTCGTGACGGCCTATGATCTTTTTGTGACCGGAGCCGACGTCGCGTTGTGGAGTTTTGATTTCGAAGGGCAGATCCGTCTTGATCCCGAGGAAAGTCTGTATGAGCCTGGCGAAACTGCGAGGGTTCTTGTCCGCAGCCCTCTTGAGTCCGGCGAGTACCTGGTAACCGTCGAGCAGGCGGGTATTCTGGACGAATTCTTCGTTCAGATCGACGGGAGCACTGGAGTTATCGACATTCCGATCCGCGAAGACTACGCTCCGGTTGTCTACGTAGGCGTGTATGGAGCACGCCCGCGGTCGGTGTTGCCGCCGAGCGAGTACGGCCGTCCGGATCTTGGTCGACCCGCCGGATACTACGGAATGACTGCGATCCCGGTTTCCACAGAACACCGGAGACTTGACGTGACAATCGACGGATCAGAGCGCGATGCGCGCCCCGGAGAGCGTATAGAGCTGGATGTGTCGGTGAGCAGCGACGGCAGACCGGTTGCAGATCAACGCGTGTTTCTTTTCGGTGTGGATCGTGGAGTGGTAGATCTGATTGATTACCGTATTCCTGATCCCGTGTTACACATGTATCGGCACAGTCAGTTTCCGCTTGCAGTGCAGGGCGGCGACAGCCGGAACCTCCTTGTCTCTCCCGTTCTTTTTGAGTCACGGAATCTCCACGGTGGTGGCGGTGGAGGCAAGGCCGATGCGGAAGCGGCGCGTTTGCTCGCGGGTGAGGCCTACGACCGAAGCGACTTCTCGCGTCTCGCCGTATTCGATGTCTCGGGACGGACCGACGCTGGTGGCCGTGTCAATTACCGGATTGACCTTCCTGACACCCTTACCACGTGGCGTTTCAGCGCGGTCGCTTTCGGATCCGAGCGCTTCGGAATCGGCGAGCGTGAGGTGCGGGCATCCCTGCCGGTCAACGTACGGCCGGATCTGCCTCGTATACTCCGTGTACGCGATACTGCAGAGCTCGGTGTGCTTCTGACCAATACAACCGGCCAGGATGTTAACGCCAGCCTGTTACTCGAGAGCGACGAAAACCAGCTCCCGGAGGCGGTGCTTGCCTTTCACAGCCCGCAGTCAGTCGATGTGAGCATCGGAGCCGGGGAGACTCTTCGTGTCCCCTTTCTGGTGTCTGCACAGGCGGCAGGTATCGTCCGTCTGTCGATTCTCTTCCAGTCGGATGTTCTGGTCGACCAGTCATACAGTGAGCTCGAGGTTATTATTCCATCGACGCGCGAAACGGTTTCGACGTCGTCCCTCATGGAGTCCGAGGCAGGCGAAGTCGATCAGGTTCTCTTCCCGCTGTTTTCGCTGCCGGGAAGCGAAGAGGTCAGCATTCGTGTCCGGACTGACCGTCTGACCGCGCTCGATGAGGCTCGCGACAGACTTGAACAGACGTCGACTATCCTGATCGAGCACATGGTCGGGCGAGCCTACGCCTCGATCACCGTCGGAGACGGCGATGTGGACCTCGAAGAGCTGTTTCGGACCCTCGGAGAGCACCAGCATGCCGACGGCGGGATCCCGCTGTTCGACGGCTTTCGGGCATCTCACGCGCCAACGGGTTCCCGTATCGGCGTCATGTATGCGGACATGCGTACTTCGCATAACGACCTTGTCCGTGAAGGTGTTTCCGCATCCGGTTTTAATACCGAATCTTTCGAACGGTATCTGGAGACCGTGTTTTTCGGGTCAGGTTTTGACGCTGTAACCCGGTTGACCGCGGGATACGCGCTGACGCTACTCGGTCGTCTTGAGGAAGACGGTCTTACCGGGTTCCAGCGGGACATGGAATCCCGACGACTGGGCCATGCAGAACAGGGCCTGCTTGCGCTTTCGTATCTGAACCTTGGAAACCGTGATCGATCCCGCACATTTTATGAAAGTATGAAGAGTCATGTACTGGTCTCCGAGCGTTCAGTCGAGTTGCGGGAACCCCTGAGCACGGCCCGATCGGTCGATACACCTGTCTCGACGCTCGCAAGGATGTATCTTCTCTCGACTGCATTCGAACCGCAGACCGTCTACAGCGGTCGTATCGCCGAGTCACTGGAACTGAGGCGTGGGAGGGGGCTTTCTTCGACCGAGGCGGTATGGGTCGTTCACGTTTTTTCCCGGTCTGTGCTGAATACCGAGGTCGTTCCCCGACAGGACATTCGGGCAGGAATAGGCTCTGCAGATCTCGGTGTTCAGGAGATTGGTGGCGATGCAGGGCGCTCGGTACGCTTCGGAGCGCGGGCGACGGATATTGCCGCCGGGCAGCCGGGAGAGGCGCTTCCTGTCATGGTCGAAGGAGCCGTGAGTCCGCTCTGGTACCGACTGCAGATGTCGTATCTTCTTCCGACCGAAGCGCTTCCGCCCCGGGACCAGGGAATCAGCGTGCTTCAGCAGTTTCTCACGATCGATGGCGCCACTCTTGATGCTCAGGACCTGGTCGGTGGAACGACCTACCGGATTCGCACCACACTGAACACCGGCGTCCGGCGCTCAATGGTTGCGGTGACCATACCTGTGGCATCCGGCCTTGAGATTCTCGATACGCGGCTTGCGACGACCGCAGGGTATGGAGAAGTGAGTTCCAGCCCGGGACGTGTGTACGACAACGAGTACCGGGTGTTTTTTCAAGACCTCCTGCCGGGAGCCATCGAGTTCGAGTTTCTTGTACGGGCCCGCATACCGGGGGTGTTTCCGTCTCCGCCAGCGGATGCAACCCTTGTGTACGAACCGGAGGTGTTCGGACGCTCCGAGGGTCAGCTCGTTCAGATACAACGCAGGGAGTAGCCGGTGTCACTTCAGGTGGCGTGGATGGAAAGACTGTTTCTTGTTCCTCTGACGCTGACCCTGTGCGTGTTTCTCGGGGCCCGCTTTACGCCGTATCCGGAACTCAGGGTCTTCCAGCAACGCCCGGCAAGTTCCGTGGTTACCGATCGTTATGGACAGGAGTTCGCGATCCTTCAGACCGGTGATGCAGGTTACCGCTTCGACGTGTCGATCGACGCGCTTCCCGAGCACGTCATTGAGGCTGTTCTTGCTTCGGAGGATCGTCGCTATTTCCTGCACCCCGGAATTGACCCGCTTGCCGTGCTCGGCAGACTGCACCGTCGGGTTCGCTCCGGTGAGGTGGGCTACGGGGGTGCAACGATTGCCGTTCAGCTGTCTCGCCTGGTTCGGAGGTCTGTTCGCGAACGCGATGACCGTCCACACGGAACGGTCGGCGTCGATCGTCTTCGGGACGCGTGGGACGCGCTTCGTCTTCGGGCCCGGCTAAGCCCCGAGACGCTTCTGGAGCTGTACGTAAACCATATACCGTTCGGGTTTTCGGTCGAAGGTATCGATGCGGCAGCCCGGTTCTGGTTCAATACCGGAGCGTCCGATCTAGATGCCCGGCAGGCTTACCTTCTTATGGCAATCCCGAGGAGCCCGAATCGATACGCGTTGCATCGCACACCGGAACGCGCAGTGGAGGCGGCGCTCCGGGCGGCGGCAATGACGGGGAGGGGATTCAGTCGAATCTCGCTTGAGTATATAGCTGAACAGGCCCGTTCGCGTGCGAGTGGAGGGGCGGTGCAGCGGCTCCTGCTTATCGACGCTCCGGACGTCAGTAGTCTCAGTCTTGCGCATTACGTAAATCGACTCACGCCGTTGAGTGAATCATCGTCAATCAGATCGACTGTTGATCTTGACGCGCAGGCGTTCCTCGTTTCGGCTGTGTTCGATGCCATGCACGATGCGCGCGACAATCGGATTTCTGACGCAGCGGCGCTCGTGGTCGCGAACCGCACCGGCGAGGTTCTCGCGTATCTCGGATCGAATCCTGACGGAACGCCACATGGGCGCTCGTACATCGATGCGGTCCGGATACCGAGAAGTCCCGGCAGCACTGTCAAACCTTTTCTCTTCGCCATGGCTTTCGAGCGGGGGTACACCCCGGATAGCACGTTACTCGACGAACCGACGCGATTTGGCGATGAACGCGTCTTTATTCCCTTCAACTTTAACAGGCAGTTCAACGGTATCGTCACCGCAGCCGAGGCTTTAGGCTCGTCGCTGAACGTGCCCGCAGTCGTTCTTTACGACGACCTGGGAGAATCCCTGTTTTCGTCTTATATGCAGAGTCTCGGCTTCGAGATACTGATTCGGGAGATTCCGAATGCCGGCCTTGGTGCGGTCCTTGGAGCTGCCCGAACGAGCCTCGAAGAGTTGTCGACAGCGTACGCGTCGATCGCACGCGGAGGCGTCTTTCTCCCGCTATCGTTCGGACTGGTAGAGAGCCGCCCTTTGCGAGTGTCCGGCCGGCGTGTCGTGTCTGAGGCAGCTGCCGGACACGTACGTGAAATCCTTTCCTCGGCTTCTTACAGACATCTCGGGTTCCCCGCGGATTCGTTTATACACGAATACGACGGGATTATTCTGAAAACCGGAACGGCAAGTCAGTTTACCGATATTCTCGCGATAGCAGCGTCGGACGAGCATACTGTGGCGGTGTGGATGGGAAATCTCGACGGACAGACGGTAATCGGGCGGCCCGGAAGCTCGCTTCCGGCGCGTGTGGCCCTGCGAACGGTCGACTATCTGTCCGTGCCCGACTAGTAGGGCCAAAAAAGGCCCCTCAGAATCGAGGGGCCAGTAAATCAAACGATCTTAGCGGGCGTCGTCGGGATTCCACGTTCCCGATCGCGTTTCTCCTTCAAGCGGAGGTATCCTGAACCGCATACCTGGTTGTATCAGGTCCGGATTATCAGGGTCCTGCAGCAGATCCCGATTAGCTTCGTAGATACGCTGCCACTCCCAGGGATTATCGTAGATAAACTCATACTCGGCGATGCGCCAGAAACTGTCACGACGCTCCGGAATGCGGCGTACGATATAGAATCCGGGTAGATCCGCAACTTCTTCTTCTTCGTCAGGTTCCTGTACCGCTGCTTCACGGGCTCGTTGACGCTCCTGGAGTTCGGCGAGCATGTCTGCGTCGATAATGTCGAGAATGGAACGGAAACCGTCTCGTGATTCCTGCCACTGTTCGTTATCGTAGGCTCCGTCGGCGCTCTCGAAGGCCGCAAGGGCTTCGTCGTAAATATCGGGAAACTCACGCTCAATATCGAGCGTCTCGGCTCGATTGAGCCGGGTACGAGCGAGGCCTCGAGCTTCCGCAGCCTCGATCCGGAGGCCGCCAATTCTTCGCAGCTGTCCAAGTACCTCGTCGGTGATTATTTCATCTCGTACCGAGAGAAATGAGCTGCGTGCTTCGATGAAACGTTCGCTATCGTACTGTTCCTGGCCTTGATCGTAAGCGGCCTGCGCCTCGTCCCAGATATCCGGAAATTCGTTTCGTATGTTTAGCGACTCTGCAGTGGATAGTCGGTCACGAGCGATGGTTCGCGCATTCGCCGCGCGAAAGCCGTCCCGGCGCTGCTCAGCGAGTTCCCGACCACGGATAGATGCGACTTCGGCTTCCTCTGAAAGCTCGATGGACCGTTCGTACTCGCCTGCGTCAAAAGCCTCCTGAGCCTGCTGCTGCAGTTCTCGAGCCCTTCGAAACTCTTCGTTATCAAGGAGGTTCTGAGCGGAGAGCATTCCACCGATCAAGAGGAAAGTCAGCACACCAATAAATAATCGTTTGTAAATCTTCATATTGCGTGTCTCTCCTGATTAGTCTTCGTCAACTTCTTCGTCGAGCTCGCGTGCGCGCTCTTCTGCTTCTTCGAGGCGCTGATTTGCTCGATCGAGAGCTGCCTGTGCCCGTTCGCGTCGTTCTAATGCGGTGTCGCGTGCGTCTGCGAACTCAACGGTGGCCTCGTTGAACGACGCAAACGAAGCTTCAAACGATCCATCGGCTCGTTGTGTCCGTGCCCGACCGAGCTTTGTGTCTGCACTTGTGAAAGCGGTTGCTGCTGCCACGTCGGCTCGAGCCGCAAGGGCTTCTTCGCGTACCGCTTCTGCGGCTTCTTCGCGCTCGCCGAGGAGCGCAGGAAAGCCCCGACTGATCACGGTCTCGAAGTGGCCGATTGCCATGCGAAAGTTTTCTCCCGCCGACTCGGGATCGTCGACAAGATTCGCGGTGCCCGCGCTGAACTGGGCATCACCGGCGGCAAACTCGTCTGCCTCGTATTCGTCGAGTCCGTACTCGATAATGGTCTCGCGGAGGGAGGCTGCCTCGTTTTGTGCGGCATCATCGACAACCGGGATTTCCGGCTCTTCTTCGGGGGCCGATGCGCATGCGCCCATGAAAAGAAGGAGCGAGCCGACTATGACATATAGTAGCGTTTTACGTTTCAT
Source organism: Spirochaetaceae bacterium (assembly GCA_007128315.1). GTDB lineage: Bacteria > Spirochaetota > Spirochaetia > DSM-27196 > SKKC01 > SKKC01. The sequence goes on along the minus strand of SKXQ01000086.1, from coordinate 5,531 downwards.
GTAGGGATAATCCTCCTATGGAATTAATCTCAGACCTTCATTAACAGTATAAGCCTTCGAAACCGGTATGACTACTGCAGCCTTGTAAGTCCGCCCCCGGTGCCGTATAGTCCGAGTCAGATATGCCTCGAATGGAAAAAAACCTCAAGGATCTAGAAATCGTCGATCTCGAATACACCGGGCACGGTGTCGCGAAGCCGGAGAACGGGCCGGTCATCTTCGTTGAGGATGTTCTCCCGGGCGAAGTTGTACACGCGCGGGTGCACAAAAAGAAGAAACGCTTTGCGTTCGCCCATCCCGTCGAGTTTGTGACACGGTCGCCCGATCGGGTCGCGCCGTTCTGTCGACATTTTGAGCACTGCGGTGGATGCAAATGGCAGTTTCTCGAGTATGCGGAACAGTGTAGATATAAAAAATACTTTGTTGAACAGATTTTTGACCGACTGGCTGCTGTCCCGAGACCCGTGGTTCCCGATGTCATGCCGTCTCGCAGCGACCGGTTTTACCGAAACAGGCTTGATTTCAGCTTCTCGAACCGGCGGTGGCTGACCCCCGCCGAGATAGAGAGCGATGATGTCTTTTCGGCGCGGGACGCACTCGGTTTTCACGTCAAGGGCAGTTTCGACAAGGTTCTGCAGATAAGCGAATGCTTTCTTCTGGATCAGCTCTCAGACCGCATACGTAATACCGTCTGCACCTATGCGCGCGAGCGTGGCGATCTGTTTTATGACCCGGTCGAGAATGCGGGTGATCTCAGGTCCCTGATCATCAGAACAAGCCGCAACGGCGGGGTTATGGTCATTCTCGTTCTCGGGACTGAACGTGATGATCTTGCCGCGTGCTATGAAGTCATGTTCCGCGATACGTTTCCGGAAATCACGTCATTCTACGTGGGGGTAAACACGAGCCGGAATGATACGCTGCAGAATGCGCGTCTGACGCTTCGCTATGGCGAGGCGGATATTGTCGAGACGCTTCTGGGTATAGATTTCAGCATCAGACCGCAGTCATTTTTTCAGACAAATCCTGACCAGGCAGAGCGACTGTACGATCTGGTCCGTGAGTGGGCGAATCTCGACGGATCGCAGATCGTCTACGATCTCTACTGCGGAGCCGGCAGTATCGCTCTGCTTGTTGCGACAGCTGCGAGTCATGTCTACGGTGTCGAAAACGTTCCCGAGGCGATAGATGCGGCTCGAATGAATCAGGAAGCGAACAACATTGAAAATTGCACCTTCTTGTGCGGATCGGTCGAAAACGTCCTCAGCACGACCTACCCGGGCGGGTTTCAGCGGCCCGATCTCGTCATTCTCGACCCCCCGAGAGCCGGCCTGCACCCGGCGGTCGTAAAGACGCTCCTGCGGGAGAAACCTCCGAGGATCATTTACGTAAGCTGCAAACCGTCGACTCAGGCGCGCGACGTGGCCATGCTGTCCGAGGCTTACGACCTGGTTCGCATACAGCCTGTAGACATGTTCCCTCAGACCTATCATATCGAAAACGTTGTTGAGCTTGTTCTTAAGTCGGGAAAATAACCTTGCCAGCCGCCTTGAAACAAACAGGACCTTCGTATACCGTCGAAGAATATTTCAGTTTCTGGATATAGAATGCACGTCTCCCGATCAGCTTACCGTTTCCTGGTTTATGTTTTGATTCTTATGGTCGTCTGGTGCCTGTGGAATGAATCGTTTTCACTGCGTCGAATCATCGAGGGTGTCCTGTTCGGTTCACTGTCACTCATGCTGACCTCACGTGTGGCGCTTCGCGCATCGTACCATGACCGCTTTCAGGTGTCGCCGATCAAGCTTCTTAAGTATGCAGCGATCGTCTTCGTGCAGATATACCTGTCCGGGTTCGATGCAATTCGACTCACGTTTTAGGGTAAACTGAATCTGGGCATCGTCGACATACCGACCCGGGCACCTGACCGAATTACTGGTGTGCTCATCGCGAACGCTATTACCCTTACCCCGGGTACCGTAACGATTGACTACGACGGTGACACCATGAAGGTCGTATGGATAAACGTCGACACTGATGGTCCCGAAGAAGCCGCTGAACGCATCAAGGGCAGCTTCGAGCGAGTTTTCCTCCCGGTAGAACCGGTGAGCAGGAGTGCACGGAATGCATAGCGCGGGCTTTGTTTTCGTGCTTCTCGCGGTTCTCGTGACCGGCACGCTTGTCCGTATCGCGATGGGACCGACAGTCTGGGACCGGCTGATCGGTGTCGGACTCATCGCGAGTAAAGTGACTATGGGTGGCGTCCTGATTGCTCTGATTTCCGGTGAAAGCTATGTGCTGGATGTTGCTCTTATCTTTGCCGTCATCGGGTTTCTTGCACAGGTGCTAATCGCACGATTTATCGAACGGAAGGGCGACGTATGAATGCTGTTATCGATCTGATCGGAGAAGGGATCATCTATGCGGGTCTGATCCTGAGTGCGTTCGGTGTCTTCGCTCTTCTGAAACTTGATCGCTTCTACTCGCGCCTCGTGATCACCTCGAAAGTCGAGACGATGGGTTTCCTGACCCTGATCATCGGGGCCATGCTTATTGCAGGCTTCTCCGGCTTTGCGGTAAAGCTGTTTGTAATCCTGATTTTCGAGCTGATTACCCTGCCGGTTGGTGCCCATGCGATCGCCCGGTCGGCCTATCGGACGGGATTTCGAGCCCGACCCGGTCGCAAAAGGCAGGGGGATCCCGCGCTGTGATCGAGGTTATCGTTGTTGTGGCAATGGCCGTGTTTGCTCTGCTTGCAATACACAGCCGACTCCTGCGAAACGCAGTCATCTACCTGGCTATTTTTTCTCTGATGGCCGCGTTTTTCTTTCTCCTGCACGCAGCTCCGGAGCTGGCCATCGCTGAAGCTGTCATGGGCAGCGGCCTCGTTACCCTCCTGTATCTGACCGCACTTAAACGCTACAAGGTTTTCACCATTGCGGTGGTAACGGATTTCGAATACCGGATTCGGGACGATCTTATTTCGTCAGTTCAGCGGAGTGACGCGGTTCAGGATATCCGGACCTTTCTCGCACGCCGGGAGCGTGAAGCTCAGATCGTCTTCGTCCGCGAGAACCGCGACGAGGCCCTGCGAAATCCGGACTACGATCTGGTGCTTGCCGCGGATGACGCATCGCTTGTTGTCTATGGCTCGGAGGATGATTACCTCGTTGTGGAACTAGAACTCATGTTCCGGATGCGTGCCTTCGGTTCAGGCATGGGTGTCCGTTTCGAATGGTCGGAGTCGGAGGTGGCACAGTGAGGGTAATCGTGTCGGCCGTGTTTCTTGCGCTCGTCTGTCTTGGTGTCATTGTCCTCACGACTGGACACGACGAGGAACTCGATCCCCTGCTTTACGACTACGTATCCGAGCATTTCTATGAGGATACATCGGCTCGAAACGCCGTTGCAGCGGTGCTTCTGAACTATCGCATGTACGATACCATCTTTGAGGCTCTTATACTGCTAACCGCCATCGTGGGTATGATGCAGTTTCTACCCGGCGTGGAAGGTGACGTCGGTGTGGATGGAGAGGAGCCGGATCATGAGTAAGCCGATAACAGACGAGTCGCAGATTATCTCGGTGGTTATCGGTTTTCTGTATCCGTTCATGCTCCTGCTCGGCTTTTATGTGATCATCAACGGACACTACACACCGGGCGGAGGGTTTCAGGGTGGCGGAATTCTCGCGTCGGTCTTTATTGCACGTTACGTGGTTCACCCAGTCGAGGATATCAGCGACACGAGGCTCCATGCCTTCGAGCGCCTGTTTCTCGCGCTCATTCTCGTTGCGCCGATCCTGCTGCTGTTTAACGGCCTCATATACCGGTATCCGTTTTTGCAGGTTCACTATCTGACCCTCATGGACATACTCATAGGTCTTCAGGTTGGTCTCGGCCTTGCAGTTGTTGTTGATCGTTTCGCATTTTTCAAGGGAGTCGGTCCGTCATGGAGATAATCAGTCGTCTGGATCTTTCGCATCTTACCGTCGTGCTATTTTTTATTGGTCTGTATGGGGCCATGACACAGAGAAATATCATCAAAACGATCATATCGATTAACATAATGGACATCGCTGCGATCGCGTTTTTCATGCTTGCAAACTATCAGGTCGGCGCGACTCCTCCGATACTCGGGTCTTCCGGACCAGTAATCAGCGACCCTGTGCCGCAGGCGCTGATGATTACCGCCATTGTTATCGGAGTTTCCGTCACAGCCATGTGCCTTGCCATGTACATGCGAGTCGCGTACCGCTATGACACCGCGGACTGGGACATCCTCATTCGCAGAAATCATTAAACACGACTGGAGTATCGCCTAGCCATGAACTTTCTTCCGTCGGTGCCGTTACACCTATTCATCCTGTTCCCTGTCACATCAGCTGCGTTTGCATTCTTTCTGCCACGGCGATGGTTTCACGCGGTCCTCATACTCACACAGGCAGTTACTGTTCTCTACGCAGTTGATCTGTTCATTGATGTCCGGTGGGGGCAGGGAGTTTTCGAGCACGTTGCCGGTTGGCCGAGTGGAATCGCCATTCGACTGGTAGCCGACAGCCTGTCAGTGCCGCTGGTACTGCTGGTCGCCGTATTCTGTGCGGGCGCGTTTCTTTTCAGCACCCGTGCCGGGTACATGGACAACACTTTTCTTTTTCTTGTTCTTCTCCTGGAATCGGCAATGCTTGGTGTGTTTCTCAGTGGTGATCTGTTCAACATCTACGTGCTTTTCGAGCTCGGGATGCTTTGCGTTGCCATTCTCATTATGTACAAGCGCGACAAACAGTCGGTGTACGACGGCATTTTCTACCTGATGATGAATTTCATTGCGATGGCGTTCATGCTCCTCGGTATAGGCTATATCTACCGGATGACGGGTACACTGGACCTGCGTGTCCTGAACGAACGGCTCTATCTCGTTGAGAATACTTCCACCGTGATCGTACCGTATGCCCTGATCATGACGGCCGTCGCCATGAAAGCCGCCCTCTTCCCGCTGTTCAGCTGGCTGCCCCGCGCGCACGGCGCGCCGAGCGCGCCGTCGGTCGTCTCGGCAGTCCTGTCCGGCGTGCAGGTCAAGGCCGGGGTCTACCTGCTGATCCGCCTCGGCGAGGTCTTTGCGCCCCAGATCGACGCCGCCTCGTTTTTCATGGTCGTGGGCTTCGTCACCTCGATCGTCGGGTTCCTGTTGGCCATCTGCCAGAAGGACATCAAGCTAATCCTGGCCTATCACACCGTCAGCCAGGTCGGCCTGATCGTGATGGGGCTCAACCTCGGTACGGAGACCGCGTTCTGGGGCGGGATGTACCACATCGTGAACCATGCCCTGTTCAAGGGCCTGCTCTTCCTGACCGCCGGCAGCATTATCGAGGCCTACGGCTCGCGATCGTACGCGGAAATCCGGGGCGTGTTGCGCACAATGCCGGCGATCGGGATCGGGACCCTGGCCGGCGTGCTGGGCATTACCGGCGCACCTCTGTTCAACGGCAGCATCTCGAAATATTTCATCGCCGACGGGCTGCGCGGCGACTGGGG